>DATKMD010000082.1:0-3649 GCA_035542075.1 Thermoanaerobaculaceae bacterium
CGGGGCGGTAGTTCTCGACGACCACGTCCATCGAGGCGGCCAGCCGCTTCACGATGGCGACACCGCGCGGGTCCTGGAGGTTGACGGCCACGCTGCGCTTGTTGCGATGCAGGTCGGCTGCGTCGAAGAACACTCGCTCCCGCCCCTCACCACCCGGCCGCTCCACCCGGAGGACGTCCGCGCCGAAATCGGCCAGGATTTTCGTGCATGTAGGACCCGAGCGGACGGTGGTCAGGTCGAGGACGGAGAACCGCGCGAGGGGCCGGCCGTCGGGGTGGGTCACGGGGAGACAGTCTAGCGGACGCCCGGATGGACTTCAACCGCCTCCAGACCTATTTGGTGATGATTTTGCACTGGGTTACGATCGAGTCATGGTCTCGATCCGACGACCTTCCCACCCATGACGCTGGCCCTGCTCGGCGTCGCCGCCGTCGTGTTCTCTCTGCTCTGTGCGGTCATCCACACGATCTCGGAGCGGCGGACACACCGCCAGCTCCAGGAGCAATGGGAAGAGCGGGAGCGCTCGCTGAACCGCAAGCCCTAGCCGACACGCTGGGTCGGATTGTGGTGCGGATGATTCCAAGGTGGTCATCGCGGTCGCTCTCGAAGTGCTCCCGGCTCACATTCAGATCTCCAGCTCCGGCCCGCCAGCGGGGCTGCCGGCGTCCGGCCAGCCGGACGGGTCAGCGCGCGAGGCTCTCGAGTCGGGCGGCGGATGCCGCCGGATCCTGGCCGAGACCCACCTGCTGGTGGCGAACCACTCCCTGGGAGTCGAGGATCGATATGACATTGGAGTGGTCGAAGTCGCCGCGGGCGTCTCTCTTGTAGCGGATGCCGAGCGCCATGGCCAGGTCACGGACGGCGGCGCGATCACCGTGGTAGAGGCGCCAGCGCGCGGGGTCGAGGCCATGGGCCGAGGCGAACTTCTTCAGCACCTCCGGTCGATCCCGCTCGCTGTCGAAGGAGAAGAGCGCGAACGACACGCGCGCCTGGGCCTCCGGCGACAGCGCCGCCTCGATGCGCTTGAGATCGGCCACGGTGAGAGGACAGGCGGTGGTGCAGCTCGTGTACACCATCGCAAGAGCAACCGGCTTCCCTCGTAGCGAGCGGAGCGGCACGGGCTTGCCATCCATGTCCGTCCACGTGGTGCCTACCTGATAGATGGATCCGCCTGGGAGGGGCGCCGGCCGCTCGCGGTCCGGGGACTCCGCGGAGCCGTGAGTGTGAGGCGACGTCGGGGCCTGTGCCGACGCCGACCCGGGCAGGACGGCCAGGGCCAGTGTGACGACGATCCGTATCCAGGTCATGGCTTCTCCGTGTCCTGTGCGCAGCGGAAGCCAAGGGTGCCCGTCGTGTAGCTGGCGCGGAGACTGTTGCGGAGCGCGTAGCGCATGAAGGTGGCGTAGTCGTTCGGATCGACGGCACCCTGGCTGCCCGAGCCACAGAAGAGCGGATCGTCCTTCGCTCCGGGGTCGCGAGTCTCGGTGCTGACCAGGGTGCTGTTGAAGTCGAGCGTCCATTCCCAGATCAGACCGTGCAGGTCGTGCAAGCCGTAGGCGTTGGGAACGTCCTGACCGACCGCGCGAAGCGGGTCGCTGCCAGGCCGGCTGTACCACTGCAAGATCTTCTCCCGGGTGGCGGGCGTGTCCTTCCCGGCGCCGGCCGCGGCTCGCTCCCATTGATCCACCGTGGGCAACTCCCTCCCCTTCCAGCGGCAGTAGGCGCTGGCCGCGAACCAGGACACGCGGGTCACGGGCGCATCGGCAGGCACGCTGTTTCCGGCATCCAGGTCCGAGGCCCAGTCCTCGAGATAGTGCGAGTCGGCCAGCGTGGAAGGGACCTGCGATCGCCGCCACTCGGCCCGGGCGCGGACGAACTCGGCAAAATGGCGGCGCGTCACCGGTACCCGATCCATGAGAAACGCCGGCACCTCGATCGCCGGGCCCCGGTCGGCCTCGGCCGCCGGCGAGCCCGTCGAACCGCGCGTGACGAAGAAGGGCTGCTGCTGCCCGGCCGGCACCAGAGCCATGTTGGGCGCCGCCCGGTCAGCGGCGGCCCCAGACATTGCCATCATGACGGCGGCGGCCGCCGTCACCGCGAGCGGGATCCTCATTCGGGCGACTTCGCCGCGCTCCCCTTGACTCGGTGCGTCCTCACGTCCTTCACCGACACCTCCTTGCCGGAGTTGCCCCAGCTTCCGTAGATGTAGCTCAGGACTGCGGCGACGTCCTCGTCGGAGAGCGTCCACGCGGGCATGACCCCGTTGTACGTCTCGCCGTTCACGGTGACGGGCCCCTGCAGGCCACCGGTCACCGTCCGGATCGCCCGGATCTTGTCGGCGTTCAGGTAGTCGCTGCGGACCAGCGGGGGAAAGGCCTTGGGGATGCCCTGCCCGTTCGCCTGATGGCAGGCCGCGCAGTTGGCCGCGTACACACCCTTGCCGCGTTCGAGTAGCTCCTTCCTGGTCTTGGGTGGGGGCGCGACCGCCGGCGGTGTCGCGCTCATGCGGATCTGTGTCCCCTCGGGCTGGTACACCTCATCGCTGATCTTCCCAGAGTACACGAGCTTGTTGTCGGGGCCGGCGGCCTTGAGCATTCCGAGGGCGCCCTTGTTGAACGCACGCGTGAGCGAATGGTCCACCAGGATGTAGGTCCCCGGCACCTCGATCTTGAATTCGACGATGGCCGCACCACCCGCAGGAACGAGCGTGGTCTGCACGTCCCTCGTGATGGTCGCCATGTTCCCTTCCGCCCACACCCGGTCGAAGATCTCGCCGATGACATGGAAAGAGGATGTCAGGTTCGGGCCGCCCACCCCGAAGTAGATGCGAACGGTCTCTCCCGTCTTGGCCTGGAGTGCGCTGTCGCCGGCAATGGCGCCCACGGCACCGTTGAACACGACGTAGTCGGGCCGCTCGTCGATGGCCTTGGCCATGCTGAATGGCTGAAGACCGGCCTGCCCATTGGCTCCCCTGGTGTAGAAATCGCCCTGCATCACGTAGTACTCGCGGTCCACCTTCGGCAGGCCGTCTCTGGGCTCGACCAGGATCAGGCCGTACATGCCGTTGCCGACATGCATGGCCACAGGAGCCGTGGCGCAGTGATAGACGTAGAGGCCTGGGTTCAGAGCCTTGAACGAGAACAGCGAGCTGTGTCCGGGAGCCGAGAGCGACGATGCCGCTCCGCCCCCCGGCCCGGTGACCGCGTGCAGGTCGATGTTGTGGGGCATCTTGTTGTTGGGATGGTTGTCGAGATGGAACTCGACGAGGTCGCCCTCCCGGACGCGAATGAACTTGCCCGGGACCTTACCGCCGAAGGTCCAGAACGTGTAGCGGACACCGTCGGCGATCGGCATCTCGAGCTCCGCGACCTCGAGCCGCACGATGACCTTCGTGGCGTGCGTCCGCGTGATCGGAGGAGGCACGGTCGGCGCATCGGTCAGCACCGCCTTCTCCTCACCCTGGATCGGCTCCTCGGCGTTCTGATCGGAAGCGGCGGTCGCCGTGCCAAGGAACGAGAGCGCGAGGGCAGCGACCCACATCGGCAAGTATCTACGGTATCCGGTCATGAGCGACGCTCCTCCGTGTAAAAGCAGTTTGTGAAAGGACTTGGCTTCAGCCGGACCGTTCACCCTCCTGCCAGCCAGAGTA
>DATKMD010000083.1:0-4371 GCA_035542075.1 Thermoanaerobaculaceae bacterium
CTTCGTGTGTCCCACGGCGTGATTGCATGGGACGGGCCAGTGGCGTGGCGGCGGTTCGGGGGGTGGGGAAACCTGCGAAACCCTTGGAATCTCGCGCGGAGCGGCGCCCGGGGCGCCTGCGGGCGGCGGAGCCACCACGCCAGCGTGACCGTAGTCCGTCAGGGTGACAAGGGGGCTCCCGTCATTCGAAGCGGGTGATGCCGAGCCTCTTCATCTTGTAATTGAGGGTCGTCCGCTTCAGCCCGAGGCGGGCCGCGGCGCCGCCAGGGCCGCTGATGACCCCGTGGCAATCCCGCAGGACGCGCCGGATCTCCTCCCGCTCGATCTCCGCCAGCGTCCTGCCCGCCTCACCGAACTTCCCTGCAACTGCCGGCCGCTGCTGCAGCTCCGCGAGCGGGATCTCCAGCCGCGGTCCGCGGGCGAGCACCACCGAGCGCTCCATCAGGTTGGCGAGCTCCCGCACGTTGCCGGGCCAGTCCCAGCGCACCAACGCCTCGAAGATCTCCGGCGGGATGGTCTCGATCCGCTTGCCCATCTGGCCCACGAACTTCTGCACGAAGTACCGCACCAGCAGGGAGATGTCCTCCCGCCGCTCCCGCAGCGGCGGTACGTGAATGGGAAACACGTTCAGCCGGTAGTAGAGGTCCTCGCGAAACTCGCGGCGCTTCACCATCTCCCGCAGATCCCGGTTGGTCGCCGCGATGATGCGGGCGTCCACTCGAATCACGCGGTTGCTGCCGAGACGCTCGAACTCGTGCTCCTCGAGCGCCCGCAGAAGCTTCGGCTGCAGCTCGAGCGGCATGTCGCCGATCTCGTCCAGGAACATGGTGCCATGGTGGGCGAGCTCGAAGCGCCCGATCTTCTGCGAGACGGCCCCGGTGTACGCGCCGCGCTCATGGCCGAACAGCTCGCTCTCGAGCAGGCCCGAGGGCACTGCCGGGCAGCAGACCCTGACGAACGTATGGTCGCGGCGCCGGCTCAGGTTGTGGATGGCGCGCGCGACCAGCTCCTTGCCCGACCCGGTCTCCCCCAGGATGAGCACGTTCGCGTCGGTGTCCGCGACGTTCCGTGCCTCCTCCATGACGCGCTTCCACGCCGGGCTCTCGCCGATGATCTCCTCGTCGTTGAACTCCGAGCGGATCTCGGCTTCGAGGTAGTTCTTCTCCTTCGCCAGCCGGTCCCTTAGTTCGGCGATCTCCCGGAAGGCGAGCGAGTTCTCCACGGCCAGGGCAACCTGGTCGGCGATCCGGACGAGCAGGCCCACATCCCCGGGCTGGAGCGCGTCCTCCCGCGTACTAGCGATGTCCAGCACGCCGAGGACCCGGCCGCCGCGCACCAGCGGCAGCCAGCAGGCCGAGCGGATGCCCTCCGAGATGAGCCACCGCGTCACCTCCGAGGGGAACTCCGTGGCCTCGAGCCGACTCACCCGGAGCGGCTGGCCGGTCCGGAAGGCGGCCCCCGCGGGCGAGCCCTCGAGCGGGAAGACGACGTCTTCGTAGTTGCGCTCCGTGCCCTGCAGGGACGTGACTGCCTCGATGCGCAGCTGCCGCGACTCGGGATCGTAAATGGACAGGATGGCGTGGTTCGTGGGCAGCACGCGCCCGATCGAGCTCGAGATCTCGGCGACCAGCTCCCGGAGGTCCCGCTTCGCGACCAGCGCGTTGGTCACCCGCAGGAGCAGCTCGAGCTGGACCGCCTCGGGCAGGCGCCCCGCGCCGGTGGCGACGGGCCCCAGGTCCTGGACTCCGGCCAGGGCTGGGAGCAGCGAAGCGAGGCAGTCGCGGATGAAGCTGAGTTCCGAGCGCGAGTAGATACCCGGGTCCACGCTGCACAGCTGCACCACCCCGAGCCGCTCCTCCGTGCTGCCCAGGGGCACGGCACACAGCGAGCGGATCCCCACCTGGCGGAACGCCTCGAGCGCGTCGGGCCAGCGGCTCTCGCGGGTCAGGTCGTCGAGGATCACGGGCTCCTGTTGACGCCACGCGCACACAGCGGGGGAATCGGCCTCGGGCAGCTCCAGGAACGAAGACATCGGGGACGGCAGCAAGGCCTCGACCGCGC
Source organism: Thermoanaerobaculaceae bacterium (assembly GCA_035542075.1). Taxonomy (GTDB): domain Bacteria; phylum Acidobacteriota; class Thermoanaerobaculia; order Thermoanaerobaculales; family Thermoanaerobaculaceae; genus RBG-13-68-16. The sequence goes on from DATKMD010000083.1 coordinate 2,062, forward strand.
AGATCCGCAGGCTGCTGGACGGGCGGTCGCTCAGGGCCAGCACGAGCAGGTCCACCCTCAGCCTGCGCCTCAGCCGGCGCAGCGCTTCGCCGAGCGGGACCTCCAAGGCTCCCGCCGGGGAGGTGCCCCGGGTCTCGCCCGCAGAAGCACCGGTGGCGCCCGCCTGGGGCGCCCGCCGTGGAGGGTTCGCTGCCTGCGCCATGGCGACCGACGCTAGCACCTGCGAAAGTGCTGCGCAAGGACCGCGGACAGGGCCGCGGAGAGAACCGCGGACTGGGCGGCGGGTCCGGCGGCGGTCAACTCTACTGGGGAATGAGACCGTGCCTCAAAGCATGACGCACCAGCTCGGTCCGGTTCTTGAGTCCCAATTTCCGCATCACGTTGGCGCGGTGGCTCTCGACCGTCCTCGGGCTGATGTACAGGCGCCAGGCGATCGCCCTGTTCGTCTCGCCCTCCGCCACCAGCTTCAGGACTTCTCGTTCGCGTTCAATCAGCGCTTCATGAGGGTCGAGGGGACCCGATCGAACCTGCTCCATGTAGGCGTTGAGGGCGATTGCGTTGATCGGCCGCCCGATGTACCGCTGCCCGGCCACCGACTCGTCTACTGCCCGGATGAGGTCTCTTTCGGCGCTGCTCTTGGGCGCGAACGAGGTGGCGCCGAGCCTGAGCGTCGCCGCCACGATGGGAATGTCGCTTAGCATGGAGAACACGACGACGCGCGCCCGCGGTGAACATCTTCGAATGATGCGCAGGGCATCCATCCGGGCGAGGTTCGGCAGGATGAGATCCAGGATCAGCACGTCCGGGTGTAGCTTTTCGCAGAGGCGGACCGCCTCTAGGCCGCCCTTCGCTTCACCCACGACGGTAGACCTGCCTTGGCTCTCCAGGAGCTGCCGGATGCCGCAGCGGACCACCGGATGATCGTCCACGATCAGTACTGATATGCTTATGGCGCTTCTGCCTTCCGCGGAGACTCCTCTGGAAACCCCGCCGTGATCTGACCGCCAGCACCAGGGCGGAGATCGACGGTCAGCTGCCCCACCGGGAGCAGGATGCGCTCCCGAGTTCGCCTGCCGTCACAGTTCAGGCTGACCGTCGGGGATGCCATCGAGCATCTTCAGCATGGGTTCGGGCTCCCTCAAGTGGTTGAGAGTGCCTCCGCAGTGTCTTTGTATGTCGCACAGTGGGACTACGCATGCGATGTGCCAGCAACGAGGCTACTGTTCGGGGAGTGGAGAGCTCTGGGAAACCCTTGAGGTTCTGTGCGGGGCGGCGGCAGGGGCGCCTGCGCGTCGCGTGACCGCAAGGCCCGTGTGACAGTACTCCGTCAGTGTGGCGAGGGGGCACCTGCTATTCGAAGCGGGCGATGGCGAGCCTCTTCCGACGAGGTGGACTCGCTGTTCACCTGCAGGTGACGGGGGCTCGGCACGCCGCCGCCGTGGCTCAAGTTCCAGGGGCTCGACGGCCACGTCGCCGACTGGCCCCATTGGGTCACGAAATGGCCACCGCTGTCCTGCCCGTATTTCAGCCGATAGAACGGCCGCACGGCGCAGACGTCGTCCAAGAGCAGGCCGAGCATGCGCATCATCCCGAAACCCAACTCTGAACTGACGAGGACCGCCGTCGGCCCCAAGTTCTCAGTCTTGCCCTGACTGCGGAACAGGTACGCGATTTCACGGACTTCCGCGGAGCGGAATATCGCGTGAGCATCTCGGCCATCGATGAGCTCCCCGTAAGACAGCCCCCGGGCAGCTTGCTCTTCCTCGAAATGCGCCCCGACTTTCGCCACGGTCACCGATCCGGTCGCTCGCGCCATGACTCGCTTGAGGACATGGTCAACCTCGCAGGTTAACGGCAGGTCTGGCTCCTAACGATTGCGCCATCCTCGGGGAGCAGGTCAATCGGCATGGCGATCACTCCTTCACTGCGCAGACCCTCAAGGTCGCCCGATTACCATTCAGCCGGACCTTCCCACCCAGTGGTCCCGCCTTGCAGCCCGAACTGGGCCCGACAGACGCACATCTACAGCGCGGCGCGCAGAATCTTGGCCGCCTCCTCCGGAAGCACGGAGTCCCCGTAGAACCCGCTGCCGACCTCGAACCCAGCCTTGCTGTGTACCCGCGGCAGGATCTGCACATGCCAGTGAAGGTCGGCGGTCAAGGTCGCCCAGCGATCCGGATGGGCAAAGCGGTTTGGCCCGGTATACCGGAAGATGTTGTACGCGGGCTGGGTCAGCCCGCACGTGGGCGCTGCAGACGCCGGTCGAAAACCGCGTCGCCGGGCGGGGCGGTCCGAGACCGCGGCGCCTCT
>DATKMD010000084.1:0-17431 GCA_035542075.1 Thermoanaerobaculaceae bacterium
CTCGTACCACGCGCGTCCCAGCTCCCCGCCGCCGCGCACGTGGGCAATGGCGTAGACGAAGCCGCGGTCCAGCAGGCTGATGCGGTCCGACTCGAAGCCGGGCCTGCAGACCTCCATGCTCCCGTACGCGCCGTAACCGCACAGCAGCGTGGGGTTCGTCCCGTTCTGGCGCAGGCCTTTCTTGAACGCGAGCGAGATCGGCACCCGCACGCCGTCCGGCGCTCTCGCCCACACCCGGCGCACCTCGTACCTGCCCGGGTCATAGCCGCCGAGAACCCGCTCCCGCTTGAGCAGCATCTGCGTCCCGGTGCTGAGGACGTACTCGTAGGTGGAGTCGGGAACGACCGGGGAGGCGTACGTGAACCGGAACGTCCGGCTGGCGAACTCCGGTGTCTTCTCGAGTCCAATCTCGAGCGCCTCGTCGCGTAGCGCGACGACCCGGGCCTTGCCGTCGGCGAGGTTGACGACCCGCACACGCGGGAGGCCGTCCGCGCGCTCGAGGAGCACGGCGTAACCCTGGAAGATGTCGAACTCCTCGAGGAGAACCTGGGGATTGTACGGGACCACGGGCTTCCAGGAATCCTTCCCCGTGCTCCCAGGCTCGGTCCGCATGAGCGTGAAGTTGGGCGCGCCGAGGTCGGTCTGGACGTAGAACTTCCCGCCGCCGTGCTGCACCCGGTAGCGCAGGTTCGGCGTCCTCGCCTGGAAAAGCTTGAGCTCGCCAAGCGGCTTCCCGGCATCCAGGTACCTGGTCTCGGAGGAGGTCTCGCTCGCGGTTTCCACAATCACGAACTCGCGGGATTTCGAGAGGCTCAGCGAGACCTCGAATCTGACGTCGTTCTCCTGGAAGAGCACGGCGTCGCGCTCCGGAGGCTCGCCGAGGACGTGGCGCATGACCCGGAACGCGCGCACCGTGGCGTCGTTGGCTGCGTAGAAAACGGTCCTGCTGTCCGCGGCCCAGGCGATGTCCCCGGATGTCCCGGGGATGGCGTCCGGGAGCATCTTCCCCGTCGCGAGGTCCTTGAAGAGGATCGTGTACATCCTGTTGCCCATTGTGTCGACCCCGAAGGCCAGGACCCTGTTGTCGGGGCTCACGGTCAGGCCCGTTGTCTTGTAGAGCTTGTGGCCTGCGGCGAGGACGTTCACGTCGAGCATCACCTCCTCGGGGGAACCGGGTGACGGCTTACGCCGGCAGTGAATCGGGTACTCCTTCCCTTCCTCGTATCGGGTGATGTAGAGGTAGCCGTTGTCCTCCACGGGAAGCGTCTGCTCGTCGGGCACGAGCCGGCCGGCCATCTCCGAGTACAGCTTTGCCTGGAGTTTCTCGGTCGGCTTCATCACGGCTGCTGCATAGGCGTTCTCGGCCTCGAGGTAGGCGACGACGTTGGGGTCGTTCCGGTCGTTCATCCAGAAGTAGTTGTCGACCCTCGTCTCGCCGTGCGTCTCGAGGACCTTGGGGAATTGCGCGGCTTTCGGGGGGGCCACAGCCTGCTTCTGGGGACTCTCCGCCTGGACCCAGGCGGACAGCGCCAGGAGGGGAAGCGCGAGGAAGCTGTTGAGGATACTGCGCCCGCGGGTGCTCTTCGGCATGGCTCTCACCTCCGTCTGCTCGATCCGGCCCTGCTGTCCAGCATCACCAGGGCTCGACGCCCATCTCGGCGATCTTGCCGTCCTTGGTCAGTGCGAGGACGCAAATCACCTGCTCCCGGCTGAAGGTCACAAGGTACCGATAGGAGCGCAGGCCTCCGTCCTCGGTGCGCCAGAGCAGCGCGATGGCGGTCTGCTTGCCAAGGGGCTTGAGGAACTCCGCGGTCTCGTACAGGCCATCTGGCAGGAACTCAGCGGCGAACTCCGGCGTCAGCGCGTCGCCCTTCAGGGAGCCCGCAGCCGTTTCACTGAGGATCTTCCCCACGAGCGTCGTCACCTGAGGTTCCCTGTCCTTGATCGGCTTGGGTTCAGGCAGCTCCAGTTCCGGGTTGCACAGCGTCCCGACACGATACGCGATGCGCTCTACCTGCGCCTGCGCGAGGTTGGCGAACACGACGATCGTCAGAGCGTCGTCGACATATCGCCCGATGTAGGCCTTGAAGCCCTGCCATGAACCCCCGTGCGCGATCAGGCGATGGCCGTCTACTTGCTCCAGCGACCAGCCGAAGCCATAGGGATAGGTGGAGCCGTTGTTGAGCCTCACCGGCGTCCACATCTGAGTGAGAATCGTCTTTTCCAGAAGCTTGTCGGTGCACAGCGCCGCGTCCCACTTTGCCATGTCGAGCGTTGTCAGATAGAGCGCGCCGTCAGCCGTGGTATTGAGCGTCGGGGATACCCAATTCTGGTTCTTCAGCTCTCCCCTCACGAGCCGGTAGCCGGCGGCGCGGTTGGGCACGATGTCGGCCTCGCTGATGATGCGCGCCGTGCTCATCCCCAGCGGCTTGAAGATGCGCTCCTGCAGGAAGTCCCCGTAGAACTGCCCGGTCACACGGTGGATCAGAATGCCCAGCGTCACGTAGCCGAGGTTGCTGTAGCTCCACTTCTCACCCGGCGCAAAGGCCAGCGGAACCTGCATCGCGCGGGCGAGCAGCTCGTCTTCGGTGTAGTCGCGCCGGAAATCGAAGTCCTTGGGGTAGTCGGTCATCCCACCGGTGTGCGACAGCAGACGCCGCACGGTGATGGGTCTCCACGGCTCCGGACTCTCGGGGAGGTACTTCGCGATGCTGTCATCCAGGCCGATTTTGCCCTCCTCGACCAGCATCATCACAGCCGTCGCGGTGAACTGCTTGCCGACCGAGCCGGACTGGAAGACCGTTTCAGGCTTGACCGCCACGTTGAGCTCGACGTTTGCAAGGCCGAACCCTTGCACGTAAACGATCTGACCGGCCCTCACGATCGCCAGGGAGACGCCGGGGATTCGCTGCCTCGTCATCTCCACCTTGACGACCTCGGCCACGCGCTGCGGATCGACGCTGGCCGGCAGCTTCGTAACGGGTTGGGCGCAGCCTCCGACGGCCGAACCGAGCGTCGCCGTGACCGCGGTGACCGCCAGGAGCACCCGGCCAGCCAGAGCCATGCGTGGACTTTGCATCACCACCCTCCGTATCCTCCGCCTCGACCCCGGTAAGGAAGGTGCGCCCGCTCGGCCAATCCAGGATGCGCCCGAGGTCAGAGCTGCACCTCGGCGTACCACCCCTTGTTGACGATCGTGGTCTTGTACGGCTCCGACAGCTTCTGCAGCCGCTCGATGATCTCCTTACAGCGCTTCGTGCTGGCGAGGCGCGGAACGCCGTACAGCGGCCCCTCGTCGTCGATCGTGAAGGGGATCAGCTGGATCTTGCGGAGCTTCTCCTGGTTCATGGTCATCCGCAGCACGACCCCTTCGAAGATGAAATCCGGATCCCTGCGGTCCCAGACCGATACGTTTGTCGGCCGCGCGAGCTCGGTGTCGCGCTGGTGGATGAGATCGATGGGGATCTTGTCGGGGGTCCGGTACTGGTAGATGAAGTTCGCGATGCTGTAGAAGATCGGCTTCCCCTTGTAGATCTCGATCCCGCGCAGCACGTGCGGCCCGGTGCCGATGACCATGTCCGCGCCGGAGTCGATCGCCTTCCGGTACATGATCTCGTCGTTGAGCGGGGTGGTGTCCTGGATCCCGTAGGCGCGGTGGTGGCTGTGGTCGTGGTTGTGGAGGGAGACCATTACGACGTCGTTGTGACGCCTGGCAAGAACGATGTCGTCCTCCATCGCCTCAATGTCGCCCTTGACCGGCCCCTCGACTTCGATGAGCTTCCCATCGGCGCCGGTGGTGAGGATCGTCGCAGGGTTGATCGTCGCCAGGCAGGGCGCGTTCGGGTCGTTGCAGCGGTACTTCTGTGTCCAGTAGCGCATGTAGGAGAGCAGCGCGAACTCCGTCTTCTGACTCTGGACACCCGTCGTGCCCGGCTCGTGCGCCTCGGCCAGCGTGAGCCCTGCTCCGGCGTGCGTGATCTGGGCCCGATCGAGCGCCTTGAGGCAGTCCCTGAGCCCCTCCGGTCCGAAGTCGAGGGCGTGGTTGTTCGCCATGCTCACCATGTTGATGCCGATGGCTGCGACCTCCCAGGCGAACTCGAGAGGCGCCCTGAAGTTGTAGAACGGCCGCTGCGCCTCCGGGTGCTCGTTGATCGAGAACTCGAGGTTCCCGTACGCGATGTCGGCCTCCTGCATGATCCGGAAGAGCTGCTGGTGGACCGGGTCGGCGAGCTTGCTGATCTGCTCGTTGAAGATCATGTCGCCGACGCCGGTGATGATGATGTCGCCGGGCTCCTCCGTGAGCATCGCGGTGACCCGGCCTTCCCAGTCGATCTTCTCGACCGGTTGGGGTGGATGGATCTGCCGGTTGTACACGGACTTGCTCTGGTCCCAGGTCAGCTTCTTCTGCTCGGGCGCCTGGGCGCGAACCCCCGTTGCGAATGCGAGCCCGACGGCCACGAGTATGACCATCCCGACGCTCTTCAAGCACGCCGACTTTCCAGCGATCATGGCAAGCACCTCCCTGTCCTTTCGGCTTCCGCCACGCACGCAGGCATTGTACGTGCTCCCAAACCTATCGAGTCGCCGCGGGTACAGAGATCACGGCTCGTCGGGCCAGGTCGTACGTCTCCCCGGGCAACAGGATCTGGACCCTCAGGTCGTGGACCCCGAGCAGGTCGAGGCCGGTCTCGACCGGCTGCCGGGTGACCTGCGCGCCCTTTGTGTCGAGCACCATCACGCAGCTCCGGCCCATCACCTGGAAAGTGTCGTCCGGGCGAACCCAGATCGCGGTGTCCTCGTCCACGCCCACGCCCAGCAGGTCGGGGTGTGCGAGGATCACCGAGAGGAGCCGGTTGGAGCGCTGCCGGGCGATGAAGTGCTGGTCAACGACCACCCCGCGGAAGAAGCCGAGACCTTGCCAGAGCTCGACGCTGTTGGCCCGGATCACCTTGAAGTCGCCCTCGCCGGTGATCATCGGGTCGCTCTGACACGCCGTCCCGGCCGACGTGCCGCCGATGACCGCGCCGCGGCTGAAGGCGTCCGCGATCGCCGCGCCGACCGGCGTGCCGAGCAGCGCGTTGGTGATGCGAATCTGGTCGCCCCCGCCGAAGAAGACGCCCGTTGCCTTGCGGGCGATCTCGGCGTAGTCAGCGCGCATCGCCTCGGCCTTCCTCTTGATCTCGAGCGCCACGACGTTTGCGCACCCGTACTCCTCCTTGAAGAGCTTCACGTAGTACGAGCCCGTGTCGGGCTCCGTGGACGCGGTCGGGATCGCGACAATCAGGGCTTGCGGACCACCAGCAAGCTCGACGAACTTCCTCATCGCCTCCGGCGGTTTCTCCCCTCCCCCGATCAGCACGAGGTGGCCCCTCGTCGCGGGAGCCTGCGCAATAGCGGCCGCCGCCCAGATCACCACCGCAACCAGCGCAATGAAGCGTCGCATCCATCCCTCCTCGGCGCCGGCGGCGCGTGGTTCGCGCTCCGGCACGGCGAAAAAGCGGGGCGGCCGTTTGGCCGCCCCGATCACAGGCTGACATCACGAATCAGAAACTGAACCGCACGCCGGCGCGGAACTGCCTCGGCTGTTCGATGGCATCCGGGGCGGCGAAGACGGACCTCGGCCCAACCCACGACTCGTCCGAAATGCGGTAGTCACCCCAGCGGTCAGAAGCGTGGCTGAGTACCGTCGAGCTGTTCGTGCAGTTGAAGCACTCGGCCTGCACCGTCAGGTTCATGGCCTTGCCGAGACTGGTGTTCCAGGCGAGGCGTAGGTCGATCAGGTTGCGCTCGGGGAACTTCTCGGTGCCGAGCGGCACCATGTAGATGTAGTTGCCGGTGCTTGCGTTGTAGTCGAGCCCACGGACCCGCACGTACGGCGTCCAGTACTGGCCCGAGAGGTAGGTGTAGAACGCGCTGAGCTGGAAGTTGAGCGGCAGGTCCACCGAGGCGGAGAGCTTGGCCTCCCACTTGTTGGTCGAGTACGTCATCCTGCCGACCAGGTTGGTCTGGCCGTTCTTGTCCGTGTAGGAGGGCTCATAGCCGTAGTCGTTCTCGATGTTCCCCTTGTTGTCCGACCACACGACCGAGGCCCTGAGCTGCCACCCGTCGGCGTAGCGCTTGTCGTAGCGCAGCACGACCGACTTGAAGTCGCGGAATGCCGGGTTATTCTGGGTGAGGACGAACACCGGCTCCGAGAGCAGGTTGTAGACCGGGAGGTCGCCGCCGCCGTAAGGGTTGTTGTGCGCGACGAGTGTCTCGTAGTCGTCGTTGGTGTTCCACATCACCATGAAGCTGCGGAAGTTGCGCTGGATGAGGTCGAGGCCGACCGAACTCACACGCCCGAGCGCCTGCTCGAAAGTGAGCAGCGTCTCGTCGACGTAGGGATGGCTGAGGTCGCCCATGGTGGCGGTGCTGGCCGACACCGGGGTGTCGCAGTCGCTGTAAGACTGCGTGTCGGGATCCCAGTAGCAGTCCTGGTCGGGCACGGAGATGTTCCCCGAGTAGTGGCGGTCCCAGAACCAGGCGACCATCCCGGTGTGGTAGCGGCCCCAGTGCGCCTTCACGACCGTGCGCGCTTCGCCGGTGAGGTCCCACACGAACCCGATGCGCGGATCCCAGTACGTCACCTGGTAGACGTTCTGGTCACCGTGCCCCTCGGCGAACCCGCCGTTGTACTGGCCGAAGCGCAGCCCGACGTTGAGTGTGAACCTGTCGAGCCGCACCGAGTCCTGGGCGTAGGCCGCCCAGCCGTTCCACTTTAGCCATTCGTTGATCTCGCCGTACCCGCGCTCGATGTAGTCGGCGCCGCACGACGGGTCGGCGAGGTATGCTTCCCACGAGTCGCAGTACGAGGAGTCGTCGTAGTAGGTGAAGCCGCCGCTGCGGACATAGTTTTCGGTGACCCAGCCGACCTCGTACTTCGCACCGAACTTGAAAGAGTGCGAGTCGTTGGCGCCGAATAGGGCTTCGGAGAACAGGTTCCAGGACCCGTCGATGCTCTCGAGCCGGCGGAAGTCGAGGCCCGTGAACGGCGAGTTGGCCCAGTAGATACCGGTGTTGGCGTCGTCTATGTGGCCGGGGGTGTCGCCGTTGTACGGCACCTGGTCGTCGCGGCCGTTCATGTACGTGCCCCGGAGGTTGATGTAGTTATTGGCGTTGATGAGCGACTCCCACCCCAGGCTCGCCGTGAAGTTGGGAGCCACCTGCTTGTACGTGGCCTCCTGGTAGGTGTACGCGTCGCTCCCGCGGTTCTGGTTGACCACCTTGTCGTCCTCGGCCATGAGCGAGAGCCGGTTCCCCTCGCTGGCCTGGTACGTGAGCTTCCCGAGGCCCCTGCCGATCCTGCGCTCGGAGGAGCTATAGGCGTTCAACGGGGTTGTCGTGTTCTGCCAGTACTCGCCGGAGAGGAACCACCACAACTTGTCCTCGACGAACTTGCCGCCGAGGCTGAGCGCCAAATCGGAGAACTTGAACGTCTCTTGCGTCCCCTCAGGGTTGTTGTTCGAAACCCAACTCGACGGTTGGTAGTAGTACTCGAGCCCGCCGTGGAAGACGTTGCCTCCCGACTTGGTCACGCCGTTGACGATGCCGCCGGTGTAGCCGCCGTACTCGGCGTCAGCGCCCAACCCACCGACCCGGACCTCCTCCATCCACTGGATGCTGGGCAGGACCCAGTACGAGCCGCCTCCCGGGTCGGAGACATTCACCCCGTCGATGGTGTACGCGTTCTGGCGAGCGGAGTTGCCGCCGTATGCCAGCACGTTGCTCGTCAGCACCGAGGTCGGCTCTGAGTTGACACCAGGTGCCGCGTTGAGGATGAAGTAGAAGTTCCTTGGCAGCGGCTGGCGCTCGACCCACTTGCTGTCGAAGTAGCTCGAGACCTGGTTGCCCACCGCGCTGATGACCGGGGCCTCGGCGCTGACCGTCACCACCTCGGCCACCTTGGCCTGGGGAAGCGTGATGTCGATCCCCAGCTCGCGGCCGATGCTGATCCGCACGTCCTCCTGGCGAACCTTCACGAAACCGGAGAGCTCGGCCTCGAGGACGTACGTCCCGATCGGCAGCGAGGGGAAGCGGTACGCGCCGCGCGCGTCGGTGATCGCCGTCATCTTCCCGGCGATCAGGGCCGTGGAGTACGCGGTCACCGTGACGCCCGGGAGGACGGCTCCCTGCGCGTCCCTGACCACGCCCCGGATGCCGCCCGAGCTGCTGCTCTGCGCGACGGCGGGAGCCGCCAGGGCGAGCAGCATCAGGGCTATCACAGCACCTTGAAGAACCTTTCGCATCATCTCTCCTCCCCGGGCGCCACGGTCATCCAACCCCGGCGCCTCGATCCTGGACCGGAAGCCTGCACGGGCTTGCCACACCGGCCCTGCCAAAACCAGGCGCGCACCCCGCCACGACGGCGTCGCATCGCGCCGATGCTCGCTCATGTCTGCGCCCTCATCCCCGCAACCAGCATCTCTCCCGCGGACTCGATGTGCTTGCGGACCGCGCGCTCGGCGCGATCGGCGTCGCGCGCCGCGAGCGCCGCGACGATCTCTTCGTGCTCGGCGGCATCCGGCTCGTCCCGACCGGGCACGGAGGACACCGCGATCCTCGGGATGCTGTTCCACAGCATCGTGGGGAACGCCGACCACAGCTGCGCGAGCGTCCTCACGATGTACGACCGCCGGCTGGCCGAGAAGATAAGCGCGTGAAAGCGGCGGTTCAGCTCGCGGTATTGCGCCAGATCTTCAGGGGTCTTGCAGAGAAGCATCTCCCCGTGGAGCCGGGCCAGCTCCGCGAGCTCGTCGTCGGTGATGTTCTGGGCAGCCGACCGGGCGGCCATCCCCTCGATGAACGCCCGGCACGTGTAGAGGTCCTCGACGTCCTCGGGCGAGAACTCCACGATCCGGACGCCCCGGTAGGGAGCGTGCTCGACCAACCCCTCGGCGGCGAGCTGCTTGAGCGCCTCGCGCACGGGCATCTGACTGACGCCGTACGCCTGCGCCAGCCTCTCCTGCCGCAGCCACTCGCCCGGCTTGAGACGACCCTCGAGGATGTCCGCGCGCAGACGGTCCGCGACCCAGTGGTGGAGCTGGCGGTGCGAGCGGGGGCTCGGCTCACTTGCCATTGCGACTCGTTATATGTGATCTAATATCTAACTCGGACGAAAATCTACCAGGGCGAATTTCGCAAGTCAAGCCCTGGATTCAGCGTGTTCTTCTCATAGAAGGAGCAGAACTTACGGGCGATGACGGCAGGGCGCCCAGACGGCGCTCACCGGAGCCCCGTCCATGCGGTGACGGCCGGCCACACCAGTACCGACAGCGAGAACACGAAGAACAGCACCTGCAGCTTCCAGTTCCACCTGACCCAGCGCTCGTAGGGGATCTTGGCCAGAGCCAGCGTGCCGACCGTCACGGCCGAGGTCGGGAGGATCATGCTGTTGAAGCCGGCACCGAGCTGGTAGGCGAGCACGAGCGTCTGGCGCGTGATCCCGGAGAGGTCGGCGAGTGGAGCGAGCAGCGGCATCGTGAGCACGGCCTTGGTGGAGCCCGACGGGATAAAGAAATTCAGGATCATCTGCAGCACGTACATCGCCTGCGCGGCCAGCACCCCGCCGAAGTGCGAGGTGACCGACGCCATCCCGTAGAGGATGGTGTCCAGGATGTGGCCGTCCTCGAGGATCACCACGATGCCCCCGGCGAAAGCGACGATCAGCGCGGCGCCCGAAAGGTCCTTCGCACCTGTGATGAACGACTTCGCGAGCTTGTTCGGCCCGAGGCCGCCGGCGAGCCCAGCCAGCACACCCATTGCGAAGAACAGCCCAGCGAACTCCACCATGTACCACTTGTAGACCGTGGAGCCGACGATCAATCCGACCACCGCGCCGAGGAGAACGAGCAGGCACAGTCCGTGCCGCCATGTGAAGACGACCTGTTCCACCTCTGCCTTCTCGATCTCATCGCGGCGCTCGCGGTCGAGGTCGTACATGATGCTGCGGGTGGGGTCGGCCTTGACGCGCGCTGCGTAGATCATCACCCAGACGATGGCGAGCGCGGTCGCGACGACCCAGACGAGGATGCGGTAGTAGATCCCCGAGCCCAGGGGCACCCCCGCGATCGCCTGCGAGATCTGCACCGTGAACGGGTTGAGGAAGCCGGCCGAGAAGCCGACCCCGGCCGCCACGAACGAGAGGCATACCCCAACGATCGAGTCGTAGCCGAGGGCAAGCGCCATCGGAACGAAGATCAGCGCGAACGGGATCGCCTCCTCCGCCATGCCGTACGCGCCCCCGAAGAACGAGAAAACCGTCATCACGATCGGGATGATCAGGTAGCTCCGGTGTCCCAGCAGCCTGACGAGCTGGTGGATGCCGGCCGCGATTGCGCCCGTGTCGTTCAGGATGTTGAATGCGCCGCCGACGATAAATATGAGGCCGATGATCGCCCCCATCCGCAGGAATCCCCGCATCGGTGCAAGGAAGATCGCGGACAGCTGCGGGTTGCTCGGTTCGACGTGGTACGTCCCAGGGAGCACGATCTCGCGCTGCGTGCCGCCGACGTTCTCCTTTTGCCGCTGGTAGCTTCCGCCGGGCAGGATCCAGGTAGCGGCGGCGGCGAGCAGGATCAGGGTGAAGGCGATCACGAAGACGTCGGGGCTCTTCCTGGCCATGGGGGACCCTCCGCGGAACTCGGGCATTATACGGGGACTCTGCGAAAAGCAAGGCGACAGTCGAAAGCGGAGGATCAAGGGCAACGATGACACGTTGGTCCTCGTCCCTTCACCTCTTGTTGTCTACTCTTCCCTGCCTCACTTGAGTCCCTGAGCCTCGAAGAGCTCGGAGAGAACCTGGAAGTAGGAACACGCATACGAGGCGCCGTCACCGCTCACGAAGATCCCGCTGAACCTCACGAAGCCGGCGGGGTCGGGCAGCTCGATCTCGTGCACGAGCTCGGTGTGCCCTGTTCCGAAGTCGTACGCGAAGATCTTTCCGGGAACCTCGGTGGGACTGCACACGTACAGCTTCCCGCCGTCGCTGCTCCACCGGATCGGCACCAGGCCGGGGCTGAGGTCCGTAAGTGGTCGTGGCTCCATCCCGTCGACGGGGTAGATCCAGATTCTCTGGTCGGAGTCGAGAGCGGCGATGTACTTCCCGTCGGGTGAGATCGCAAATTCCAGTCCCGCGCCTTCAGGCGAGATCGGTTTCGGCGTCCCACCCGAAACGTCCTGCACGAAGACCTGGACACCGCGCCCCGGTTCGTGGCCGGCGAAGGCGACGCGCCAGCCGTTGGGGAAGAAGCGCGCCCGCAGGTGGTTGATGGCATCGCTCGTGAAAGGTCGGGCGTCCCCCGCACCGGTTGGCTGAAGGACAAACTGCCGAGGTGTCTCGCCGGGTGACGTGATTGCCCACAGGCCATCCGGGGAAAGCGCGGCCGCGTCTCCATCCCCGAGGCGCAAGGCCGGCGATCCGTCGGTCCTCCTCAGGTAGGCACCGTAGCGCTCGCCCCCGCCCCGGCCCCCCTCCGTGAACAGCACCGTGCGACCGTCTCCGGACAAGTCGCGGATCAGTGAGTAATCGAGCCACGAGAGGTCCCTCACCTTGGTCTCGCCCGGCGCGAGCGCGACCATGCCGCCGCGCCAAGTCTCGCGCACGAACAGAACGTGGCCGTCGGGTGCGACGTCCTGGAGGGTCAGTTCAGCCGGCGCAACGGCGAGCACGCGCTGCTTGCCACCAAGGGAGACCGCACGGAGGTAACGATCCGCTCCGACATCCGAAGCGGCGAACCACACCTCGTCACCGTTGGGCGACCATGCCAGCCCCTGGGCGCTCTTCAACCCTTTGACCAGCGCCTTCACCTTCCCCTTGCGGTTGACAACCGACAGCGAGCCGCCGTCGTCGGTGAACACCGGGTGGTCGAAGAACGCCACCAGGTCACCGCGCGGCGACACGCGAGGGTGGCCGATCCATCCGGCGGTGGAGTACAGCACCTGGTCAACCGGGTACTCGAGGTGGTCCAGGCCATCCCTGAACCTGACCACCGCGAGATCAGCCCCATTCGGGCTCCAGTCGGCCCACTCCACCCCGTCGAGATACGGCCGCGGCTGACCCCCCGCGAGGGGCGCATGGGCAAGTGTCCCGGTCTGGACCCATAGGCCGCGGTAGGTCCGTCCGAGCGCGACCGCCATCTCGCCTTCACGGGAGATGGCGAGGATGTCGGAACTCGGAGGCCACAATGCGCGAGCCTCGGGATTCCCCGGCCTGGTCGAGTAGATCTGGACCGGTTTCCCCTCCCACCCGCCACCGAACACCACGTCCTTTCCTCCGGGCGCATAGCGCGCGGACCAGATCATCCCGCGCTGAAAGGTGAGCTGCTCGAAGCGGGGCGGGGCGACCCTGCCCAGGATCCTTGCGAGCAGTAACCCTGTGGCAAGACCGAGCGCGAGGACCCCGACGAGAATCGCGTAGCGGCGCAAGACCGGAACGGGAACGTGCGGTCGCGGCAGGGCCGCGAGGGGTGTCGGCGGCGTCACCGCGGCGCTGGACATGGCGGTGAGCGTGTCCTCGAGAGCGATCGCCAGGTCGCGCGCCGACTGGAAGCGCTGCTGCGGGTTCTTCTCCAGGCAGTGCCTCACGATGCGGGCCAACTCCGGGGGACACTCCCTGTTCACCTCGACCGGGTCCGTGGGCTCGTCGTCCAGGATCGCGTGGAGGGTCTCCACCTGGTTGTCGCGCCAGAAGGCGCGCTTGCCCGTGAGCATCTCGTAGTAGATCAGCCCGAACGCGAAGATGTCCGACCGGTGGTCCACCGGGTCGCCGCGCACCTGCTCCGGGGACATGTAGCCCGCCGTGCCGACGATCAGCCCTTCCTGCGTGAGGACGGCGGGCCCCGTCCTCTTCTTGGCCTCCCCCTGCACCAGCTTTGCCAAACCGAAGTCGAGGATCTTTACCTGGCCGTCCTTGGTCAGGAAGATGTTCTCGGGCTTCAGGTCGCGGTGAACGAGGCCCATCTCCTTCACCGCCGAGAGCCCGCGGGCAATCTGCAGCGCGATCTCGGTTGCCTTGCGCGGAGCGAGCGCCTTTCCGCGCCGCATGCGCTGGCGCAGCGTCTCGCCCTCGAGCAGCTCCGAGACGACGTAGGGCGAGCCCTTGAACGTTCCGGTGTCGTAGATCGCAGGGATGTTCGGGTGGGCGAGCTGGCCGGCGGCGCGGGCCTCCAGCTCGAACCGCTTCAAGCGCTCAGTGTCGCCGGAGTAGGTGGCGGGCAGCAGCTTGATCGCGACGTCTCGCTGAAGCCGGGGATCCCAGGCCCTGTAGACCTCCCCCATCCCGCCCGAAGCGATGGAACGGACGATCTCGTACGGCCCGACGAGAACCCCGGCTCGCAGCGTCGCCATCTCAGAACAATTCTAAACCCCGTCGATCGGAAGCGACCGTGGCGCGAGGCCCGTCCTGCAGCCCTGCCCGCGGAATTCCGCGGAGTGTGAGATGCGGTCCGACTGTCAGAACCAGAACGGCATCAGCGCGTCGAGGAGGCGGGTCGCGACAAGGCGGTTGCGGCGGGAGATCTCGTCCTTGTGCGGCTGCGGCGGATACGCGGGGTCGGCATCGTGAAGCGTTGCCACATTCCTCCCGCTGAGGCAACTCGCCCATCTTTTCGACCAGACCTCGGGGATCGCGTCGGGAACCGGCAGGTCGTTGACCACGAGGTACAGGATCGCCCACACCCGGGAGGCTGCGTGCGGCGAGTAACCGCCACCAAGGGTGAACAAGATGCGCCCCTCGGTCAGGGAATCGGCCAGTTCGACGATGCGGTGGAACAGCCGCTCGTAGGTCCTAGTAGTGAGAGCGAGGTCCGCGAGCGGGTCGTCGAAGTGAGCATCCGCGCCTGCCTGAACCACAAGGACGTGCGGGCCGAACGCCTCCAGGGCGCGCGGCACGATCTTCTCGAAGATCTCGAGGTAGCTCTCACCTTCAGTGAAGGGTTCCAGCGGGACGTTGATCTTCAGACCGCGACCCATCCCCTCGCCGAGCTCGTGGATCCCACCGGTCCCCGGGAACAGGTACTGGCCGGACTCGTGCAGGCTGATGGTCTGCACCTTGTCATCGGCGTAGAAAACCGCTTGCACGCCGTCGCCGTGATGCACGTCGATGTCGAGGTAGCTCACCCAGAGGCCGCTGGAGGTCAGATGCCTGATCGCCACTGCGAGATCGTTGTAGACGCAGAAGCCCGACGCGCGTGCCGGCTGGGCATGGTGGAGGCCCCCGCCGAAGTTCAGCACGCGGGTCGCGCGACGCTCGCTCAGCAGCCTCGCCCCGGCCAGCGTGCCGCCGACGAGCGTACGGGCCGCGAGATCCATCCCTGGGAAGGCGGGTGTGTCCGGCGTTCCGAGCCCCAGGGCCTCGGGATCGGCGACCTTCTGGCCAGTGGAGAGCGCTTCCACAGCTCGCACGTAGGTTTCGGAATGCACGGTGAGAATGTCCTCGCGCGTCGCGGGAACGGGTTCCTCCCAGCTCAGGTGATGGCCGAGGGCGGCCAGCAGGTCAAACGCCATCTCCACGCGTACCGGGCTGAAGGGGTGCTCGGAGCCGAAGTCGTAGGCGCGGTACGAGGGACTGAAGATCAGCGCCGCCATGGCTTCTCGGGTGGCCAAAGGATCTCGAAGCCGGCTTTCCGCAGTGCATCGGCAAGCGGGCGCGTCTCGAGCGTGTTGACGCGCAGGACCGTGCGGACGCCCCCGCTCCCCTCTGGGTAGGTCAGGACCGAGTGGATGTTGAGCTGACGACCCGAGATGAAAGCCGTCAGCTTGGC
The DNA here is from genome assembly GCA_035542075.1 of Thermoanaerobaculaceae bacterium. Classification (GTDB taxonomy): domain Bacteria; phylum Acidobacteriota; class Thermoanaerobaculia; order Thermoanaerobaculales; family Thermoanaerobaculaceae; genus RBG-13-68-16. Next base: position 14,799 of record DATKMD010000084.1, read on the forward strand.
AATCTCCCCGGGCCGGTCAGCGAGGCGCAGCTCCAGACGACCCGATGGCTGGTCCACGCCCGTGAGGCGCAGCAGCGCGTCCAGCAGATCGATGCCGGTGATGATTCCGACCAGCGTGTCGTCGTCGAGGACGGGGAGACAGCCGATCTTGAGGGAGCGCATCGTGCGCGCCGCATCCTCCACCGGGTCCATCGGGTGCGCCGTCGTGGGAGGGTGCGACATGGCGTCGCGAACCAGCCCCTTCGGCTGCGAAGGTGCCAGACACAGGGAGCTTGTGGCGCCGTGCACGTCACGATCGGTGATGACTCCGACCAGTCGGCCGTCCTCCATCACCGGGAGGTGGCGGATGTTGCGGGCATGCATGATCTCGCAAACCTCCTCCAGGGTCGCGTCGGGCGCGACGGTGATCACGGCGGTCGTCATGATTTCTCGCACGAGCATCAGATAGCCTCCCCCTGTGAATCCCCCCCGATACATCTCCCTTGCCGCGTCCTGCCTTGATGAATCGCGGCCTAGGCCGGCGGCGTGAACGCCGCTTGCAGATCGCCGCCGAGTGTGGCCCTGAGCTCTTCTGCGGCCGGACCGCGGATTTCCGCGTGCAGCTCGACCAGCCAGGGCACCTCCTCGATCAGTTGCGACAGCCTGCACAGCAGCTCAGCTTCCTTCTCTCCCGGTGACAGACCGACAGCCTCCAGCATCCCCCGCACGTCCTGGTCGGTGAGAGGCGTGATCCGTTCGATCGCCGCGCCCCCCTCCACCTGGAGGACGATGAGTGGCCCGAAATTCGGGTGCGGACGCACCCCCACGTGCACGTGCCTGTCCGCTGCCGGCGCCTCCCCTGCTGCGACGCCGATGCCGAAGCAGGCCAGGATCTCGCCCGTGCGCTCGCCCCCCACCCAGTGCGGCCCTGCCCCCGGCCCGACGCCCGCGAGCGCCGCCTCGACCTTCCCGCGGGCGGCCGAAGCGTCCGCGTCCTCGAACCAGACAAGCCGGCCCGGCGGCTGGCGGCGGTAGGCGGCGTAGGTGACGGCGTGCGCCAGGGCGTGGGCCGCCGCCTCGGGGAAACGGTAGGACGGAAACGCGGTCCTCCGCTCCGAGACGGACGCCCTGGCCTCGAAGGCGAACTTGACCAACCCGGTCGCCCCCATGAGGCACAGCAGGACCGGCTTGGCCGCGCCGGTCGCCTTCTCCGCGCTGATCACGCCTCGCCGGATACCCCGCGCCACCAGCTCGGGGTCGCACTCGCCGACGCACAGGAAGATCGCAATGAGGGCGTCCAGATCGGGGTCCTGGAGGGCACTCTGCACCGCCTTCCGGTAGTCCTCGGCACCCGCGAGCGGCCCGAGGTCCAGCATGCCCGGCTTGGGGACCTCGAGGCCCCGCGCCTCGCAGGCGTCGGCCGTGATCGTGACGACGCCACCCGAGTTGCCCACGATCGCCACGCGGTTTCCGCCCGGAAGGGGTTGATGGGCAAGCAGCACGGCTGCGTCGAAGAGCTCCTCCAACGTATCCACCCGGATCACGCCCGCCTGGCGGAACAGAACGTCAACGTCGACATCGCTCATCGGGGTCGCGCCTATGTGCGAACGCGCGGCCGAGAGACCCGCACGGCTCCTTGCGCTCTTGACGCACAGCACCGGCTTGCGGCGCGAGACGCGTCGCGCGACGCGGGCGAAACGGCGGGCGTTGCCGAACGCCTCGAGGTAGAGCATGGCGATGTCGGTGGCGGGGTCCTCCTCCCAGTACTGGAGAAGGTCGTTGCCGGAGACGTCGGCCCGGTTGCCCGCCGAGACGAAGCTCGAGAAACCAAGTCCGCGCTCGGCGGCGTACTGGAGAATGACGATTCCGAGCGCCGCAGAGTGCGAGAAGAAACCGATGCGGCCGAGCGGCGGCAGCTCCGGCGCCAGGCTCGCGTTGAGGCTGATCTCCGGATCCGTGTTGAGCAGGCCGAGGCAGTTCGGTCCAACGAGCCGGGCACCGTGGGATCGGACGACCTCCACCAGTCGGTCCTGGAGCGCAGCTCCCTCGGGGCCGGCTTCGGCGAAACCGGACGTCACCACGATCAGGCCCCGAGCCCCTGCGCGGACGGCTTCCTCCGCCACCTGGACAACGCCGTCGGCCGGGACAGCCACGACGACGAGGTCGGGCGGCTCCGGCAACTGGGCCACGGTCGGGTACGCGCGAACGCCGTGCACGGAAGTGGCCTGCTTGTTGACCGGGTAGAGCGAGCCTTTGAACTTGTTCTCGAGGATGTGCCGGAAGATCATGCTTCCGACGCTGGTTTGGTCGCGCGAGGCGCCGACCACCGCCACGGCCCTTGGCTTCAACAGGCGCACGACGGAGTTGGCGGTTGCGATGCGCTCGCGCAATTCCGCCCGATCGCGGACGACCGCCGCCCCGGCAACTGGAAACTGCACGTGGTAATTGCCACCCTCCATCACCTGCTCGTACTCGAAGCCCGAGTCGCGGAAGACGCTGATCATGGGCTGGTTCTCGAAGAGCACGTCGGCCTCGAAGGCGACGAAGCCCGCCCCCGCAGCGATCCCCGCCAGGCGCTCGAGCAGGAGCGTGCTGATGCCCCTGCCTTGGAATTCGTCGTCCACCAGGAAGCCGACCTCGGCAGTGTTGCGCAC
>DATKMD010000085.1:0-4157 GCA_035542075.1 Thermoanaerobaculaceae bacterium
CGCGCGCGGGCTCGCTGGGCTCAGGTTACAGGCGAAAACGCGACTTCGCAAGGCCCACGCGACAGCGTGGAGTCCGAGAGGAGTCCAGCCGCTTCTGCGCCCCGCTAACCTCGCGGAATCGCGACGTTAGTTGGTGGGCCGCCCGGGACTCGAACCATGGCCGATCTCCGCAATTCCGCGAGGTTACGGGCGAAGTGGAGGAGTGCGAGAGGAGTGCGGCGGCGTTTGGCGATGACGGTGGCAACTCATGGCTCCTACCCCTCGTCTCCTCCCCGGCCGCTGCGCGCCGCGGTTCAATGCCGTGTCGTTCATCGGCGATGGATCCCTTCGTTTGGCAGCCTCGGCCCCGCGAGGCCGTTGCAGCGGCTCACGTGATGGACTCGTAGGCGATCGGGCGTTGTTCGAAGAATTCGCTCGGGCTCCTCCGTCGGGCGACGATCACCAGCGGGATGCCGAGGGCATAGGCGACCAAGACAGGGGCGGAGGCGCTGAGGCCCGACTGCTTGATCACCTCGTACCCGACCCAGAAGCAGAACACGCCGGCGAGGAACGGGAGGAGGATCCCGACGAAGAAGAAGCTCGCCTTCTTGAACATCACCTTGCGGTGTGACCAGGCGCATGCCAGGCCGGTCACGCCGTAGTAGTAGGCGACCATCACGCCGATGTTGTCGATGAGGTCTCCATACACGGTGTTGATCGTTGGGGACCCGCCCCTGAGCAGAATGCCGAACAGCGCCAGAGAGGCGAGAATCAGCGTCCCGATCACCGGCGTCCTGAACTTGCCGTGGACGATCCCGAACACGCGCGGGAACACCCCATCCCTAGCCATCGACAAGGTGACGCGCGCCGCCGGCAGCAGCGTCGTCTGCGAGACGGCCACAGTGGACGACAGCACGGCGATGATCATGAGGTAACCCACCCAGGTACCACCGACCTGCTCTGCGAAGTAGAAGAGCACGTTCGGGCCCTGGCGAGAGAACTCGCTGGCGGGCAGCAGCATCTGGACGGCCACGATGTTCAGGACCAGGATGAACAGCAGCAGAAGCATCGCGAGGATGCTCGCCTGGCCCGGGATCTCGGTGGAGTTCTTCGACTCCTCGTTCAAGTTGACCGCGGTGTCCCAGCCCCAGAAGAGGAACACTCCGACCACGGACCCAGCGGCGAGCCCCTCGTAACCATGGATCGAGAGCGGGTCGAGCCACGACCAGTGGAACCCGGTGGAGCCTACCGGGTGAGTGACCGCAACTTTGATGATCCCCCCAATGGAGGTGCCGAGCATAGCCACGTATTGGATGAGCAAGAAGAGCCATTGGGTCCTCGCAGTCCAGCGGATCCCGTAGATGGTGATGAACGTGACCACCGCAAGCCACAGCGCCCCCACCGTTGCCGTCAGCCAGATGTTGCTTGTGGTGCCTGCGGCGATCCAGCCGACCGAGTGAATGAACTGCAGCGTGTAAGTGCCGGCCAGCATCGGCGCGGCCACACAGAACAGCACGCTCGCCGCCACCTGCACCCAACCGGTGAACCAACCCAAGGAGGGGTTGACCAGCTTGGACAGCCACGCGTAGCAGGCGCCGCAGTTGGGGTCCCTGCGGTTGAGGTAGAAGTAGGCGACGGCAATGAACAGCACGGGGATGAAGCTGACGATGACCACCGCGGGGCCGGCGTAGCCGACGGTGACGAAGAGCAGACTGAGAATCGCCGCCAAGGAGTAGGTTGGTCCAACCGACGCCACAGCCACCACTGTCGAGTCGAACAGGTTCAGCTCGTCGGGTCGAAGGGTCGTTGCCTCCTGGCCATTCGGTGTGGGAGCACTGAAAGAGGTATCGACCGTCCTCATGATCGCTCGCAGACTCGACGGTTCATGGGAGCCATCCGGAAGTTCCCTATTCCCAAGCGCATCGTGTCCCTTCCGATGACTCCATCACGCGTCACGCTGCGACTCGTTCGCATCGGTGGTGCAGTCCGCGGACCTCCGGGATCGCGATCACGCGGCCGAGCTCTCTCCCCTGAACACGCCGCCGTCCTTCTCGAGCGCCAGATGGTGAGCACGAAGCCGAAGAGCTCGGCCTCGCGCCAGCGCCGGTTGAAGCGGTAGACGAACTCGTCCAGGTAGCGCGGTATGTGCTTCTTTGCTCATCCCGCGGAAGGTTCCCATTAGCCAGGCCTTGAGGTTCGAGAACATCATGTGGCTCCAGGGGAGGATCTCGGCCGAGCGAGAGCGATTGGGCCCCTGGATGTGGCAGTCGTGAGCCAGGTCCGCGCTCTCGAGCGGGCACGTAGCCGTAGAAGCCATCGGTGCGCACCACGGCATCTCGACGGCGCCGCGCAGGAAAGGTCCGAGATCCCGCTCGAACGTCGGGACCGTGCTTGGCTTCCTAGACCCGCCTCCGTCGACTCTCAGTGGTGGTGACTCAGGCCGGAGAAACGCTTCGAGACGAGCGTGCCCTTCTCGCCGCGCAAAATCGCGGGCAGGTCGGCGAGCGCACCGATCGCGGCGGTCTTTCCGGTGGCGAGCGCGAACTGACAGGCGGCGTCAACCTTCGGGCCCATGGAGCCCGCCGGGAACCTGTGCTTCTCCAGCTCCACGGGGTTCGCCTGGTGGATTCCGCGCTGTTTGGGCGTGCCCCAGTCGAGGAACACCGCCTCGGCGTCGGTCGCCATGATATAGAGATCGGCGGCAAGCTCGCGCGCCAGCAGCTCCGAGCAGGCGTCCTTGTCGACGACCGCCTCGACGCCGACGAGCTTCCGTTCCACGCCCGGCTGGTACATCGTCGGGATGCCGCCGCCTCCGGCGCAGATAACGACGGTACCGTGCTCGAGCAGCCAGCGGATCGGGCGGATCTCGAAGATGCGCTTGGGCCGCGGCGATGGCACGACGCGGCGCCAACTCGCGCCGTCCCGCTTGACGGTCCAGCCCTTCTCCGCGGCGAGCCGCTCGGCCTCGGCCTTCTCGTACACGGGCCCGATGAACTTCGTCGGGTTGGCGAAGGCCGGATCCGCCGGATCGACCTCGACCATCGAGAGCAGCGTCGCGAACGGCACCTCGAAGGGGAGGAGGTTGCCGAGCTCCTGCTCGATCATGTAGCCGATCATCCCCTCGGTCTGCGCGCCAAGCACATCTAGCGGGGCGTTCTCGTCGGGCTCGTAGGCTGCGTCCTGGAGCGCGAGGAGCCCCACCTGCGGGCCGTTGCCGTGGGTGATCACGATCTCGTGTTCGCTGGCGACCGGCGCCAGCGCCTCGGCGGCGATGCGAACGTTCCTCCGTTGGACTTCCGTCGTCAGCGGCTCGCCCCGCCTGAGCAACGCGTTTCCACCAAGCGCGACGAGGACGCGCACGGCTAGTCTCCCAGCGTCGCCACGAGCAGCGCCTTGATCGTGTGCAGGCGGTTCTCGGCCTGCTCGAACGCGATGTTGCGCTCCGACTCGAAGACCTCATCTTTGACCTCGAGCCCGTCGTGGATGCCGTAGGTCTCGGCGATCTGCTTGCCGAGTGTCGTTTCGGTGTCGTGGAAGGCCGGCAGGCAGTGCATAAACTTCACGTTCGCGTTCCCGCTGGCCTGGATGAGCCTCGCGTTCACCTGGTATGGCAGCAGCAGTTCGATCCGTTCCTTCCAGATCTCCTTCGGTTCGCCCATCGACACCCACACGTCCGTGTGGATAAAGTCGACGCCCTTCACGGCAGCCGCGGGGTCGTCAGTGATCGCGAGCTTCGCGCCGTACCGGGCCTCGAGCTCGCGCGCGATCTTCACGTACTCGTCGGAAGGCCAGAGCTTCTTCGGCCCGCAGAGGCGCACGTCCATGCCCATCAGGCAGCCCACGATCATCAGCGAGTGGCCCATGTTCGAGCGCGTGTCGCCGACGTACGCGTACTTGATCTCGTGGATCGGCTTGTCGCTGTGCTCGCGCATCGTCATGACGTCGGCGATCATCTGCGTGGGGTGATACTCGTCGGTGAGCCCGTTGTAGACGGGCACGCCCGCGTACTTCGCGAGCTGCTCGACGCCCGCCTGCGACGCTCCGCGGTACTCGATCGCGTCGAACATCCGGCCGAGCACGCGCGCGGTGTCCTTGAACGACTCCTTGTGCCCAATCTGCGAGCCCGCCGGGTCGAGATAGGTCACGTTCGCGCCCTGATCGGAGCACGCCACCTCGAA
>DATKMD010000086.1:0-3644 GCA_035542075.1 Thermoanaerobaculaceae bacterium
CTGGCCTTCCAGATCTTTGTCACGGGCGGAGGTTTCGCGGTCGTCGCCATGCTGACCTCCTACCTCGCACACTCGCTGCAGCAGGCGGAGGCGAGGCTCCAGGGGGAGCGGACCGCGAGCGCGCGCCTGCTGGCCGTTTCCAGTGACGTCCTGCGCTCGGTCGACTCGGGAATGCTCGCGGCCGACGTGGAGGGACGCGTCGTGCTGGGCAACCCCGCCGCCAAGCGCATCCTGGGGAGCGCGATCCCCCTCGAAGGGAGACACCTGTCCGAGTTGCTGCCGATCGAGGATGTTGATTGGCCTGCGGTCCTGCAACGGCTGAAGCTCGGATCTCCGATTCGCATCGACGGCAGCGTTGCTGGAGGGAAGATCCCGCTTGGCTGCACGGTGACGGCGCTGACCCACACCGACGGGACGCTCGTCGGTCTGGTGGTTCACTTCCGTGACCTCACCGAGGCAAGGGAGGCAGGGAGGCGCGAGCGGCTGCGGGAGCGCATGGAGGCGGTTGGCGAGATGGCGGCGGGCATCGCACACGAGATCCGCAACCCGCTGGCCTCGATCTCGGGCTCGGCGCAAGTGCTGGGCAAGGTGCCCGGGCTAGGCGTCCAGGAGCGGCGCCTGTCGCGCATCATCGTGGAGGAGTCGCGGCGGCTCTCGGGCATCATCGAGTCGTTCCTCGGGTTCGCCCGGCCTCCCGCCCCGCAACGTGGGCCGTGCGACATCGCCCGTACCCTGGACGAGACGCTCACGCTGTTCGCAAACTCCCCCGAGGTGACCAAGGCGCACACCATCGTCAACGAGATCGCAAAGCATCCGCGGCCCGTGGTCGCGGATGAGCAACAGCTCCGGCAGGCGTTCTACAACCTCGCTCGCAACGCGATTCAGGCCATGCCGCACGGTGGTACGATGCGTGTCGTGGCTGGACCCGAGGACAACGACTACGTGATCCGCTGGTCCGACGATGGGGTCGGCATGGAGCCCCAGCAGATCCAAGAGATCTTCCAGCCGTTCAAGGCCTTCCGAAAAGGGGGAACGGGGCTCGGCCTCGCGGTCGTGTACTCCATCGTGAGCGACCACCGGGGCGACATCAGGGTGGATAGCCAGGTCGGCAAGGGCACGACCTTTACGCTCCGCATCCCACTGGGGGCGGCGTGACCGGCAGACTGCTTGTCGTCGACGACGAGCGCAACATCCGCGAGGTGCTGCGGATCGTCCTTGAGGGCGAGGGCTACGACGTCGCGGAGGCTTCCAGCTACGCCGAGGCGATGCGGGAGCTCGAAGGGACGAACTTCGACCTGGTCATCTGCGACATCTTTCTGCCGGACGGCAACGGCCTCGATCTCGTCCGTGCCTACCACCCGGGCCACCCCGACACCCACTTCGTGGTGATCACCGCACACTCGACCCCGGCGCACGCCTTGACCGCCCTGCGCGACGGCGCGGTGGAGTACGTCTCGAAGCCTTTCGACGTCGAGGAACTGAAGATCATCATCGAAAAGCAGTTGAAGCGCCCTGCCGAGGGCGTCCTGAGCGCAGGGTCCTTCAACTTCATTGCCCGCTCGCGCGCCATGTGGGCGGTACTGGAGCGCATCCCGCAGGTCGCGCGAAGCGAGGCCACGGTCCTCGTCACCGGGGAATCGGGGACCGGCAAGGAGTTGCTGGCGAGGGCGATCCATGTCGCCTCGCCACGTGCCGCTCAGCTCTTCATCCCGGTGAACTGCGGTGCGCTCCCCGAGGGGTTGTTCGAGAGCGAGCTGTTCGGCCACGTGCGTGGGTCCTTCACCGGCGCAGTGACCGACAAGCAGGGCATGATGCGCGAAGCCCACGGGGGAACGCTGTTTCTCGACGAGGTGGGAGAGCTGACCCCCGGGATCCAGGTCAAACTGCTGCGCGCGCTTCAGGAGAAGAAGATTCGGCCCGTCGGCGGCAACCGCGAGTTCGACGTTGACACCCGGGTCATCGCCGCGACCAACAAGGATCTCAAGAAGCAGGTCGAGGAAGGTAAGTTCCGCGAGGATCTCTACTTCAGGATCAACGTCATCCACCTCCACGTGCCTCCACTGCGAGACCGCCCCGAGGACGTCCCCGAGCTGGTACGGCACTTCGTCGAGAAGGCCAGCAGCCGGCTCGGCGTCGAGCCGAAGCAGATCCACCGCGACGCGATGGCGGCACTGGAGCACTACTCGTGGCCAGGAAACGTGCGCGAGCTCGAGAACGTGGTTGAGCGAACGGTCGCGACCGAGAGTTCCCAGCTGATCACGGTCAGCTCGCTCCCGCTGCACGTCCTCGGCGGCGAGGTGGAGGGGGGAGCGCCCGCGGCGTCGGCCGGCCTGCCAGCGCTCGCGGTTCTCCCGGAGAACGGCCTCGACATCGAGGCTCACGTGGACGCGATCCGGCGCGACCTGATGCGGCAGGCACTCAAACGCTGCGGCGGAGTCCAGAAGGACGCTGCGCGGATACTGCGGATGACGTACCGTGCCTTCCGCTACCACGCCGAGAAGTACCGGCTGACAGGGGAGGATTAGGCCATGTTGGCCGTTGCGTTTGCGCTCGCGGCGGCGGTCGCTCCCAGCGCCGCGGAGTGCGTGACGCCCGATGGGGCGCGCGTCCACCTCGAACTCGCCGTCTCGGACGAGGAGAGGCAACTCGGTCTGATGTTCCGCGACATGTTGCCGGCGGATCACGGGATGCTATTCCTCTTTGAGAGCGATGGGTCGCTCGACTTCTGGATGAAGAACACCTTCATCCCGCTTGACTTCGTGTGGCTCAGCGGGTCGGGCGAGGTCGTCGAGGTGCGGGCCAACGTCCCGCCGTGCCTGTCCGATCCGTGCCCGTCGTACGCCTCGGGCAAGCCGGCCCGCGCGGTCCTCGAGGTCAACGCCGGATTCGCGGCTGCACACGGTGTGCGCCCGGGCGAGCGGCTGACCTTCCACAACGTGCCCGGCTTCCCGGTGCCCGGAGGAGGAAGATGAATTTACGGCGCGCCGTCTTTCCGGTCGCTGGCTACGGGACCCGCTTCCTGCCGGCCTCCAAGGCCATCCCGAAGGAGCTGCTGCCGATCGTGGACAAGCCCGCCGTCCAGTACGTGGTCGAGGAGGCGGTAGCCGCAGGTGTCGAGACTGCGATCTTCGTCACGGCAGAGGGCAAGTCGGCCATCGAGGACCACTTCGACCGCAACTTTCGGCTCGAGGCCTTCCTGGCGGAGCGCGGCAAGAACGACCTGCTCGAGGTCGTGCGTCAGGTCGGCAGGATGGTGCAGGTGGTCGCGGTGCGCCAGAAGGAGGCGCTCGGCCTCGGGCACGCGGTGCTTCAGGCTGCGCCGGTGCTGGGCGACGAGCCCTTCGCGGTTCTCCTCGGGGACGACATAATCGTCGGGCAGCCGCCTGCTATCGCCCGCCTGGCCGAGTTGGGCGGTAAGACGGGCGCGCCGGTGATCGCGGTAATGGAGGTGACACGCGAGGAGATCCGGCACTACGGATGCGTGGCGGGCGATGCCGTGGAGCCGGGCGTGTGGCGCGTGCGCGAGCTGGTCGAGAAGCCTCCGCCCGAGAGCGCTCCGTCCAACCTGGCGATCATCGGCCGCTACGTCCTGACCCCCGGTGTCCTCCGCGCGCTGGCAGCGACGCCTCCGGATAGCGCAGGCG
>DATKMD010000087.1:0-29105 GCA_035542075.1 Thermoanaerobaculaceae bacterium
GGCGTCGATCACGGCGATGCGGTCCTCGAGCTGGACGATGGCGCCGGCGGTGCGGCCGGTGACGACCCGGCCTGCGCCCGCTGAGGCGCGCAGGCGCTGCTCGAGCATCTGCGACTCGGCAACGAGGTGCCTGGTCTCGCGTGTGAGCGTGGCCTCCTGCCAGGCCTCGATACCGCCGCGCACGGCGATCGCGAGTGTGAAGGCGGCTGCGAAGCATGCGGCTGCCCAGCCAGCGATTAACCAGCGGCGGCGCTGGCGAACGGCGGCGAGCTCCGCCCGTAGCGCGGGCCACAGGTCCTGCGGCGGCCGCTCCTGCGGAAGCGCGGCGAGCGCCCGCCGGACGGCGCGCAGGTCCTCGATCCGGGCGGCGCACTCGGGGCACGAGGCGGCATGGTCGGCGGCCTCTGGCGTCGCCTCGCCGTCGCGCACCGCGAGCAGGTCTTCAGGGCTCAGGTGCATGGTCCCTCCGCGTGGGGAGTGAGCATCTCGCGCAGGCGCGCGTGCGCCCGGGCCAGTTGCGACTTGGAGAAGCTCGCGGTCCGTCCGGTAGCGGCCGCGATCTCCTCGTGGCTGTACCCCTCGACGTCGTGAAGCCAGATCACGAACCTTGTGGTCCCCGGCAGGTGTGCGAGCGCGGCCTCGAGATCGAGCCTCTCGGGTGCGGTGGCAACCGGCGCAACCCCGTGGTTCGAGTCTGCCGCGACGGCAGCCGCCATCTCCGGGGTAAGCTCCTCCTCGGGGATGCGCGCCGCCTGCTGGCGGAGCTTCATGAGCGCTTTGCTGACGGCCACCCTGCGGATCCACCCCTCGAATGAGCCCTCCCGACGGAAGCGCTTGATGCTGCGCACGACCTCGAGGAACGTCTCCTGCAGCACATCCTCGGCATCCTGGGGGGTCCGCATGAGTCGGCGGGCGAGCGTGTAGACGGGTGCCTCAAAGTGCCGGAACAGGGCTTCGAGCGCCGCCTCACTGCCGGCCTTGGCGCGCGCCAGCAGCAACTCGTCCACCGATGTCGTTCCGCCTGGCTGTGTCACGGCCCCCCCGAGGGTCTCGCGATGCAATACGGTCGCAGCCTCGAAAAGGTTCAAGGCCATTCGGGGGCCAGCGGTGAGATCTGATGCCACACCTTGATAGATGCGCCGGAGGGGAAAACCGTCGCACGCCACGGCTGCATCGGGCGTAGGTGGCGGCCTTTGCCTAGAGTGAGGTGTGGGCCTGGCTGGAGACCGTGATCGTTTCCAAGCCGTGCGCGTGGGGTCCCGTCTCGCGCTGGCGGAGCAGGAAGGCGAAGAACAGGGCCACGAAGCCGAGGACCGAGAACATCCACATCCCCGGGCGATATCCGGTCGGGTTCGCGGCGCTTGCCGCCCAGTGGTCGTTGGCCCAGCCGATCAGCAGGTTGAAACCGGCCAGGCCGATGTTCTGGATCATCGTCATCAAGCCGTACGCGGTGCCGAGCTTTTGCTGGTCCACGATGTAGGCGACGGATGGCCACATCACCGCCGGGATCAACGAGAAGGCAACGCCCATGGTCGCCATCGGTACGACCAGAGGGATCCGCGTGTAGGCCATGACGAGGTAGACGGGAACCAGGAGCAGCGAGCCGAACATCATGAAGAGCGCCCGCTTCCCGACCTTGTCGACGAGCAGTCCGAAGAGCGGCGTGCAGATCATCGCGAATAGCGTGAGCATGCTCGAGAGGAAGCCGCCGAACTCGCGCGAGACACCGTGGGCCTCGATGAAGAACTTCACCGCGAAGGTCTGAAACGGGAAGATCGCCGAGTAGAACGTGATGCAAAGCGCCACCACGTACCAGTACGAGACACCAAACTTGAACAGATCCGCAAACACGACCTTGTCGGTGCCACCGGCGCCTCCGAGCGAGTAGCGCCTCTCGGCGGCAGCCTCAAGGATCCAGTAGAGGATTGGCCCGATGATGCAGAAGGTGGCCAGGCCGACGCTGATCAGGAGCGGCCATTTCCAGTTTGCATAGGCGCCCGCGGCCCAGGTCGGGGCGTTGAGGGCCGCGAACGAGCCCAGGCGCGCGATCGTGAGGTTCATCCCGAATGCGAAGGATAACTCCTTACCACGGAACCACTTGGCGATAGCGGTCGTGACCGACACGATGAGCGACTCGGCGCCCAAGCCAAAGATCAGGCGTCCGGTGGCCATCACCGCGAGCGCCCCGCTCAGCACAGTGATCAGCGCGCCCGCGAAGCACAGGATCCCGAACAGCATCGTTGCCTTGCGGGTGCCGATGCGGTCGATGATGAAGCCCCCGATCAGCACCATGAAGACGTTGGGGATGCTGTAGATCGCGTTGAGCAACCCGATGTTGGCGTCAGAGAAACCGAGTTGCGCCTTCAGGACGTCCGCAAGCGGGCTTATCGAATCGTAGACGTAGTAGTTGCCGAACATCGCGAGGGAGATCAACACGAGCACTGCCCAGCGGTACGACTTGGGTGGTGCGGGCATCTCGAGCGCAGGTGCAGCGGTTGCATCGGTCATCACGGGCTCACCTCATCCGTCGGGCCGCCTCGGCGGCGCGGAGCGTCGGCGGATGGTAGCAGAGCAGAGATCCTCCAGGGTCGGATCCGAACTTTGCAGGGAGCCCTCACCCGCGGCGCCGCCGCCACAAGCGAACCTTCACGAGAACCTTTGCGTCTAATAAGAAGAGGTTCAGAACCCGGTCCAGCCCCAGCGGCGTCGTCCGGGCGCGGGAGAGCGTATGAAGAGGTGGCTCAAGTTCGTGATTCCTGTCGTGGTCCTGGGAGGCGTCGGTTTCGGGGCCGTGCAGGCCAGCAAGGGCGGGAACGGGTCGAAGAACGGCCTGACCCTGGTGAAGGTCGAGCGCGGGACGATCACCGACAAGGCTCTTGCCACTGGGCAGATCGTTCCGGAGCAAGAGATCCAGGTGAAGTCGCAGATCTCCGGGACCGTCAAGGAGTGCTTTGCGGAGGTAGGTGACCGGGTGGAGATCGGCCAGCCCCTGTTTGCCATCACGCCCGACCCGACGCCCCTTGAGGTCAACGAGGTCGAGCGCGGCGTCCAACTCGCCGAGGTGGCCTACGCCAAGGCAAGCGCGGACTTCGAGCGCAACGCGGCCCTGCTGAAGGACGGGATCCTCTCGCAGGAGCTCTACGACGCCAGCAAGCAGGCCTACGATCAGGCCAGAATTCAGCTCGACCTTGCGCGCGAGCGATTGGCGCTCACCAAGGAAGGGAAGATCACGCGGGTGAAAGGCGGAGTGGACTCGGTGATCAGGGCCCCCGCCTCCGGTACCGTGCTCAAGCGCCACGTCAATCCGGGCGACCCGGTGGTCCCGCTGACCTCGTATCAGGCGGGCACCCCCCTCATGACCCTCGCCGACATGGGCACGTTGATGTTCAAGGGCACGGTGGACGAGATCGATGTTGGCAAGCTCAGGGAGGGGCTGCCGGTGCGGATCAAGATCGGGGCTCTCCCGGACGCCACGGTGACCGGCCGGCTGACGAGGATCGCGCCGAAAGCTACCGAGAAGGAAGGCACCACACTGTTCGACGTGGAGGCGGTGATCGAGAACCCCGGCGGTGTGACGCTCCGTGCCGGCTACTCCGCCAACGCCGACGTGGTGATCCAGGAGAAGGCCAACGTGCTCATGCTCCCGGAGCGGCTGGTGACCTTCGACAAGGAGAAGGCGTTCGTGGAGGTGCCGGGAGCCACGCCCGATGGGCCTCCCGTCAAGAAGGGGATCAAGACGGGGCTCTCCGACGGTCTGAAGCTGGAGGTCGTGGCCGGCCTCACCGAGGGTGAGCAGGTCGTGCAGCGTCCCCCCAAGGAGATCAAGTGACCAGTCCACGTGCTCGCGCGCGGACTGGTCATCCCGAGCGGAGCGAGGGATCCCGTGGAAAAGGTGTGGCCTCGCTGCGCATGTGTGCGCGCCAAGGTCATCCTGAGTCCCGCGTTGGGCGGGACGAAGGATCCCGCGGAATTGCGAGGGCAGCGGAGCGCGTGAGTGGCGGCGCCGAGGGCTGACACGTGGGCTGGAAGAACTACCTCCGCCAGTTCCTCCGCGACGTCCGCAGCCAAAAGCTGCGGGCCGCCCTCACCCTGTTCGGTCTGGTGTGGGGCACAGCGTCCGTGACGCTCCTGCTTGCGTTCGGGGAGGGGCTCCAGGAGCGGTTGATCAAGAACATCCGCGGTCTGGGCGAGAACATCGTGATCTGCTGGCCCTCGCAGACCAGCAAGCCCTGGGAGGGACTGCCGCGCAACCGCAAGATCACGATCAAGGACGAGGACATCGACGCGCTGCGGCGTGAGGTACCCGGCCTCACCGGGATCTCCGGTGAGTACAGCAACGACAGCAAGAAGTTCAAGGTGGGCCACAAGGTCCTGGTACCCGGGGTGACGGGCGCGAACCCGGTGTTCGCGGCGATGAGGAACCTCATCCCACAGAGGGGCGGCCGGTACATCGACGATCTCGACATGGACGAGCGGCGACGCGTGGTCTTCCTCGGCGACGGTCTCAAGCATGACCTGTTCGGCGACCAGGAGGCGGTGGGCAGGTACGTGAACGTCAACGGCGTGCCGTTCTTGGTGGTCGGTGTCATGCAGAAGAAGGAGCAGGACTCCAGCTACCAGGGCCGTGACACGGACCGGGCCTCGATTCCGGCGACCACGTTTCGCGCGATGTACGGCCAGCAGACGTATGGCAACTTCGTCTTTCAGGTCGCGGACGCCGACAAGGTCGAGGTCTCCAAGGACAAGGTAATCGCGACGCTGGCGAAGCTCCACCGCTTCGACCCCACCGACTCCGAGGCGGTGCGCATGTGGGACGTCACCGAGAACGAGAAGTTCATGCATTCCTTCATGCTCGGGTTCCGTGTGTTCCTGGGCGTGATGGGCGTGCTGACGCTTGTTGTCGCGGGGATCGGCGTGTCCAACATCATGAACGTCGTCGTGGAGGAGAGGACCAAAGAGATCGGCGTGAAGATGGCGATCGGCGCACGGCAGCGTATGATCGTCAGCCAGTTCCTGTTCGAGACGATGCTCCTGACCGCCCTGGGAGGAACGATTGGCTTCCTGATCTCGTGGGGAATCTGTGCGGTGTTCCCGGCCAAGCTGGACGAGTTCGTGGGGACGCCCGTGATCTCGCTGCAGGTGGCTGCGATCACGGCCTGGGCGCTCGGCGTGATCGGTCTCCTTGCGGGCTACTTCCCGGCGCGAAGCGCGGCGCGGCTGAACCCCGTCGAGGCGCTGAGGCTGTAACCATGGGCGCGCTCTCTCTCATCGTGCGTCTTTTTCGCAGCGCCGCGAAGATCCAGAGGAAGCGGATGGTTCTGACGGTGACCGCGATTGCGTGGGGCACCGTGGCAATCATCCTGCTTCTCTCGTTCGGGGAGGGGCTCAAGCGCAGCCTGGAGGTGAGCCGACTGGGGCTCGGCCAGAGCATCGTGATCATCTGGATGGGGGAGACGGAGAAGGATTTCGCAGGGCTGCCGGCGGGCCGTCCGATCCGGCTCGTACCCGATGACGTGGAGCTCGTCCTGAAAGGGGTGCCGGAGATCGCGTCGGCCAGCGGCGAGATGCACAACTGGAACGTGCAGCTGGTGAATGGCCGCACCGCGCTCAACAAGCGCGTCGTCGGCGTGCACCCGGCGTACCGTGACCTGCGGACGAGCTACGCCGCGGTCGGCGGGCGGTACATCGACGACATGGACCAGCGGCTCAAGCGCCGGGTCGTGTTCCTCGGCAACGAGCTGGCCAGGGACCTGTTCGGCAAGGACGACCCGGTTGGGAAGACCCTGCTCGTGGCCGACACGCCGTTCACGGTCATCGGCGTGCTGCAGAAGAAGAAGCAGATGAGCATGTACGGCGGGCCTGACTCCGACCGGGCGACGATCCCGCTCTCCACCTTCGAGGCGATCTTCGGCCGGCGCTACCTGTCGAACCTGGTGTACCAGCCGACCTCCGGCGAGATGGCGCCTGTGGCGAAGCGCCACCTCATGGAGCTGCTCGGGGCAAAGTACCGGTTCGACCCGGCGGACACGCGGGCCCTCTACTTCTGGGACACCATCGAGGACGCCAAGATGATGAACGCGATCATGATCGGCATCGAGATGTTCCTCGGCATGATCGGCGCGCTCACCTTGATCATCGGTGGGGTCGGCGTGGCAAACATCATGTTCGCCGCCGTGACGCACAGGACGCGCGAGATCGGCGTCCAGATGGCGCTGGGCGCGCGCCGGGTCTACATCACGGGGTCGATCGTGCTGGAGTCGATCGCCCTGACGTTTGCGGGGGGGGTGGTGGGCATCGGTGTGGGAGTGGGGCTGGTACAGGCGCTGGCCGCGGTACAGGCGAGAGCCAAGAGCGAGGCGATGGAGTTCCTCGGGGCGCCGACGATCTCGATCCCCATCGCGGTCACCACGGTGACGCTACTCGGGCTGATCGGGCTGGTGGCCGGGTATTTCCCGGCGCGGCGAGCTGCATCGGTGCAGCCAGCGGACGCACTGCGGTTCGAGTGAGGGAGAGGCGATGTTCTGGAACGGGAAGAACGGCAAGAACGGTGGGCAGGGCAACGGGAACGGCCATCACCTCATCGATCTGGACGGGATCCGTAAGGTCTACGACACCGGGGCGGTGAAGGTCGAGGCACTTCGTGGGGTGGACCTGGCCGTGAAGGAGAACGAGTTCGTGGCGATCGTTGGCCCGTCCGGGTCGGGGAAGTCAACGCTCATGAACATCATCGGTTGCCTGGACACCGCCACCGATGGTTCGTACCGCTTGCGGGGCGAGGAGGTGGCGGGGCTGTCGATCGATCGGCTGGCGGAGATCCGCAACAGGCGGGTGGGGTTTGTGTTCCAGAACTTCAACCTGCTGCCGCAGCTGACCGCCTTTGAGAACGTCGAGATGCCGTTGCTGTTCAAGGGGACTGCCGCACGTGAGAGGCGGGAGCGTGTGGAGCACCTCTTTGAGCAGGTTGGGATGGGCGACCGCATGCTGCACCGGCCGGTCGAGCTCTCGGGTGGTCAGATGCAGCGCGTGGCGATCGCCCGGGCGCTCGCGTGCGAGCCCGACATCATCCTGGCGGACGAGCCAACCGGCAACCTCGACACCGGCGCAGGGCGCGACATCGTCGCGATCTTCGAGGAGCTCTGGGCGAAGGGTCACACGCTCGTGCTGATCACCCACGATCCGGCGATCGCGCGGCGAACCCGGCGGATCGTGCAGGTCCAGGACGGGACCGTGGTGAGTGACGAGGCGGTCGCCTAGGCGCTACTGCGGCTTCACTCCCACGTACGAGCCGGCGGCATTGACGGTGTACCAGATCTCGTCGGGCTTGCTCTTGAACGCTCTGGTGAAGAGCTCCTCGGCTGTCTTGCGGTCACCGTGGAGGTTGTACCAGCCACCGACCTCGGTGAGGTTCCCCTCATCCTTGGGGTCGAGCGAGAGTGCCTTGTCGAAGGCCGCCTTGGCCTTGTCCCACTCCTTGGCTTCGAGGTAGACGCGGCCCATGCGCATCCAGTCGTCTTCCTTTGCTTTGGTGGCAATCACGCGGTCGAATATCCCCTGGCCCTGATCCCTGTCGCCCATCAGGTAGTACACGCGGCCGACCGCGATGTTCTCCCAGGATCCGTTGCTGGCCTGTTTGAGCGCCACGGTCAGAAGCCCGAGCGCCGCCTCCTTGGGATCCCTGTCGACATACATCATCGGGTTTACGTTCTTGCTGCCGGAGGCCGCAATGCCGATGGCCACGCCTCCCACGAACGCCACCAGAATCAACAACCCGTGCGATCTTCTCATCGTGCGCTCCCCCCGAGCCGGATATAGATTGGGTCTCGGGCGCTGGCAAGCAGCGGTTGCGGGCCGCTTGCGGAGCTGAGGCGAGTGGGATGGTGATAGGGTCCAAGCCGGCGGAGGGAGGGCAAGGATGAAGTCGCTGAAGAGGTACCTCACGATGAACGTTCCGTCCCGCATGGAGTTTGTCAACATCACGCCACAGGTGGAGGAGGCGGTCCGCGAGAGCGAGGTGCAGGAGGGGTTGTGCCTGGTCAATGCCATGCACATCACGGCCAGCGTTTTCATCAACGACGACGAACCGGGACTCCACGACGATTACAAGCGCTGGCTTGAGAGGCTGGCGCCGTACGACCCCTCGCCTGCCGCCTACCATCACAACCGCACCGGCGAAGACAACGGTGACGCCCACCACAAGCGCCAACTGATGGGGCGCGAGGTGGTGATCGCGGTGACCGGCGGCAAGCTCGACTTTGGGCCGTGGGAGCAGGTCTTCTACGGCGAGTTCGACGGGCGGCGCCCCAAGCGCGTGCTGATCAAGGTCATAGGCGAGTGACGTCCCGCCGGGCGGGGGAGCTTGACTTCCCTCGTGGTGCTGCGGCTAAACTGGCAGACTACTGCGGTCCCTGGGGGAACCATGAAGCGGACTCGACATACTGCCCTTTCCACCCTGCTGCCGCTGGCGTTTCTCGCCCTTTCCGCGTGCGGCGCGGAGGATGCTTCGAAGGTCGCGGACGTGATCGCGAACGGCGCCAAGCGGCTGAAGAGTTCGAGCCAGAATCAGCTCACCGTGCGCTACCAACCGCCGGACACCAACCCGTACGTGATCGTGGTCTACCCGGCGGTTCGGTCTCCCGAGGACGAGGCGACCCTGGAGAGGATTGCCCCCCAGGCACTCGCGGTGAGCCAGGCCGGTGCAGCGCTCTCACCCAAGGCCGAGGGGTTTGCTGACACGGTGGCGCTCTGGCGAAAGGGGGCGCTCGCAACCTTCAACACGTCGTGCCGCGGGGTCGCAGAGGCGCTGATGGTTGTCGCCGTGGCCAAGCCCAAGGGAGGCCCGACCGACATCACGCTCAACCGCGAGGGGGACAAGGTCTACATCGTCGACCTGCATTGATTCAGCGTTGATCACCCTCTAGATCGGCTTCCGGCGTGCGAGTCTGCTGCGCCGCGCGAGGGACGAAAGCAGGCGTGGGGTGTGGTGCGCGAGAAAGACGGCGGCCTTCCCATGGGCTGTGATGACGAGTTCGCGACGCCGCCGGGCCACCGCACGCACGATCTTGCGTGCCGCGCACTCGGTGGGCATCCGCAGCCAACTGGGAACGGGGTCGGGGGCGTCGACACGCAGCCGGCCCCGGTTGTCGACCAGCCGGATCTCGCTGACCACGAACCCTGGAGTGATGAGCACGACTGAGACACCTCGAGGGGCGAGCTCGCCGCGCAAGGCCTCGGCAAGGGCGCGCACGGCGAACTTGCTCATCGCGTACGGCGAGGCGGAAGGAGCCGCCAGGTAGCCACTCACACTGCCAAGGAGCACGAGCGTCCCGCGGGAGCGGCAGAGCTCGTCGAGGGTGGTGTAGACCGTGCGCAGAACGCCGAACACGTTGGTTTCGAACTGGCGGCGGTAGTCGTCCATTCGGAGGTCGGCGAGCGGACCCACGACGCCGAACCCGGCGTTGGCCACCGCGACGTCGATCGGCCCGAGTCCGGAGACGGTCAGCGCCACGGCTCGCTCGAGATCTCCCTCGCGCGTCACATCGCATGGGATCGCGAGGGCGTGGCCGCCCTCGTCGCGGATCTCGGCGGCAAGGGCCCGCAGGCGCTCGGCGCGGCGCGCGAGCAGGGCAACGGCGGCTCCCCGTCGGGCGAACTCCCGCCCGAGCCCGGCTCCAATCCCGGACGAAGCTCCGGTGATGAGCACCACCTTGCCTGTCACCCTCTTCACGGGCCTGTCGCCTCGCCTGCCTTGCACGGCCACATCATTTCTAGCACCTCCCGCCGTCGCCGCCAACGGGTGTCAACCTCTGGGGTGGTGGACCTTGAGGACCGTGCCCCCCTTCGCGAGGTCCAGAAGCTCATCCTCCGCGGGTGACGTGGCGTCCGGGCGACGGATGACCTTGCACAGAGGCTTGTCGAACGTCTCGGGGCTCCTCACGGTTGAAATGGACAGCACGACGTGGCCGTCCGCCAGGCTGAGGATCGCACCCGGTGGAAACCGGCCCATGACGTTGCAGAAGAGCTGCATCAGCAAAGGGTCGTAGGCTTTGCCGGCCTGTGCCGCCATGCGGGCGAGACCGTCCGGTGTGGAGAGTATGGGTCCCTGGTTCGGGCGGTAGCGGGTGAGAGTGTCGTAGTCGTCCGCGATGTGGATGATGCGGGCGTAGAGGGCCGGAGCGCCACGGCCGTCCTCGAACGGGTCGTGGTGCTGCAGGACGGTCAGGAGGCGCCTGAGCTTGGCGCGGTGGAAGCCCCGTTGCCGCAGCAGCACGCGCAGCCCGGCCCGCGTGTGGCGCTCAAACGGGACGAAGTAGCCGTCCTCGCGCATCGTGAACCCGACGTCGTGAAACATCGCCCCGACGCCAAGGTCCGCGAGGGAAGGGTCCGACAGGGCGGCCGCCCGGCCGATCACAATCGAAAGGTTGGTCACCATGAGTGTGTGCTGCGCGAACGGGGGCAGGGCCTGCTCGGCGGCGAGTGCTGCCGCCACCGCATCGACCAGCCGGGAGGCGTCGATCAACTGGTGAACGAGGCGGCGGACGGGCAGGGGGCTGGGTAGGCGGTCCGCGCCGAGATCGGCGAAGATCCCTGCGACGGTGCTGGCGCTGGCGAGGTAGACCTCGCGAAATTCTCGCGTGGCTTTGTGGAGTTCCTCCCCGGTGATCCGAAATCGGAAGGGTGGGTGCACCTGTACCGAGCTGAGGCGTGCAGCGGCGAGCTCGGATTGGAGGGCGGCCCGCGGTCCGGTCGCGGCCGGTGGGGAGGAGAAGAGCCGCACGATGGTGCGGATCTCGGGATCAGCGAGAGGACCGTTGAAGGTCAGGCCGCCGACGGCATGCCGCTGGAGGTCGGAGCCGAGGGTGATCGACTGCTCTATGAGCTTGTCGAAACGAATCCGCAGGTCGTTGACGAAGATCTGATCCTCGACGCACTGAAGAGTCGCCGGTCCGAGAATCTCCATGAGCTCGCGGAGCGCGACGCCGAACTCCCGCACGGGGGCGTCGAATGCGGTGTTGTTGAGGGCGTGCGTTCTGGCCATGTGGAAGAGACCATTGAGCAGGTGCGCCAGTTGGGCGCCGAGCTCACGCACCCGGGTGGCGAGCTCACGATCCTCCTCGGCGCGGGCCCTCTGCAGTGTCCTGGCGAGCTGCTCCTGGGCAGTGGCGATGGCGTCAGGCACCAGGAGGGCCCCCCTTTGTGTTTCGGAGCCGTGCGAGTGTTTCCGAGGTGAAGCTGGAGAGCTCATCGCTGGTGTGGCGCGCGAGCCACTCCAGGAGTTCCTCGGACTCACGTCCGGGGAGATGCGCGAGCCCGCTGACCGCAGCCCAGCGGAGCGCTTCCTGACCAGGGACCAGACGGGCGAGCAGACCGGGCGGGCGGACCCACTCCATGAACAGCGGTGCGGCTCTCTCCGGGTCCAGGCGGGCAAGTGCCTCGCCTACCGCCTGTGCCTCGACCACCGTCATGTCGCCCGTCGAGCCCTGCCTGAGACGCTCCACCAGGGGTTGAAAGGCGCGACCCTCTCGGTGACCGACGAGGATGCCAAGCACCCTCAGCCGCACTCCGGGGGAACGAGCGCCGAAGGCCCCTACGAGCGCACGGCCTATCTTGGCCCCGTACGGGGCGTGCTCGAGAAAGCTGAGCGCTTCCAGCTGCAGCTCCTCCTCGTCGCCAAGCAAGAACTTGAGCGCGGTGTCGGTCGCGCCGGGCTGGTCGGCCTTTGCCATCACTCGGAACAGCTCCACTGCGAGATTCCCGCCCAGGCTCTGGAGGCGCTCGGCGACACGCGCCGCGTGGCCGTGCATCTGCGTCTCCAGGAGCTGGCGCAGCAGCGGCGAGCTTCGCTGGTGGAGCGAACCGGTGAAAAGGTCGAGCATGCTGCCCAGATGGTCGCCAGGTGCGACCGTGAGGAGCTCGAGCAGTGCCGGTGGCACGGTCACCTGATCCGGCTTGAGCGCGAGGATGAAGCGACGCACGGCGTCCTCGTCCGCGCAGGCGGCGATCAGCTCCCGCCTGACCTTCTCGTCGGGTGGTGCCAGCCTCTGGACGGCACGCACGACCTCCAGGAGCGCGTCGAGGTAACCCTCACCGACAAGAAAACCGCGGAGTTCCCTCAAGACCGGGGCGAGGTCGTCGAGAGTGAGGGGATCGAGGGGGTCCACGAGCGCGGCCATGAGCTCCCTCACGAGCAGGAGGCACTCGTGTGGCACCGCGTCGCCACCATCCTCGTCGGTGATGCGGGCAAGCACTGAGGCGGGCACGTCCCTGTGCTCGACCTTGACGCGCTCGGCGTGGCCTGGCCACGGGTAGTCAAACCTGTACGGAGCGTCAAACGCCATCGCCTGCAGAGCGCTCCGCGGAGCTGCTTTTGCACCCTCGGGCACCTGGATGTCGGGAGCATCGTCCTCGCCGGCGACCAGACCCTCGACCGCCGCCACCTCGATGTGTTTGAAATCGGCGCGCCACAGCAGCGTGACGACATCATCCTCCTGGGTGCGGACGCCCTTGTAGCGTACCGAGAGGATGCCGATCAAAGTGATGAGTTCGCTCCACTCGAGTCCGGGGCGGATGACCAGACTCCGGACGCCGTCGCGGTAGAGGCGAAACGCGAGCGAACGCTCGCGGTCCTTGTCCGAGTAGACCACCTCGTTCCCGAGGACGATGTCCCAGGGACGGAAGACGAGATCCATCTCACCGTGCTGGGCGAGGAAGCCCTCGAACTTGGCTCTGGCGTCTTCGAGAAAACCTCGGATCCTCTCGTTGGCCGGGTCGTAGAGGATGAAGGAACGGGCGGTGTGGGCAAGGGCAAGGAGCGCCGCGTTGGCGGCCTTCCCGATCGGGCTCTGGCCGAGCGCCGCCTCGCCTCCCTCGGCGGCCTGCGCGGGGGCGGCACCGCCGGCGATGGCCTGGTCGTGCGGAGGTTCCGCAACCTGTGCCCCACGCTGGGGCGGCGAGGGAGACGACGAGTCGTCCATGCCAGCGGGCCCTTGGCGCCGGCCGGCGCGCGCAACCCCTCCTATTTCATGATACTCCCGCTCTGGGGAGGCGGCCCCAACGAGAGTTACTCGCCGTAGTACTCGATGACGCGCACGACTGCCTGCTGGCACACCTTGCAGAACGGCTTGAGGCCCTTTGTGAACATGAGGCAGTCCACCATCGGCCGGTACAGGCCCTGGGAGACGTAGCTGGCGCCCTCGAACGCACCGACCTGCCCCGCGAACGCGGACCGGGCGAGGTACGCGTCGACCTTCGACGCGTGTTCACGGGAGAGGCGGTCAGATTCCTCCTCCAGCTTCTCCACGTCCGCCCGTGGGGCACCCGCGCGCTTGGCTGCCGCGATCCTCCCGTTTAGCTCCTCGCGCACCTTCTGGTATGCGATGTCCATTGCGTCGAAGTCGGCCTTCTCCCACGGGGTGGGGATCGCGACTCCGGGCGTCAGCAGCGCTTTCCACTTCAGCTTTGCCGGATCGAGGAGCGCCGTGACGTTCGGGGGCGAAGGCTCGACGCCCTTTGGGAAGAACTCGGTGTAAGCCACGGAGGAGGTGTAGTACTCGTCGGCAAGGCCGGCGAAGGTGTGCCCGAACTCGTGGAGGAAGACGTACGTGCTCCAGTAGTTGTCCGTGGTAAACGTGCTGTAGAGGTTGTAGATGCCGCCGCCGCCGTAGCGGGGGGAGTTGACCATGACCAGGATGGCGTCGTAGGGAACGTGCGCGGCGAGGTCTCGTAGCCGCCGATTGTCCTCGACGAGCATGTAGCGTTCGGAGCCCAGCGCGTCGAAGCTCGCACCCAGGGCGGTATTCTTGAAGGAGCCCCAACTCGGCTCGTCGCAGCCGCTCTCCTGCGAGGACTTGAACACGCCGTAGATGTTGAAGCTGTCCTTGCGGCTCGCGTACGGCTCCTGGGCGAGGAAGAGCTTCACGAAGCGAGCGAGGTCCGTCCGGAACTTGCCTTCCTGCTTAGCGGTGTACCCTTCGCCGAGGATCGCCAGGTCAACCTTCGCGTGGGGGTCCCCACTCTTCGCCGCCTCAACGATCTTGACCCCGGACTCCAGGGACCTGCGGATGACCGTCAAAGCGGAAGGGTCGATGTCGACGCTGAAGATCTCCTTGAGCGCGCCGTCACGCCCGCGCGCCTCGATGGCGAAACGTACAGCGGTCTTCGGGCAAGGGATCAGCACAGACTCGTGGTACGTCCTCCGCTCACCCTTCGCGGCGGGGGCGGTTGTGCGGTACTCGCCGAAATAGGTGTCGTAGCCCTTGGAGAAGAGGAGGGCGCCGGTGGCGGGATCGACCACCGTGGCAAGGTAGCCACCGGTCGGAAACGGGTCGATGAGGTGGGTCCGGCTGCCGGCCCATGTCCCCTGTCGGTAGACGTGATCGAGGGCAACTACTTCCTCGCTGGCATTGCCGGTGTGGGTCGTGTCGATGCGGAGTGTCGCATCGACGAAGTGATGGTCAAATGCCGGCGGCGGGGTGGCAAGCACCGGCATCGCGAGCGCGAAAGCGAGGAGTGGGGCCAAGCTGTTCATGGGCACCTCCGGAGTGGATGGTACCCGATCGGCAGTCCGAGAGACCTAGTCGGCGCGACGCGCGTACCGCGTGGCCACGTATTCGTCGATGAGGGCGCGGAAGGCGACGGCGAGCTCCTCGGGGGTTCCCTTCAGCGTGGTGAACTTCCGCCCGTCGATGTAGACCGGGCAGGCGGGAGCCTCGCCGGTTCCCGGCAGTGAGATGCCGATGTTGGCGGCCTTCGACTCGCCGGGGCCGTTCACCACACACCCCATCACCGCGAGGCGCATCGTCTCCACCCCCTCGTAGCTCTGCCTCCACTGTGGCATCTGCTCCCGAACGTACGTCTGGATGCTCTCAGCCAGCTCCTGGAAGGTCGTGGACGTGGTGCGTCCGCACCCCGGGCACGAGGTCACCGAGGGTGCGAACGAGCGCAGGCCGAGGGCCTGGAGGAGCTCGCACGCGGCGATGACCTCGTCGCGCCGGTCACCGCCGGGGCGCGGCGTGAGCGAGACCCGGATGGTGTCGCCGATCCCCTCGTGCAGGAGCACACCGATGGCCGATGCGGACCACACCAGCCCCTTGATTCCCATCCCCGCTTCGGTGAGGCCGAGGTGCAACGGCTGCTCGGTGCGTGCCGCGAGCTCGCGGTAGACCGCGATCAGCTCGTTGGGCTGGGACACCTTGCACGAGATGACGATCTTGTCGGTGCGCAACCCCGCAGCGAGGGCAAGCTCGGTGGAGCGGAGCGCCGAGAGGATCATGCACTGGTCGAGGACCTCCTGAGAGCTCTTGCCCAGGTTGTGTTGGGAGTTTTCCGCCATCGCGGCGGTCACCAACTCCTGGTCGAGGGAACCGCCGTTGACCCCGATGCGGACCGGCTTGTCGTTGTCCAGGGCGATCTTGCAGATCGCTGCGAACTGCTCGTCGCGCTTGGCGCCGTGACCCACGTTGCCCGGATTGATCCGGTACTTTGCGAGGGAAGCGGCGCACTCGGGGAACTGGCGCAGCAGGAGGTGGCCGTTATAGTGGAAGTCGCCGATCAGCGGCACCGTGCAGCCAGCGTCGTCGAGCCACTTACGGATCTCGGGGACGGCGCGCGCCGCGTCCGGCACGTTGACCGTGACACGCACCAACTCCGAGCCGGCCTGCGTGAGCTCGAGGCACTGCCTGGCCGTCGCGTCGACGTCAGCAGTGTCGGTGGAGGTCATGGACTGCACCACCACCGGTGAGCCGCCCCCGATTTGGACGCCTCCCACCTTCACTGCAACGCTGCGGCGACGCGTGCCTTCTTCCATCGTTTTGGACGCCCCTGGGCGCCAGAATCCGGCGCCGACCTTCGAAACGGTACAGGCCTCGGAACAATGCCGTCAATCCGTTCGGGGGGCTCTGCGGCGCTCCGACCCGCCTCCGCCGCAGAAGTGCCCCCCGGGCCCCCCACCGCTCGCGGGGAGTGAATCCCCGCTCGCTGGTCTGTTCGGGGTGTTCCGGGGCGGTGCGACCGTGAGTTGGTTACTCGGCCGCGACGGCCGTCGCCTGCTGCTTGGCCACCTCGGCGTGCACTTCGGTCATGTCGAGCGCCTTGACCTTGCCGACGAGTTCCTCGAGCGCCTCGGCCGGCAGCATCCCGGGCTGTGCGTACAGCAGGATCTTCTCGCGAAACACCATCAGCGTCGGGATCGAGCGGATATTGAACGCCGCCGCCAACTCCTGCTGCTCCTCGGTGTTGCAGGAGGCGAACGTCATCTCGGGGTGGGCTTTGGAAGCCGCCTCGAAGATCGGCTTGAAGGCACGGCAGGGACCGCACCAACTCGCCCAGAAGTCCACGAGAACCGTGTCGTTGTTCTCGACCGTCTCGTTGAAGTTATCTGTTGTCAGTTCCTTAACTGCCACATGACCTCCCTGCCAGCAGGCCTCACGCCTTCCCTGCCAGCCAGATGATGGAGTCTATTACTCCATCACTATTAGGTTATAGTCTAATACCTCGGGATCGGATTGGCAAGCCCTACCGTCGGGTAGCCGCGATCTCCCAGCGCTTCCCGTACGTTGCCCAGACGCGCTCGGGGTCGAGCTTGAGCTCCCGGGCGTAGGTCATCACGAACCCGCGCACGAACACCCGCTCGGGGAGCTTGTCGAACGCCTCGGCCTCGATGTTCTCCAGCTGCTTGGGACGGATGCGCGTGCGCTGGGCGACCTCTGCCAGCGTCATGCCGAGCCCCTCGCGCACGCTCCGCAACCACGGCCCGGAGAACTCAGCGCTGGCATCGGCGACCGCGGGGTGCGGTGGGACATCCGTGCCGGGGACGACCGGCGCGGCCTCCGCAGGGGAAGTTGAACCCCCGCCGGGGGGGCCGGGCTCGCCGATCGAGGGTTCGTTCCACCCGAAGGCATGCATCAGCGTCAGGTACGCTTCCCGCAGCCGCTCGTGGACGGCACGTTGTTCGTCGGAGTCCGCAATGGAGTACAGAGCAAGGGCACCCGGGGTCAGGGCCCCGGAGAGGCGCTCGTACGCTCGCTGGACCTCAGCCTCGGAGGCACCCGGTGCGAGCCCCAGCACCTCCCAGGGGCTCTGCTCCTCGAACGGCTTCACGGCACCGCCTCTTTGGGCACCGGCAGGTCGAGGAGCCTCCCCGCCACCGCGGCCAGGTCGAGAGCGAAGGACTTCCCGAGCTTCTCGAAGAACACCGGTTGGTGCGCGCGAACCGCGCGCCACACCTGGTCGTAGTGACGCAAATGGCCGAGGTAGGTGAGCTCCAGCCCGAACAGCTTGCGGGACGCCGCGCACATGCCTTCGCCGAGGGAGAGATCCTTGGGCTCGCGCACCTGATTGACGAGGAGCAGCGGCTTGAACGAGGCCATCTCCCGCTCCAGTGCCGCCCCGGCCTCGGGGTCGCGCTCGGCGACCGCCTGCACGATCTCCACAGGCACCAGTGGGCGCTGGCCGCGCGCGTGGGTCACCTCCTGAATCAGGTCGCGGATGCCGAACGAGGCGTCTACGCTCCTGACCCGTCGCAGGAACGCCGCCTTGAGAAAGCGGTAGGCGTTCTCCACCGAGGTGGGCTCCGGCACGATCACCAGGATGCCGTTGTGGGCCTGCAGGAAGAAATCCACCACGTTGTAGTGGGTGCCCGCGCCGAGATCCAGAACAGCCACGTCGGCGTCCAGCCTGGCCACGGCGCGCAGCAGTCGCAGCTTCTGCTGGTGCATCGGGTTGGCCACCTGGATGGCGTTGCGCGCTCCGGAGATCAGGCCGAGCCCCGGGACCGGGGTCGTGATGACGAGCTGCGAGAGCGTCTCGACCCGCCGCAAGACGAAATCGGAGAGCGTCTCTTTCGGGTACTCCATGCCGAGGAAGCTGTGAAGGTTCGCCCCGCCGAGGTCGCAGTCCACCAGTACCACGCGCAGGCCGCGCCGTACCAGTTCGATTCCCAGAGTCACCGACACCAGGCTCTTGCCGATCCCACCCTTGCCGCCGCCGATAGCGACGGTTCGCAGCGTCCGCTGCGCCGGTTCCGGGCGCCGAACCGCCGCCGAGCGCTCGTCGGCCTCAAAACGGGGGAAGCGGCCGCTCCCCAGAGGGCGGACACCGCGAGGCGAAAGGGGGTTTGGGTCGGTCATGCGGCTCCGGGCGCGACAGGGCGCGGGCGCCGCGTGCAGCGTTCGGCGGTCCCGCCAGACCGCGCAGCACCTCGACGCAGTCTCATCAATTCATGCTAACACGGGACGCATTGAGTGGCCCGCCTGGATCCTTACTTTCCTTTTCCTTCGGCGGCGAGCGCGGAGCGAGCAGCCGCGAGCAGTGCCCGTGCCGAGATCGGACGGCCAACCGCGCCCTCCATCCAAGCGCTCGGCGTGAGGCGCCCCTGGCGGGCCATGCGCTCGAACTCGGCGCCGAACTGTGGCCCCCGGACTTTCTCTGCGAGCTGGAAGGCGATGATGTGGCCAAGCGGGTAGTCGGGCAGGTAGAGCGGGTTGGTGATCATGTGCGAGTAGATGGCCAGGATCTCGGCGTCCTTCTGTCCGAACAACGGAGCGTAATAGCGGTTCCAGACCTCACGCGCGGCGGCCAGCACCGCCTCTCGCAACTGGGCCGGGCTTGCGTCCGGGTGCGCGTACAGCCAGTGCCACGCCTTCATGTCCACCAGCGAAACGGCGGCGATCTCTGCGGTCGCCCACAGCTCGCCGAGAGCCTCCGACGCATCCGCACCGCCGGTCGGCAGTCCCAGAAGTTCGATGTCGCGCTGCTGGCAGAGCATGGCGAACGCCTCGGTGAAGGCGGTGTTCGGTACGCCGCTGAGGAACCAATGGTCGATGCCGTGCAGTGAGAACGTCTGCTCCAGGTTGTGGCCCATCTCATGGATCGCGATGTTGAACCCCTTGTAGTCCATGCCGCCGGGGGGGATCCTCGTGCGCAGGTGGGCCGCATCCTCGCGCCGCACGGCCCCCATCGCGTGGCCGGAACCCCGCGAGGGGTCCACGACGATACGTTCGGCGAGCCACTTCGCGCGCTCGGAAGAAAAGCCGAGCGTTGTGAGGATGTGTGGAAGATCGGCCTGGAATGCTGCGACGTTCGGGTAGCGGGCCCCCACGACCCGGTCCAACTGCGCCTCCGGGTAGGCCGCCCGCGGCCGGAACCCCGAGTACCAGATGTCGAACGGCTCCAGGGATCTCCCGAGGCGCGTGCGGACCAGCGCGGCGAGGTCGGCGAGCTCCTGCGACGCGAGGACGGAGACCAGCAGCGCCTCCACCTCTTGCTCCGGGATCTCCCTCTGTTCATCGAATGCGCGGGCGATCGCGGTGGGTGCGGTGGGTGTGTACGGGTCGGCCGCGCGGGCGGCGTGGAAGTTTGCAAGCCACATGGCGTAGCGCCGGTCGGGCTCGCGCTCGGCGAGCTTCGTCCCGGCTGCGGTCGTGGCGCCCGACGCCGAGCGGACCTCGTTGGTCTCAGGGCACCACTCGAGCGCCGGGTTGTCGATCACGGCCGCCGGGATCTCCTGGCGGACGATGCGCTCCATGACGCGTTGAATCATGCGTTGCCTTACCAGGGCGTCGGGCTCCCCATAGTGGGAGGCAAGCTCGTCGCGCAGGCCCCAGTGGCTGATGAGGCGCAGACCGGCGGGGAAGGGCCGCTTCCCGTCGCGGGTCACCAGGCGGTCCATCCGGATGTTGTAGTCCGCGATGTAGGCGTTGGCGGCGGTCAGCGACGTCGAGATGTTTTGCAGGATCTGGGCGGGAATGCGATCGGCGAAGCGGTCCATCATGCGGGAGCGGGCCCACACGTCACGGTCCCACCGTGGGCCTTGGGCGAGGCGCTCTGAGAGGGTGTGGACCGGGAAGTTGAGCAGCGCCAGGAACGCGACCTTGGTCTGGAAGAGGTCCTCGGTGATGTGAACGGAGGGGTCGAGGTCGGCCAGGAGGCGGTCCGCGGGGCTGACCGGGCCGGTGTCGAGGTCGAGGGGCGTCAGGAGCTCGCGCCGAACCTCGTGAAGGTGCCCGTCCACCTGCTCCAACACCCGTTCGAGTCGGGACACGGTGGCGGCGAGCGCCGCTGGATCGGCGAGGAAGTTGGCCTCGCAGAAGGCCGCGAACGAAGCCGGGTCACCGTCCGCAAGCCACCAGCGTTGCGCTGTCTGCGCGACGCCCCGCCGCGCCCGCTCGGCTTGTCCCTGTCCGTGCATCACGACGAGCTTTTCGATTGTGGCCTGAACGACATCACTCGGGATCGTGGTCGTGGGCGCGGCGCCGGCGAGCGCGACCTGCCCAACAGTCACGAGCGCCAACAACGCCAAACCGGAGCTGCAGCAGTTCGGCACCACCATGGTGGCCTCCTTGTGGCGGAGTATAGGTTCTCGCCTACTGCTGGCGGGTCCTCGCCAGTCGCCACGGCGCCGCCGTACAATGCGTGATCGTGAAGGCCAGGACGAGCCCAGGCGTCACTCCAACGAGCACCACCGGGCTGCGCCTCCGAGATCCGGTCTCCGGGTTGACGCACCTCGTCTTCGCGGTCGTTGCGGTGATCGGTGCGACGGTGCTGATCACCCTGGCTGCCGTCTACCACAAGTGGTGGCACCTCGCGGCGTTCATCGTTTACGGCGTCTCGCTCTGTCTGCTCTATCTCGCGAGCTCGCTCTACCACCTGCTGCCGGTGTCTGAGCCGAGGCGCAAGGTGCTGCGCCAACTCGACCACGTTGCGATCCTCCTCCTGATCGCCGGGACCTACACGCCCGTCTGTCTGGTGCCCTTGCGGGGCCCGTTGGGGTGGTCGCTGTTCGGGGCGGTCTGGGGGTTGGCGCTGATCGGGATGTTCGTGACGATCTTCGCAGTCAGGGGCCCCCGCTGGCTGGGCGTCGCGCTTTACCTCGCCCTCGGCTGGCTGGTAGTTGTCGCGGTTTGGCCGCTCTTCCACACGCTCTCAGCGGAAGGACTCGCGTGGCTCGGCCTCGGTGGGGTGTTCTACAGCGTGGGCGCCGTCATCTACGCGGAGAAGAAGCCCAACCCTGTCCCTGGGGTCTTCGGCTTTCACGAGATCTTCCACATCTTCGTGATGCTGGGATCGTTGTCGCACTTCGTGGCGATCGTGAGGGCGGTACTGCCACTGCCGTGAGAAACCCTGGAGCAGAATGACGCGTACTTGCCAAGAGCGCACATGCGCTGAAGGAGGAACCATGCGTCGGATCCTTGTAGGAGTGTGTGCGGTCGGCCTAGCGGCCGCACACGCCGCGGCACCGGCTGCGGCACAGACCAAACTGCTGCGCTTCCCGGACATCTACGGGGACACTGTGGTGTTCTCCTACGCTGGAGACCTGTGGAAGGCGCCGGCGATCGGCGGGAGTGCCACCCGCCTGACGGCACATCCGGGCTTGGAGATGTTCGCCAAGTTCTCGCCAGACGGGAAGTGGATCGCATTCACCGGCCAGTACGACGGCGACGAACAGGTCTACGTGATCCCGGCAGCAGGAGGTCAGCCCAAGCAGCTCACCTACTACCCGGCACACGGGCCACTGACGCCGCGTTGGGGGTACGACAACCAGGTCTACGGGTGGACGCCGGACGGGACGCGGGTGCTGTTCCGCTCGATGCGCGACGCCGACGGTGGCGCCAGGGTGCAGTGTGCCCTGTACACGGTGCCGGCCTCCGGCGGGCTGCCGGTGAAGCTACCGATGCCGACCTCGGGTGCTGGCGACTTCTCACCGGACGGCAAACGCATGATCTACTCGCCTCTCTTCCGCGACTTCCGCACCTGGAAGCGCTACCAAGGCGGCTGGGCGCAGGATCTGTACATCTACGACTTGGCGAGCAATGCGATCTCGCCGGTGGCGCACTCGGTGCGCACCGAGCGCGACCCGATGTGGATCGGCGACGCGATCTACTTCGTTTCGGATCGTGACAGCACCTTGAACCTCTACAAGTTTGGCATCAGCTCCCAGAAGGTCGAGGAGCTCACCCACAATACGGTCTGGGACGTCCGCTGGGCCTCGTCGGACAACCTCTCCAGGATCGTCTACGAGCTGGACGGGGAACTTCACGTTTACGACACCAAGACGGCGAAGGACGCAAAACTCGACATCACCGTCCCGGACGACGGGCTCAACCGGCGGCCAAGCCACTACGCGGCAGCGAAGTTCATCGAGGACTTCGAACTGTCGCCGAAGGGCGAGCGGGCGCTGTTCGTAGCGCGCGGAGACGTGTTCACGGTTCCGATCGAGAAGGGGCCGACGCGGAACCTGACCGACTCGTCGAACGCCCACGAGCGCTCGGCGGTGTGGTCGCCCGACGGGAAGAACATCGCCTTCATCTCGGACGTCTCGGGCGAAGACCAGGTGTACCTCGTGGCGCAGGATGGGTCGGGCAAGCCGGAGGCTTTGACAACCACGAACGTCGGCCAACTCGGCAACCTGCGCTGGTCGCCGGATGGCTCGCACCTTGCCTTTGCCGACTGTGAGGGCAAGATCTGGGCGCTGACGCTGGCAGGCAGAAAGCTGGTCCAGGTGGCGGACGACGAGTTCGGGCGGGCGTTCGACTACGCCTGGTCTGCCGACGGGCAGTGGCTGGCGTATACGCTCGACAACTGGAACGGATACCGCTCCCTGTACATCTGGGGCGCCGCCGACGGACAGACGCACCGGGTGACGGACGAGATGTTCAACGTCGTGTCGCCGCGGTGGGACCCTGCGGGGGATTATCTGTACTTCCTGTCGGACCGCGAGTTCGCGCCCCAGATCTCGAACGTGGAGTGGAACTTCGCGGGTAACCGGACGACGGGGATCTTTGCGATGGCGCTGCGCAAGGAGGTGAAGAACCTGTTCCCCCCGGAGTCGGACGAAGTGACGCTCGAGGCCGGCAAGAAGCCTGAATCCGAAGCGGACGGGAAGAAGGCCAAGGAGGAGAAGGCCAAGGGCGAGGAGAAGAAGGACGAAGTCAAGCCAGTGAAGATCGACTTCGAGGGCCTCGCCGAGCGCGCAGTGCGCGTGCCGGTGGAGGCCGAGAACATCACCGCCCTGATGCCGGTCAAGGGCTACCTGCTCTACTCCACGGAGGGGGCACCTTTCTATGGGCGCGACTCGTACGAGAAGCCCGCACTGCACATCTTCGACATGAAGGAACGCAAGGCCTCCGAGTTGGCGGGCGACGTCAGTGGCTGGGCGGTCTCCGCCGACGGCTCCAAGGTGCTCCTGCACGAGGGTAAGGCGTACAGGCTCTACGACGCCAAACCCAAGGCCAAGGACGCGAAGACAGTCTCGACAGCGGAGATGTTCGTCGATCGCGTGCCGAGCGAGGAGTTCGCCGAGATGTTCGGTGAGGCCTGGCGCAAGTACCGGGACTTCTTCTACGTGAAGAACATGCACGGCTACGACTGGAAGGCGATCGGAGACCGCTACCGGACGCTGCTGCCCTACGTGGCACACCGCTCCGACCTCAACTACGTGCTCGGCGAGATGGTGGCCGAGCTCAACATCGGCCACACCTACATCCAGGGTGGGGACTTCCAGCTCCCCGAAAGGCCGAAGGTAGCGCTGCCGGGGGCACGCTTCGTCCTGGACGAGAAGGCGGGGCGCTACCGGATCGAGAAGATCTTCGGCGGCCAGAACGAAGAGGAGAGGTACCAGGCACCACTCACTGAGGTGGGTGTCGACGCCCGTGTCGGCGACTACGTTCTCGCGATCGACGGCGAGAACCTCGCGGGCTCCGACAACCCGTACCGGCTGCTGCGCTACAAGACCGATCCCGTGACGCTCACGCTCAACTCGAAGCCGATGACCGAGACGGCGCGCAAGGTGACGTTCAAACCCATATTCGATGAGTCGGCGCTGCTGTACCTCGAGTGGACGACGGCCAACCGTGAGAAGGTCGCGAAGGCGACGAACGGCCGGGTCGGATACGTCCACATCCCCGATATGGGCGCCGAGGGTGCGTACGAGTTCATCAAGTGGTGGTACCCGCAGATCCGCAAGGAGGGGATGATCGTGGACGTTCGTTCCAACGGCGGCGGCAACATCTCGCAGTGGATCATCGAGCGGCTCGGGAACAAGCTTCTCGGCACGCGGTTCGGGCACTTCTCGGATCACGCGCAGACCTACCCCTACTCCGTGTTCTACGGCCATCAGGTGTGCCTGATCTCGGAGACGTCGGCCTCCGATGGCGACATCTTCCCGGCCCGCTTCAAGAAAGCAGGGCTCGGGCCCCTGATCGGCAAGCGCACCTGGGGCGGCGTGACCGGCATCAGCGGCATCGGCCCACTGCTCGACGGCGGCGTGGTGTTCGTGCCGATCCAGGGAACCAACGACACCGACGGGAGCTGGATCATCGAGGGGCACGGGGTGGACCCCGACATCGAGGTCGAGAACGACCCGGCCGACGTGATCGCTGGGCACGATCCTCAGCTCGAGCGGGGGATCTCAGAGGTGATGAAGGCGATCGAGAAGGAGCCGTTGAAGCTTCCGACTCGGCCAGCGGATCCCGTGAAGACCAAGTGAGCTTGGCGCAGCCAAGGTCATCCTGAGGAGGCCAGAGGCCGACGAAGGATCCCGAGAAACCGCTTCTGACGCTCGCCCCGCCCCGTGGCGGGGCGAACCTTTTGGGCAGCCCGACGGGAGGGGTCCGCACAGCAAGACCTGACTGCGCTAGCATCAGCCAAATGCCCGAGCGCGAGCGACGGTGGAACGGGTGGGGCTTTGCGGGCGAGAGCTTCCCGGTTCCCGCGGCGACCCGAGAGTGGCTGGCGGGAGCGATCGGGAGAGGCGATCCCCTGCCCGTGGTCGCAGAGAGCGAGATCCACGTTCCGCGCCCGCGTTCGCTGCCCGTGCTCCCCGCGCCCACCCTGGCAACTGCAGAGGCTCGACTGCGCGCGGCCTGTGGCCACTCCCTGCCTGACCTCCTGGCGTTGCGCACCGGCGCGATCGCCGCGTTCCCGGATGTGGTCTGCCTCCCCGAGACCGCCGAGCAGGTCGTCGGGATCCTGGAGGCAGCCTCGGCTGCCGGTGTTGCGGTGATCCCGCGTGGCGGCGGGACCAGCGTGGTGGGTGGCGTGACCGTACGCCCCGGACCTCGCCCGGTCGTCGTGCTTTCGCTCGAACGGCTGTGCGGCCTGGTCGGCGTTGATGCAGCGTCCGGATTGGCGAGGTTTCGCGCGGGGACCCTCGGTCCCGAAGTCGAGGTAGCTCTCGCCCCGCATGGCCGGCGCCTGGGCCACGAGCCGCAGTCGTTCGAGCTCTCATCCGTGGGTGGGTGGGTGGCCACCCGCTCGGCTGGGCAGCGCTCCACCGGGATCGGCACGATCGACGCGCTGGTCGCCGGTGTGGAGCTTGCCACCCCCACGGGGCTGTGGCGGCTCCCGGCGCAACCGGCCTCCGCGTCCGGACCCGAACTGAGGCGCCTGGTCGCCGGCAGCGAGGGGCGCCTCGGCGTGATCACCGAGGCCACGCTGCGCGTGCGGCCGCTGCCCGAGGCCGAGGACGGCCTCGGGGTCCTGCTCCCTGGGTGGGCCGCCGGCTTGGAGGTGTGCTGCGAACTGCTGCAGACGGGGGTGCCCCCCGAGGTGCTGCGCCTCTCGGACCCCACCGAGACCGCGTTCGCCTTCACGCTGCTGGCGCTCTCGCCGCTCGCCGAACGGGTCCGCCGCCTGCTCTTCGGCCTGCGGCGCTACCGCCGCGGGTGCCTGCTTCTTCTCGGATGGGCGGGTCGGGCGCAGGACGTGACGCTGGCCGAGAACACAGCCGCGCAGGTGTGGCGAGAGGCGGGCGGGCTCGGCCTCGGGCACGGCGGGTGGCGGCGATGGCGTGCCGAGCGGTTTCGCCACCCCTACCTGAGGGACGAGTTGCTCTCCGCGGGCTGGGGCGCCGACACGCTGGAGACCGCCGCGCCGTGGGCCGATCTGGGAGGGGTGTACGTGGCGGTCCGAGAGGCGATGAGCGCCGCCGGCGAGCGGCACGGCTTCCGGGTTGCCGTACTTTGCCACCTCTCGCACGCGTACCGCGACGGGGCGTCGCTGTACTTCACGTTCCTCTGGCCGCTCGCGGCCGGCGCCGAACAGAACCAGTGGAGCGCACTCAAGCTTGCCGCCACCGAGGCACTGCTCGCGGCCGGCGGTACCCTCACCCACCACCACGGGGTGGGGACGATGCACGCGCCGTACCTGGAGCGGGAGGTGGGGCGCACCGGAGTGGCGGCGCTCTCGGCGCTCGCCCGTCAACTCGACCCCCGGGGCGTCCTCAACCCCGGCGTCCTGCTCGCCGAGGAGGACCGCTGATGTTCGCCCCCGGCTGGCGGGAGCGTGGCTTGCGACGGCTCGGAGAGGGGCTCGACCTGCTGGTCATCGGCGGCGGCATCACCGGTGCGGGGATCCTCCACGACGCGGCGCTGCGGGGTCTCACCGTAGGGCTGGTCGAGCGAGGGGACTTCGGCTGCGGCACCTCCTCGCGCTCCTCGAAGCTCATTCACGGTGGGCTGCGCTACCTGCGGAAGATGCAACTCGGCATCACCCGCACCGCCTGCCGCGAGCGCGACTTGCTGGCACTCTCCAGCCCACACCTGGTTTGGCCGGTGCGCTTCCTGTACCCCTCGTACGAGGATGACGCCACGCCGGGGTGGCAGGTGGATCTCGGCCTCGCGATGTACGACCACCTCACGCCCGTCCGGCACCGCCACGAGAAAGTGGACGCTCGGGCGGCATCCGCGCTGGTCCCGGACCTGGCAAGACCGGGGCTGGAGTTCGGCCTGCTCTACGACGATGCGGTCGCCGACGACGCGCGGCTGGTGCTGGCAGTCGTGACGGCGGGGATGCTGGCGGGTGGGGTCGCGGTGAGCTACGCGCAGGTCGAGGGGCTGGTGCGGGACCGGGCCGGGCGGGTCGTGGGTGCCGTGGTGCACGACCTTGAGGGCGGCTCCACTCAGGAGGTGCGGGCGCATGTGGTCGTGAACGCCACGGGCGTGTGGGGCGATTACGTGCGCCTGATGGCGGGCGCGACCAAGGCGAAGCTGCGTCCCTCCCGCGGCTCTCACTTGCTCTTCGCGCGGGGGCGCCTCCCCCTGGAGATGGCGGTGACCGCGCTGGCCCAGGACGATGGCCGGCCGGTGTTCTCGGTGCCGCACCCTGAAGGCACGCTCGTTGGGACCACCGACCTCTTCCACACCGGCGCGCTGGAGGATCCCCGGCCCAGCGCCGAGGAGACCTCGTACCTCCTGCGCTTCGCGCAGCACGTCTTCCCATCCGCCCGGCTCTCGGCGCGCGACGTGACCGGCGCCTTCGCCGGGGTGCGCCCGGTCCTCTCGAGCCACGCCGAGACCCCCTCGGAGGCCTCGAGGGAGGAGGCGGTGTGGGAGGAGCGCGGGCTCATTTCCACTGCGGGCGGCAAGCTCACGACGTTTCGTGCCACGGCGGAGCAGGTCGTCAACACTGCGATCAGGCGCCTGCCCGAGGAGCGGCGGGAGGCGTTGGGACCACCGCAGACCGCGGCGGTCGGCCTGCCGTGGCGCGGGAATCCCTTGGAGTTGGTTCGGGGGTTGCGCTCGTCGCAGGTTGGGGAGGAGGTGGCGCACGGGCTGGTACGGCGCCTCGGCGCGCTGGCCCTGCCTGCGGTCGCGGCGGCGCCCGAGGCGATCCGACCGGTGGTCGAAGGGCTGGGTTTATGCGGCGCGGAGCTCTTGTGGCAGCTGCGCTTCGGGGGGGTCGTGCACCTCGAGGACCTGCTGCTCCGCCGGGTGCGGCTCGGGATGTGGCAGCCACGCCTCTGCGTGGAGGTCGCGCCTCGGCTGCGACCGCTGCTGCGGCGCGTGGCGGGTTGGACGGTCTCGCGCTGGAACGGCGAGATCGAACGGCTGGAGCGCGCGGTGGCCAACTGGCTGCCGCCGGAGGCGAAGTGAGTTCGACGCTCGTGCTGGTCAACCCGGCCGCCGGGGGCGGCCGCGCCGGCCGCTTTTGGGAACGCCTGCGACTGCAGGCTGAGCGAGTGGCGCCGCTCCGGGTAGTGACCCCTGCCAGCGCCGAGGAGTCCCGGCGTGCGGTGGAGGACGCGCTCACTACGGGGTGCGACCGGGTCATCGCGGTCGGCGGCGACGGCACCGCTCACCTCGCGGCCAACGTTCTTCTCGAGAGCGGAGCCAAGTCCACACTGGGGATCGTC
Organism: Thermoanaerobaculaceae bacterium; assembly: GCA_035542075.1. Classification (GTDB taxonomy): domain Bacteria; phylum Acidobacteriota; class Thermoanaerobaculia; order Thermoanaerobaculales; family Thermoanaerobaculaceae; genus RBG-13-68-16. The sequence continues at coordinate 28,124 of DATKMD010000087.1, forward strand.
CCGGCCGGGACCGGCTCCGACCTCGCGCGGGCGCTGGGCATCCCTCGGGATCCCTCCAAGGCTTTGCGGCGTGCGCTGCTTGGCTCTCCGGTGGGCCTCGACGCAGGGCACTGCGAGGGCGAGGCGAGTGAGTTCTTCTTCATCAACATCGCTTCGGCCGGGATCGGCGGGCTCGTGGATGAGACCGTCAACGCGAGCCCGACGCGAGGGCGCAGCGCGTTCCTGCGCGCCACCTTCGCGGCGTTACGCCGCTACCGGTGCGCACCGGTGCGGGTGGCAGTGGACGGCGAGGCGTGGTACGAGGGCCCTCTCTTCGTGCTCGCGGTGGCCAACGGAACCACCTTCGGCAAGGGGATGCAGGTCGCGCCGCAGGCGCGCCCAGACGATGGCCTGTTCGACTTGGTACTGGTGGGGGAGGTCGCAGGGTGGGAACTGATTCGGCGCCTACCGCAGGTCTACCTCGGCCTTCACCTGGGCGCGCGGCCGGTGCACTATCGTCAGGGGCGCGAGGTGCGCCTGGAACCGCTTGCACCGCTGCCGGTTTTTGACGTGGATGGGGAAACCTACCGCTCCGGCACCGCCACCTTCACGCTGTTGCCGGGTGCCCTCGCGGTCGCCGGGCCGGAATGAGCAGGCGACGACAGAGACGTTACCGTGGCTGCGAGGTGACGACGATGGCAATGGCGATCCGAATCCACGAGACGGGCGGTCCCGAGGTGCTGCGCTGGGAGGAAGTCGAGGTCGGTGGCCCCGGGCCGGGCGAGGCGCGCGTGCGCCAGACCGCGGTGGGATTGAACTTCATTGATGTCTACCACCGCAGCGGGTTGTACACGCTACCGCTCCCGGCGGTGCTGGGGTCGGAGGCCGCCGGGGTCGTTGAGGAGGTTGGAGAGAGCGTCAGCGGGGTCCGGCCAGGCGACCGCGTGGCCTATGCGGGCGTCGTGGGAGCGTACGCCCAGGCTCGCCTGATCCGGGCCGACCG
>DATKMD010000088.1:0-17012 GCA_035542075.1 Thermoanaerobaculaceae bacterium
GGTGCTGGCGGTGGGGGTGGGGGGCGTGCAGCACCCGGTGGGGGCGGTGCCGAACCGGCCGACGTCGTGGCACCTGGCCAGCAACGGAGCGGACCTCGTCATCGTGGCGCACCGCTCGCTGCTCTCTGCTTTGGAGCCTCTCCGTGCACTGCGCGAGAGTCAAGGGCTGAAGGTGGCGGTGGTGGACGTGGAGAGCGTGTTTGACGAGTTTGCCTTCGGAGTCAAGGGTCCGCAGGCGATCAGGGACTTGCTGGCACACGCCAAGGCCACCTGGACCCGGCCGCCGCGCTATCTCTTGCTGGCGGGGGATGCCAGCTACGACCCGCGCAACTACCTGTACGGGTATGCCGATCTGGTGCCGACCAAGCTGGTGGACATCGTCTACATGGAGACCGCCTCGGACGACTGGTTTGCGGACTTCGACTCCGACGGCATCGCCGACCTCGCGGTCGGGCGTATTCCGGTGCAGAGTGCGGCGGAGGCAGCGACCGTGGTGGGCAAGCTGGTAACCTACGATGGCGGGCCGCAGTTTGGGCGGGTGCTGCTGCTGGCGGACGCCAACGACGAGGACAACGACTTCGAGGGGCTGAGCGCGCAGGTCAAGGCCGTGCTGCCGGGCAAGGTGTACGTGAGCGAGGTGCTGCGCGGGCAGGTCGGGGACGCGGCGGCCAAGAGCGAGCTCGCGAGCCAGCTCATCCACGGGCAGACCCTGGTCAACTACCTGGGGCACGGCTCGATCGCCATGTGGCACGGCAACCTGCTCACCGCCGAGGAGGCGCGCACGCTTTCCAACTACTACTACCCGTTCGTGGTCAGCATGACCTGCCTGAACGGGTTCTTCCACGACCCGCACCAGGAGAGCCTGGGAGAGGGGCTGCTCGAAGGGCCGGGCGGAGCGGTGGCGGTGTGGGCCTCCTCGGGGCTGACCGAGTCCAAAGCCCAGGTCACCATCGACGAAGCCCTCATCCGCCTGCTCTTCTCCGGCACCACCACCCTCGGGGACGCCACGAAGGCGGCCAAGGCCGCCACCTCCGACATGGACGTCCGCCGCTCCTGGATCCTGTTCGGAGACCCGACAACCAAGCTGAGGTAAGGCCACCACTCTCCTTCGGGTCGCGCCAAGCGCTGCAGCCAGGTGACGGCTCTCTTTGGGCTGGGTGACGCATCCAGACCGTCATCCTGCACAAATCACCCCTTGACAGCCGCGAACAACGTGTGTCATTATGCAAAATGAACCCGGTTTTTGTGCATTTCCGCATCCAAGGTTCGCACGCCGGAAGAGGCTACACCGATCGAGTCGCGGCTCGGCCGGGCCGCAGGGAGACGACATGACGAGGAAGCAGGTGCTCGAACTGTGCAAGGCTGAAGGGGTAAGGTTTCTTCGGCTCACGTTCACCGACATCGACGGGATCATCAAGAACGTGGAGGTGCCGACGACGCAGTTCGAGAAGGCCCTTGATGGGCAGATCATGTTCGACGGATCCTCGATCGAGGGTTTCACCCGCATCGAGGAGTCGGACATGCTGCTCAAGCCCGACCTGGCGACTTTCGCGATCTATCCCTGGACCACACCGCACGGAAAGGTTGCACGGCTCGTCTGCGACATCTACAACCCCGACGACACGCCGTTCGCCGGCTGCCCGCGGCTGACTCTCAAGCGGGTCGTGGAGCGGGCCGCCAAGCGTGGCTGGACGATGATGGCCGGGCCCGAGGCGGAGTTCTTCCTGTTTCACCGCGACCCTGATGGCAAGCCTAACCACCAGGTTCATGACGTCGGCGGTTACTTCGACCTCACCCCCGTGGACCTCGGCGAGGAGGCGCGACGCGATATCGTTGAGGTGCTGGAATCCATGGGGTTCGAGGTCGAGGCGGCGCACCACGAGGTGGCGCCCGCGCAGCACGAGATCGACTTCAAGTACGCCAACGCAGTTACCACTGCCGACAACATCCTCACCTTCCGCTTCGTGGTCAAGAAGGTCGCCAAGGACCATGGCCTGCACGCGACGTTCATGCCCAAGCCCATCTATGGGGTCAACGGCTCCGGCATGCACACCCACCAGAGCCTTTTCGACCGCAAGGGGAACAACGTATTCTACGAAGCAAAAGGGAAGTACGAGCTCTCGAAGGTGGCCCGCGGCTACATCGGGGGAATCCTCGACCACGCGCGGGCGTTCGTGGCGGTCACCAACCCGCTCGTCAACTCGTACAAGCGCCTCGTCCCTGGGCATGAGGCGCCGGTCAACGTGGCGTGGTCCGAGAAGAACCGCTCGCCGCTGGTGCGCGTGCCGGCGCGGCGCGGAACCGGGACCCGCTGCGAGGTGCGCATGCCGGACCCGGCGTGCAACCCGTACCTCGCGCTTGCCGTGATGCTCGCGAGTGGACTCGACGGGATCGAGCGCCACCTCGACTGCGGCGAGCCGGTCAACCGCAACATCTTCGAGATGTCGGAGCGCGAGAAGCGGCGGCTGCGCATCAAGGAGCTGCCGGCCAACCTCTCGGAGGCGCTCGACAACCTCGAGCGCGACAAGGTTGTCATGGCGGCGCTTGGGGAGCACATCGCGTCGAACTTCGTGCGCAACAAGCGCGAGGAGTGGCACCGCTACATCTGCACTGTTCACCCCTGGGAGCGCGACCAGTACCTCGAGGAGTACTGAGGAGACAGGGGTCAGGGTACAGGGCGCTGGGCAAAGGGATGGGCAAGGTCTCGTGTTTCTGTGGCGCGCGCGCTCCGCGCGTCCGTTGTCTTCACATTCCTACTCTGCGTCCAAAGTCTCACGGACTTTCCGGTCAGCGAAACAGCAGCACCGACAGCATGACGGAGCCGAGGACGACCCAGACCACGTTGACGCGCAGCCTGAGGGCGGCGATCGCCGCCACCGCCAGTGCAATGTCCCACGGCCCCAGGAAGGCGCTCTTGGCCACCTCCGCCAGCACGTGCAGGAGCATCGCGATGAACGCGGCGAGCAGCCCGTTCACCGCGTCCTGTACCACCGCAATGTGCCGCAGGCGTGCGAAGTGGGGAGCGAGCAGAACGAGCAACAACGAGGAGGGGAGGAAGATGCACACCGTGGCGAAGACAGCGCCCAGGATCCCGCCGACCCGGTAACCGATAAATGTGGCGGTGATGCTGACGGGCCCCGGGGTAATCTGTCCCAGCGCGAGGCCGTCGATGAACTCCTTGGACGTGAGCCAGGCGGTGGCGGGGTTGTGGACGACGTCGTGGAACATCAGGGCAATCGCCGTGTAGCCGCCGCCGAACGCCACAAGGTTGATCTTCGCCATCATGACGCCGAGCGTCGGGAAACGGGGCGAGATCAGGCGCGAGGCCGAAAGAGCAACGACGAAGGCCAGGGCTACCGCGGTGGTGGCGAGCACGGTCCGGTGGTAGGCGCCGCCAACGTTCGCTGGCAGGGTCGGCTCGGCCGCGGGCTCCTGGGCAGCGGGCCAGGCCAGCCCCACAAGCACGCCGGCGATGGCCGCAGCGAGCAGGACCAGCAGGCTGTCGGCGCCGGCGAAGAACCCGACGGCGGCCCCGGCTGCAATCCCCAGTCCCTGCCAGTTGCGCAGCGCCGGTTGGGCCATTGACATGATCGACTGGACCACGATGGCAACCACCGCAGCGCCCAGACCGCGAAATGCGGTCGTCAGCGAAGGCATCCCCTCGAAGTGGAAGTAGCCCGCCGACAGACCGAGCATGAGCAGAAACGCAGGCGAGACGTACGCGACCATGGCGAGGAACGTCCCGAACACACCGTGGAGCCGCCACCCGATGTGGGCGGCGGTGGCGACCGCGATCGGGCCGGGGAGCGTCTGGGCAAAAGCCAGCGACTCGCGGAACTCGTCCTCGGTGAGCCAGTGCTTCCGAATTACTGTCACGTCACGGATCTGGGCGACGATCGCCGGGCCCCCGTACGAGGTCGCCCCGATCCTGAAGAACGTTCTCACCAATTGCCACCGACTCGGTGACACGCGGCCCTCCCGCCGACTTCCGGGGCAGTGTGCGGCACGGTCCCGGCCGCGTCAACAGACGGTCGCGGCGTCGGCACGGGAAGCGAACGACTTGCCGCAGCGGTTGTGAGGGTCGTGGTGAGCGAGACGCGCGCCCTTGGCGAGGACCTGCGAGTGCTCGAGAACGGAGCCGGCTGGCTGCCGCTGGGCGGCGACACCCTGCTTCGGATAACCGGGAGGGGACACCTGGGGGTGCTGCAGCGGGTGGTGAGCCAGGACGTCCTTTCCCTGCAACCGGGGGAGGGCGCGCTCGCGCTGCTCCTCGCCCCCAAGGGGCAGTTCCGGGCGATCATGGCCGTGTTCGCCGACGGCGAGCAGAGCTACCTGCTTGCGCCGCCGGGGCGCGCGCTCGACCTGGACCGAGTCCTCAACACCTACTTGCGGCTCTCGCGCTGCGCAGCCGAGCCTGCTCCCACTGCAGGCATGCTCGCGGTGGTCGGGGCAAGGTGGCGTGAAGCCGTTTCTGCCACCGGTGGCGCGGCGCCGCGTGAGAAAGGTTGGCTGATCACACCCGGTGCCCTCTGGTTCGGGGAGACGCTGCTCGGGATCCAGGGAGCGGTAGCGGCGGCCGAGAGTCCCGAGGCATTTGCCGCCCTCCCTAGCGCGCTGGAGGCAACTGGGACGCGGCGAGTTGCGGAGGAAGCCGTCGAGCTGGCACGCATCCGCGTCGGGCGGCCTGCTTGGGGCGCGGAGCTGACGGATACCATGCTGCCCCCGGAGGTTGGGATCGGGGACGAAGCGATCTCGTACTCCAAAGGGTGCTACGTGGGGCAGGAGACGATTGCCCGCATGAAGACCTACGGCCACCCCACGCGAGCGCTCGTAGGCCTCCGACAGGTGGGTGGAATCAGCGCAGCGCCTGTGCTTCCGGTTCCCCTCACGGCGGCGGGCGAGGAGAGGGCGCGCGGCTCGCTCACGAGCTGGGCGTGGCATCCGGAGAACGGTGCGGTCGCGCTCGGTGTGGTCCGCCGCGAGCTGACGGAGGCTGGGACGAAACTCGCGGGCGATGGCCGCGAATTCGAGGTGACGAGTCTTCCTCTCTGGTAATGTCTGGTAATGGGGGCCCCCCCTGCAGTCATTCCCGCGGAAGCGGGAATCCAGAATCACGCGATCTCGTCCCACAGGTCCCGCCACTCCGGGTTGTGGCGTTCGATAAGCGCGAGCTTCCAGGCTCGTCTCCACTTCTTTAACTGCTTCTCGCGGGTGATCGCCTGTGAAATCTCGCGATGTACCTCGTGGTAGACCAGGATATGGACGTGGTACTTGCGGGTGAAGCCATCAATCGAGTCGTTCCTGTGCTGCCAGATGAGTGTGACAGGATTGCTCGTCACGCCGACGTATAGCGTGCGGTTGCGGCAGCTCGCCAGGATGTAGACAACCGGTCGTTTCGTCATGCGGTCGCACCCCCTGGATCCCCGCTTTCGCGGGGATGACGACAACGGCGTGCGCAAGGAAGATGGCAGGGCAGCATAGCACCGCGGGGGAATCGGGCATCGTGGATTTTCGGCCGGGAATGTTTCCGCTTTCGCGGGAATGACTAAAAGTATCAGGATCGAGCGGCCGGCGCTCGTCCCCTGACCGGAAAACGGGTCACTAATCCCACTCCACGTTGAGCAGGTGAAGCTCCGGCCGCAAATGGCCGGCGAGGGCGTTCTTGATCGTACGGGACCCCGGGCCGAGGCGGTGCCTGCGCGAGAGGTGGGTCAGGACCAGGTGGCGGTTGGCCAGCGTAGGCGCGAGCTGGACGAGGTCGTCGAGATGCATGTGGCCGAAGCGGCGAGCCCGCTCGCGATCCGTCGGTCGCAGGAACGTGCATTCAACGACCAGCACCTCGACGGTAGAGAGGAACGGATGCTCGGCGAAGACTTCCGGGCCGGTGTCGGCGAGGTACGCGAGGAGCGGCGTGCGGACGTCCTCGGTGATGGACTTGCCAGTCTCACGTTCGCGGCGCAGCTCCTCGGCGTTCATCCCCACGAACTCGGGCCGCAAGTGCGACCGCACCCACTCCACGCAGCAGCCCAGCGTCTCCACCCAGTGGGATGTCGCGAAGAAGCGGAGGTCAAAACCCCGCCGCAACGGCAAAACATCTCCCGGAGATACCTTTCGCACCGCGACGTCGTAGGGCTTGCCGCTCTCCAGGCTCGCGCACACCGCGAGGAGTTCGGCGAGCGGGCCGGCAACCGAGGCCGGTGCGTAAACCGTGCCTCCAGGGATCCCGTTGAGCTGGCGCTGGCTTGCCCACGACGGAAGGCCGAGCACGTGGTCCATGTGCCCGTGGGACACAACGACGTGCTGGAGCGGTACCAGGGCGCGCGCCGGCCGTCCCGCGTCGAGCGCAAGGCGGAGCTGGGGCAAGAGAACGAGCGACGCCTCCCCGGCCCGCGAGCCGCCTGCGAGGCGAAGCTCGCCCCACGAGGTATCCAGGTGTAACTGCCGCACGGCCGTGAGAGTGCCTGTGCGTTTGCGCTATTGTCAACCTGGTCGTGCCGCGCTCGTCTTACCGGGTATGGCGAGCGTCGCACAGCGGGAGACACCGGTGGGGCGAGGGGACGAAGCAGCGCTGGTGGACGCGGCACGCGGCGGCGACAGGGACGCTGCCGAGGCACTGCTGGGGCTCCACGAGCTGCTGGTATTTCGCACGTGCCGGCGGCTGCTTCCCGCGGGCGAGGACGTCGAAGCCGCCGTTCAGGAGACGTTCCTGCGGGCCCTCAAAAACCTGAACCGGTTCACCGGCGAGGGGAGCTTCGGCGCCTGGGTCGTGGCGATCGCCGTGAACCTCTGCCGGGACCGGCTCCGGCGGCGGCGGCTGGTGCCGTTCCTGCCGCTGGAGGTACGGGAAGAGGACGGAACGGACCCCCTGGGTGCCGTCCCCTCATCGGACCCCAACCCCGAGCGGGTGGCGATGGCTCGCCAAGCGGTTCGGCAAATGCGCGCGGAGGTCTCTCGCCTGCCGCGCCGCCAGCAGGAGGTCTTCGCACTGCGGTTCTTCGTTGGTTTGGACCTCGAGGGCATCGCCACCGCCCTCGGGGTGGACGTCGGCACGGTCAAGACGCACCTCCACCGCGCCGTCCACCGCGTGCGCGTGGCGGTCGAGGAGGCGAGGCCATGAGCATCCTGCACCTGAACGATGACGAGTTGAACCTGGCAGTCCTTGGGGATGACCTGCCGGCCGAGGCGGCGGCGCACCTTGGTGAGTGCCTGATCTGCCGCAAGCGGCGCGATACGTTCCTCGCGCTGGCCGAGCAAGCCCGTGGGGCGGACCCCGACGAGGCGACACGGGCGCGCGTCCGCGAAGGTGCGCTGGCGGCCTGGGGAGCGCCTCGCCAGCGGCACCCGATGCGGTGGCTGGCGGCAGCCGCGGCCATGATCGTGGTGAGCCTTCTGCCCCTGGTACTCCACAGGAAGGTGGAGCCTCCTGCGCTCAACGCGGAGACAGTGCTACTCGAGGTGAACCAGGTTTTGGAACGCGACCCGTTATCCGCCCTGGCCTCGGAAGAGGTGGTGGACACGGTGGTGCCGGTTTCGTATCAGAGTGGCGAAAGGAGCGTGTCATGAACGCGCTGAAAACGACGTGGGTCTTGGTTGTGGGCATCTTTCTCATTGCCGCCGCCGCTGCCGCGCAGCCGGTGGGTGGGCCGATGAGCGGCCCGCCGATGGGCGGCGGAATGGGTGGACCGATGAGGGTCCCGATGGGGCGGTGGTGGGAGAACCCCAAGGTCGTCTCGCAGCTTGGCCTGACCCCTGAGCAGACCCAAAAGCTCGAGGCAATCACTCTGAGCGAGGCGACCGGCATGGTGGATCTCAAGGCGGCGGTGGAGAAAGCGGAGATCAACCTGCGCGCGGCGTCCGATGCGGCTCCGTTCGACGCCAAGCGTGTGCGCGACGCGTTTGGCGTCTTCCTCCAGGCACGCAACAAGCTGGAGACGCAGCGTTTCGAGATGCTGCTCAAGACCCGTGAGGTGCTTACGGCCGACCAGTGGCGGCAACTGCGCGAGTTCGCCCGCGAGAAGAGGATGGAAAGGGGCAGGGGAGGCCCGCATGCCGGCGAGGATTCGCCCGGTGGCCCGGGTGGCTGGGACGAGTGATTCGTCTTGCACCCCAATCCGGGGCGTGGGCAGCCGCCGCAGATCATCGCCGTGAGCGATCGGAATTCACCTTGCACGCAGTGAACCGTCTTGAGGCTCGGTAGGTGTTCCCAAGGGCCATTGAGCCCTCCTTCCTCCAGGCCGCCGCGAGGCGGCCTTTTTTCTGGGAGTTCTGTGCCGACAAAGAAGCTGCGCCTACTGCTTCGGTTCTAGGCGCGCGGCTGGCCCCCGCGCCTGCCAGAGTGACGGTCGACCGGCGTGATAAATAGGACAACCGCAGGCTATACTCTCGCGTCATGTTTCCCTTGCGAGATTCCATCCCGTCCTCGCGGCCACCGGTCGTGAACGTGCTGCTGATCGCGGCGTGCACCTTGGTGTTCTTCTTCGAGTTGAGCCTCGGACCGGGTCTGGAAAGGTTCCTGCTCGAAAGGGCCTTCGTCCCGTTCCGTTTCTTCCACCCCGCGATGTTCGAGGTGGGGCTCGCGTTCAACGTCCAGAGCGCCCTCCTCTCGATGTTCCTGCACGGAGGATGGCTGCACCTGATCGGCAACATGTGGTTCTTGTGGGTCTTCGGGGATAACGTCGAGGACGCCCTGGGCCACCTGTCCTACCTTCTCTTCTTTCTCGGGTGCGGTGCCGTGGCGGCGTTGGCGCAGGCATTGGTCGCGCCCTTGTCCAAGGTGCCGATGATCGGTGCTTCGGGCGCAATCGCCGGCGTGCTCGGTGCCTACCTTGTCTGGTTTCCGTGGGCCCGCGTGAGGACGCTGGTGTTCCTCGTGATCTTCTTTACGATAATGGACCTACCGGCGCCGATCTTCCTCCTTTTGTGGTTCATCGTGCAGTTCTTCTCTGGCACGCTGGCCATCGCATCCGCGAGCGCGGCGGCTGGAGGAGTGGCGTTCTTCGCCCACATCGGTGGGTTTCTCGCCGGGGCGTTGGCAGCAGTGTTCCTACGGGGCACCGGGGTGGTGCGTCCGTATCGGCGACCGTACGTCTCTCTGGAGTGAGCCATGGCAGACACGAAACCGAACGTTCCCCTGTTCGACCTGACCCGGCAGTGGGCAGAAATAGCCGACGACGTGCGCGCCGCCCTCGAGCGCGTGTTCGCGACGCAGCAGTTCATCCTTGGGTCGGAGGTGGCTGCTCTCGAGAAGGAGTGCGCCGCCTACCTCAAGGTGAAGCGAGCGGTGGCTGTCTCGTCGGGGACGGATGCGCTGCTCGCCGCGCTGATGGCGCTGGAGGTCGGGCCAGGTCACGAGGTGATCACGACACCGTTCACCTTTTTTGCAACCGCGGGCGTGATCCACCGGTTGGGGGCACGCCCGGTGTTCGTGGACATCGATCCGCGCGACTTCAACCTGGACCCGACGAAGCTGGCCAGGGCGATCACTCCCCGCACGAGGGCGATCATTCCGGTGCACCTGTACGGGCAGGCCGCGGACATGGATCGGATCCGGGCGGTCGTCGGCACAATCCCCTTGGTGGAGGACTGCTGCCAGGCCATAGGGACCGAGTACAACGGCGTGCCGGTCGGAGGGATCGGCACCCTCGGCTGCTTTTCCTTCTTCCCCACCAAGAATCTGGGTGCGTTCGGTGACGGTGGGCTCATCACGACGAACGACGAGGCACTGGCGGACAGGCTCGTGGATATGCGCCTCCACGGCATGAGGCCCAAGTACGTGCACCACTTCGTCGGCGGGAACTTCAGGCTCGACGCCATGCAGGCGGCCATCCTGCGTGTCAAGCTGCCGAGGCTCCCAGGGTGGATCGCGAAACGGCAGGCAGGCGCCGCGCACTACCGCGCCCTCTTCGCTCGGGCCGGGTTGGATGGGAAGGTTCACCTTCCCGAGGAGATTCCTGGCCGTGGCCACACCTACCACCAGTTCGTCGTGCGGGCGGAGCGCCGCGACGCGCTTCGGGAACACCTCGCCAAGCAGGGGGTCGGTGCCGAGATCTACTACCCGATCTCGCTCCACGAGCAGGAGTGCTTTGCAGGTCTCGGCTACCGGCGGGGCGATTTCCCGGAGTCGGAGAGGGCCGAGGCCGAGGTCCTTGCGCTGCCGATCTTCCCCGAACTCCGTCCCGACGAGCGGGAGCGTGTAGTTGCCGGGATCGCGTCTTTCTACCGCTAGACGGCGTGTGCGCACTGTCCTGTGAAGCCGCCGGAAGACCCGGGCGCCGGCGAGCGTCGGAGAGGGTGCGACCTGGCAACCCGACTCACGCGTCCGAGAGTGGTGCAGGTCCCGCCTCGCGGCATCAGGCGGGGTACTGGTTCTCGCGCGTGCTGCCCGGACCGGCACGGAGTTCGGTGGCGGCGACCGCGACGAGAATCCCCCAGAATGGTGCAAAGCGGAAGTCGAGAATCTCGGGAGCAGCGACACTCCACGCGAGATAGGTGACCCAAGACGCTGCGGCAGCAGCAAAGAAGCACCGCTCCGGATGCCCGGACGGCCACGTCAATGCGCCCCGGGTAGTGACGGCGACGAACAGCGCGAGCCCCGCCACAACCTCGAGGGCTCCGAGCAGACCCAGCTTGAAGACCAGGAAGAGGTAGAAGTTGTGGATGTAGTTGGTGCGGCCGTAGTGGACAATGTTCCCCCGATTGTCGTACCCAAGCGTGTTGAGGTCGAAAGTGGCGCCAAGGCCGTGGCCGAACACCCACGAGGACCACGACCCGGACCGCATCGCTGAGAGCACCGCCTTTGCCTCGCGAATGCGGAAGGAGATGCTGGCGTCGCCCGTGAACGCGCCTTGCACAGTTCCGGCGCCCGGGTCGGGAGGGCGGTAGAACAGCCCGATTATGCCCCCGACGAGGCGCGCGGCAAGGGCGGGAGCCATTTCCTCGACGGCGAGAGTGCTGGACTTGCAGTCGAGGTGCTCGGGGTCCTCTAGCGCCACAGAGATCTGCCTCTGGTGGGCGCCGGGTCGAAGCAGAAGCTGGAAACCGACCGGCACGGAACCCGTCACGACGACCGTCGATTTGGCGTCGGAAAAGCCTGCCCGGGACTCGCTCCAGGTCTGTGCCTTGACCGAGACCGACCCGCTTGTTTGACAGGTGATCGTTCCCCGGACTCGGATCGCTCCCACTGGGTCGGCCGGCAAGGTTGCGGCCGCGGAACTGCTTCCGCGGCCGCCCGAGTCGAGTACCGTCGCCAGGAGGTTCGGCCTGGGGTACGTCCACCACTTGACCGTGATCGCCAATAGGCCAGCTGCCAGCAGTGCCGCCACGCCGAAACCGAGTGCGACGCGACGGGAGAACAACCGCGCACGACCGAGTGCAAGTGCAAGGTAGATGGCAAACCCCACCGGGATGACAAGCCATTGCGATCGGATTCGGGAACCAAGGATGACGAGGGCGATGACGCCGATGGCCGCCCAGGTGAATGTCTTCCAAATCGGCCGGCCGGACCGTGCGAGCGCGAGCGCGAGAAGGAGCGCCAGAGGAGCGGGGCCGGACGCCGACAGGGCGTTCCCCAGGATGAGACGCGGCGCTTCGGGGTTCACGAGGCTTGCTGGCCCGACCACGGCGAGTTGAATGAGTGTCATGGCAGTCACGCCGGCGACAAGGCCAGCGGCAAAACTCCGCCATCGGATCAGCGGAGAGATTCCCCACGCGGCCGCCGCCACGACGGGAAGCAACCCCATGGCGAGGAATTGGCCGGCGATCAGGATCAGATCGTTCCCGCGCAAGACGGCGACGACCGCACCTTGCAGGGCGGCCACGGCATAGAGGGCAACACCTACCAGCAACGGTCGCGGCGGTCGCGTCCGTTCACCCCATCGCCCCCGGACGAGGGCGAGCGAGACCAGCGCCAGGGTTGCGATCGAGAACATGGCTGCCTGGGTGAACAGGGCGACGCGGAAGGGCAGACCAACCGTGAGCAGAGGGGCGAGAATCATCGCGGCGGTCGAGACGCCGACGAACCAAGCGGATTTCCCCTCGCTCGCCGATGTCATTTGTGTCCGTACGCCCGCCGAGGCACGGGCCTCTTCCCTAGGCGTTTGCAGGTGGAATCCCGGCACGCCTCGACGGCCCGCCGTGCCGCACGCTCACCTCGATGGACCCACGACCGGCGACGGCCGCAGCGGACAGAGGAGCGGGTCACTGCCAGGGAGCCGCGAAAATGACCGCGGCATCCGGCCCGTGCGTGTCCCCGCTCCGCGTCCAGTCTGGCAAAGGGGGGCCTGGATGCGGGGCTCTCCTCGGCGGGTGACCGGTCGGCGAGGGTGTCACGTCGGTCACCCAGGCTGGTGACCGCACCAGGACGCGGCCTGTTTCCCGTTCTCCCCACCTTGCCTCCCAAAACGGGTGCGCGGGCGAAGAGCAGTCTAGCGCACCGGCCTGTCTCCGGCCGGTCTCGGTGCACCAGGGGCTCATCCCAATTCGTGAACAGGCGCAGCCGTTGTCGCGACGGGCGCATTCGTCGGCCGGCGCTCGTTGTTGACATGGGCTGCCAATCCGAGCACCATCCCGGCGGAAGGCGCATGAACTCATTTCTTCCACGGACACCGCGCCTGCGCCCACTGCTTGGCCTGTGCGACGCGGCGCTCTTGGGCGCAGCCATATGGCTCGCCCACATGGTGCGCTTCGCGCCGGTCGAGCGTGAGGAGAAGTGGCGACAAATGATGGCGCACCCGGGCCTGCTCGTGACGGCCCTGCTCGCGATGTGGGCGCTCGCGGTGGCGGCGGAGCTGTACGAGCCCTTCCTGATGCGTCGGCGCTCCGACGCGGCGACGCGGGTCACGGTGGTGGCACTCGTGTGGGGTGGGGCGCTCGTGCTGGCGACCTACGTGGTCCCAAGTTGGCGCTTCGGTCGCGGGCTGTTGCTGCTGACGACCGTGACCTGGGCTGTGGCGGCGACAGCGGTGCGCGGCCTGCTAGCTCTCTGGTACCGGCGACGGCCACGGCCGCTCGCGCTTGTGGTTGGCGAACCGGAGGCCGTCCGCGAGGTCTGCCGGAAGCTGGGGGGGCATCCGCTTGCGCCGTGGGAGCCCGTGGACGGTTCTGGGCTGACCGCGGCGGCGGTCGCAGAGAAGGCGCACGGACGCAGCGTTGAGCTCGTGGTGCTGGTCGGGGCGGAGTCCACGGCGGGAGGGTTGGCAGGCGACTTGGCGGCGCTGCTGTTCGCGGGTGTGCCGGTCGTTGTGGCCTCCGAGGTCTGGGCGTGGCTGGACGGCCGCCTGCCGGTGAGCGAACTCTCGCCGGCGACGTTTCTGCACCAGCCGGGGTTTGCCGTGGTTCACTGGCAGCTGTTCAACCGCATGACGCGGGTCACGGACGTCGTGCTCGGTGGCCTCCTGCTCATCCTGGCAGCCCCGATCGTCGCGCTGGCCGGACTCGCCGTGCTCCTCTTCGACGGGGCGCCGGTCTTCTACCTTCAGACGAGGGTCGGGCAGTTCGGGCGCCACTTCCGGATCGTCAAGCTGCGCACGATGCGGCGAGACGCCGAGGAGACCGGTCCGTCTTTCGCCGCTGCCTGCGATCCTCGCGTGACGCGGCTGGGGAGAGTGCTGCGACGGCTGCGGGTCGACGAGCTCCCGCAACTCCTCAACGTGGTCAAGGGAGACATGTCGCTGGTGGGCCCTCGCCCGGAGCGCCCGGAGTTTGTTGCCGACCTGGCGCAGAGCATTCCCTACTACACCTTCCGTCTGGCGGTGCCGCCCGGTCTGACGGGTTGGGCTCAGGTCAACACACCCTACGCGCGAAGCGAGGACGAACATCGCCGCAAGCTCGAGTACGACCTCTACTTCATCCGGGAACGTTCCTTCGGGATGTACCTGCTGACGCTGTTGCGCACCGCGAGTGCGACGTTGGTCGGGGCGCGCCGGTGAGGGACGTCGCGGCCAGACTTGCCCGAAACGTGGCGTGGCTCGGCCTTGGTGAAATCCTTCTCAAGGGCGCGCTCTTCGGCGCTGGCGTGGTGGTCGCCCGCGGGCTCGGGCCGGCGGCGATGGGCGCGTTCACCGTGGCATACGGGGCAGCGATGCTGCTCACGCTTGTTCTCGCCGCCGGGCAGCCGGAGGTCCTGATCCGCGAGACGGCCCGTGCGCCGAAAACAGCCTCCCCCCTTTACGCAATCTCGAGAGCCTGGCGGCGCCGACTGGCGATCGTCGTGCTGCCCGTTGCGGCGGTCGGGGCCATGCTCGTTCCGGATCTGACCCTGCGCTGGGTCCTTGTGGCGTTCATCCCGTACGCGTGGTTTCGCAGTTCGCTGATTAGCGTCGGGGCGTCCTTCAAAGGGCTCGATCGCATGGAGGTCGAAGTGGGAGGGCGTGCCGTCGAGCTCGGCGTGGCTCTTCTCCTGCTGATCGCCGTCGCACGCCTCGGCGCCCACGTGTGGACGACCGGCGTGGTGTTCTCGGTGGGTGCAGCGGCCGGCCTTGCGGTGGTTCTGCGGCAGCTTCGCAGGTTGCCGCGCGACGCCGCGACCCCGGTTACACGGGCCTTTCTCGCGCGAGAGGGCATGGTCTTTCTGTTCCTCGGTCTGAGTCTGCAGGCCTCGCTCAGGACCGACACGTTCATGCTGGCGGGCTTCGGCGTGCCCAAAGAGGAGATCGGACGGTACGGCGTGGCGGGCGCGCTCGTGTGGGGACTCCTGGGCGTCGCGCAGCTTCTCGCGGTCGCAATGTACCCCACCGTCTCCAAGGCCGTCGCGGGTGGTGGCCTGCATTATCGGCGTGTCGCAGGGATCGCGCTCGGCGGTGCTCTCGTGGGCGTTGGGCTTGCGACCATGCTCACGCTGTTCCGGAGTCCGCTGGTGCGGCTCGTCTTCGGTCCGCAGTACGAGGTTTCGGCGCGCCTGGTCCGGGTGCTGGCCTGGGCCCTGCCCGGCGCCTGCGTGGCGATGATGCTCGGGGTGGTGGTGGCGGCCTGTGGCCGGCAGCTGTGGTCGCTCATGAACCAGTGCGCCGTGCTGGCCACGAGCGCTGTCGGCAACCTCGTGGCAATCCCGAGGTGGGGGACGGCCGGGTCCGCGGCCGTTGCGGTCGCGGCCTGGGGTGTCGCTCTGGTCGGAAGCACCGCGGTGGTGGCGCTTGCCCTGCGCAGGCCGAAGCGGACCGAGGTACCGGTAGCTCCGGGAACAGAGTGGGAGTAATGCGACCGGTGGACGAAGTTGCACGCGTGGGCGTCGTGGTCGTGCACTTCGGCGATATTCGACCGACCCTCGCATGTGTGGAGGCGGTGCGGAGAGATTCCTCCAGCTGCTTCCGCAGGATCGTGGTCGTGGACAACGGCGTGAGCCTGGGGTCCGATTCCGTCCCGGGAGCCGAGATCGTGTCCCTGCGCGCCAACGAGGGCTTTGGGGCAGGAGCCAACGCCGGTGTCGCCGCCCTCGGCGGAGGGCCGTGGGCCGCCCTCGTCATCCTCAACAACGATGTCGAGGTCGTCGATGGGTACTTGGACGGCGCCGTGGGCGCACTTTCGCGCCGTGCCGTCGGGCTTGCGGGGGGGCCCCTTTATCTCGATCGACCGGGTGGGATGCTCTGGTACGCGGGCGGGGGCGTCAACTGGCTCACGGGGACGGTTCGACAGTCGACCTCACGACGTGCCGCGACGAGGCGGCGAACGGCCGGTTTCGTTCCGGGAGCTGCGTTCGCCGTCAAAGCTGAGGCGTGGCACCAGGTCGGCGGTTTCGACCCTGGCTACTTCCTCTACAACGAGGACGTGGATCTCTGCCTGCGGCTTCGCCGGCGAAGGTGGCGGCTCCTCTATGAACCAAGGATGGTGGCCGTGCACCGCCTAGGGGCTGTGACCGGGTCCGCATCGCGCTCCCCGTTCTATCTCGAGCACATGACCGCCACCCGCCTCTGGCCGTTCCGGCCCTTCGCCTACCGTGTCTATCTCGCGTTTCTGCACACGAACTATGTGGTACTCCGCGCGTTTGCGTACCGGCTCGTCGTCCGAGGAGAGGGAGGCAGAGAGTCATCCCGGGCCCTGCTTCGCGGCCATCGCCGGGCCCTCTCGACCCTGCGCTTCGTGTCTGGAAGGGGTGATGTGGGCGCCGGCGGCGTCACCGATTCGCTGGGAACCGGTAGGCAGACTGGGGGCTGAGCATCCCGAGGACGTAGTTCCAGCGGTAATCCAGATCCCAGACGAGACGGCGATTCCAGGGACGCGGCAGCAGGAAGCTCCCGGTGCGCACGATCGCGGCTGCCGCCGGTCGCAGGAGGACGGCCCAGAACAGGCTCGGGTGGCGACTGGCGACGTAGCGGGCGGCAGCTCCAGCGAGGCGTGCCCGGCGCCGGAAGTCCCGGGGGCTCCCGTAGGGATGGTCATGGAAGCAGACCGCGGTTGGCTCGTACCGCAGCGGATGACCGTCGCGCGCAAGTCGGTACGCCCATTCCCCATCTTCGAGTGCCGGGAAGGGAAATTCAGGGTCGAATGGATGGTCTTTCAGCCATTCGGCTGGAACGCTCAAGTTCGTGCTCCAGCATGAATTCCATGGCACCGATTCGCCGGGCGTGAGGCGGGAGAAGTTGAACTGGTGGCCATGTGGCGCGAGCCACGCCATGTAAGGGGTGACTTGCCAGTCCGGATCCCACTCCGTCCGCCCAAGGATGGCCGCCGGTCCCAGGCTCTGCTGCGCCCGCACGTGAGCGACCAGGCAATCAGTTGCGGGCCTGGTGTCATCGTTGAGGAACAGGAGGTACCGCCCGTGCGAGGTAGCCGCCCCCAGGTTGCGTGCAGGGCCCGGGCCCCGAGTCGCCTGCGCCAGCGCGTTGACGCGGAAAGGATACGTCACTGTCGGCACCGCACCGTTCGGGCTGCCGCCGTCGAAGACAACGACCACCTCGAACTCGGGCGTGGCGCGATCAAGCCCAGCCAACGCCTGTAACGTCGCGTGCAGGCGAGATGCCCTGCCAACGGTTGGGATAATCACGCTCACGACGGGGTCCATGACCTTCACCTCAGCCGTC
>DATKMD010000089.1:0-4904 GCA_035542075.1 Thermoanaerobaculaceae bacterium
CTCGAGCGTTGGGATCTCCTGCTCGAGGAGCGCCCCGATCTCCTTCTGTCTCTCCTCCGTCGCGCCGGCAACCTTGACTTGCGGCACCTGGATCGATAGGAGCTTCGCCGTCCGCGTGTCGAAGTCGGTCTCGAGCAACGCCTTGAACCAGAATGCACCGAAGATCGGCTCCTTCGTGCCGGTTCTGGTGAACGACATCGCCGCCCGCCCCTCGATGATGTTTCCCTTGAACCGATCGATTTGCGGTTGATAGAGGAGGAGCTTGCCGTTCCCCGTCTGGATCTCCCTTGGCCAGCCGAGGTCCTCGGCGACCGCTGCCGCAGCCACAACCGCCAGCACCACAACAAACACGAGAAGCCTCGTTCGCATGTACTCTTTCTCCCGTACCCGAGAGCATCGCGTGATCGGGCGCAGCGTACGCCGCCGGTCACGCGCGCCCCTGACTATCGAGATCGCCTCGCGATTCCTCCAACCATATCCCGACGCCATCGCGCGCCTTGCGCAGAGACACCCGGCACGTCAAACCCCGGGAAGAAACCACCCCCACAAGGATCTCCTTCGCCCACTCCGAAGTCCATTGGCCCTTGGGCCAATACGCGTCGCCGCGTAGAGCGACCCCGAGACCATACCACGCCGAGCTGAGGTTCCCGGCGCAGACGTGAGGTCAAAACCTTGACGACAGTTGCGAGTCGCGCGGTGAAGACCTATTGGGGGTGTCCTCGGCCTCCTCGCCGCCGATTTTGGGGCACCGATGCGCCGTGTATCCTTGCGTCTGGAGGCAGCAAATGAAGAGAGCGATCACCCTGGCTGCATTTCTCGTGATCATGTTCCTGGCCGTCACGTTTGGGGCGCAACTCAAGCCCACGGACGAGCGTGTACCGTGCCGTGATTACAAGGACGTGTTCGCCCTCTTCGACCGGCTCGGCTACACCCAGAAAGCCTGGCAGGCGGGAATCCGAGAGGTTCCGCGGGTCTACCTCGAGGACATCCCGGACCGGTGGCGCGAGAAAGGCTCGAAGGACATGCCGGTCGCCGACAAGAAACGCCTGTTCTTCCGCCTCATCGCTCCGATCGTCCTGCGAATCAACGAGCTGATCGCAGCGGACCGGGCGCGCGCCAAGGTGATCACGGAGAAACTCCTCATCGGCGAGGGTGTTACTCCGGAGGATCAGGCGTGGCTCACAGAACTGGCCGTGCAGTACAAGGTGATCGGCTCCCCCGACGACCGCCTCGACTCCGATCAATACCCCGAACTGCTGCTGCGCGTGGACATCGTCCCTGCGTCCCTCTCGCTCGCCCAGGCGGCGAGCGAGAGCGGCTGGGGAACCTCGCGCTTCGCCGCGGAGGGCAACTCGCTGTTCGGCCAGTGGAGCTGGGGCAAGGGGCTCAAGCCGACCGAGCAGCGGGCGGAGGAGATCGGAGACCACCGGGTCGCTGCCTTCGGCAGCACCGGGGAAGCTGCGTACGCCTACGCCCGCAACCTCAACACGCAGGATGCCTATCGCGACTTTCGCCTCAGGCGCTCCGAGCTGCGGCGGCGGAACCTGCTGGTTTCGGGCGAGGTGCTGGTGGAGACGCTCATCCGCTACTCGGAGCGCGGCCAGGCCTACGTGGAGGACATCAAGAGGATCATCCGCCAGAACCGGCTCGCCGACACAGACGACGCGTACCTCCGCGACATGCCGGTGATCCGCATCGTCGACGCCTACGCGCAGTCGAAGTAACCGTTGGGTCGGAAGGAAACGTAAGACTCCGGACCGAATTCCCCGCTCGGCGGCGTCAGGGCTCCTCGACCGGGCTCCAGCTTTCGTCTGGGTCGAAACGCTCCATCGCGCCAAACACCTCGAGCGTGTCCGGCCCGAGGTCCTTCTCGTAGACGACGCCGTCGTAGCTCACGACGAACGTCTTCACGCCGGTGACCTCGTAGTCCGCGGGAGCGGCGACGAGAGCGAAGCCGCCGATCATCGCCCCCTGGACCACGAAGTCCATCTCGCCGAGTTGGGCGTGGGGACCCTGTCCCTTGAGGATCTTGAAGTAGTAGCCGTGGACCGGCTTGGACCTGTCGCTGTAGCCCTCCGTGATCGCCTTGGCGGCCGTCTCGCCGAGCGGCCCCTGCCAGGTGCCATCCGGCGCCTGCCACGCCAGCCCGTCGTGCTTGCCCGGAGTGCTGATGACCCGCTGCGCGTACTGGTTCACCCGCGACCCGTTGTGCCGCTCCGCAGCGTACGTGTGCTGGGCCTCGACGTACTCCCGGCAGAGCGCGATCGCGTCGAGCTCGTTCCTTCCGACCCGCCGGTAGAGGACCTCCTCCCGCCCGGTCTTCGAGTCAAACCGCCAGGTGCCTTTCACCTTGATAACCGGGATCGGCACTGGCCACGCATCCGGGCCGATGACCAGCGTCGCCGTCGTCGGGTCCTTCGGATCGGTCTCTATGACGAGCTTCTCGCGCGCCTTCGCCGCGAAGGCCGCGGCCTGGTTCCTGTCCGCGACCGGGTCCTCCGTTTCGACGAGGTCGATGCCGTCAGGCCCGAGGATCTCCTTCAGGGCCTCGACATCGAACTTCTCCGCGGCGGAGACGAGGGCGTCCGCCGCTTCTCTCGGCGAGGGAAACGTCCGCTGCGCCGGCTTCGCCGCCGCGGCCGCCAGGGTGCCGGCCATGAGGAGGGCCACGACAAGGGCGCCGGTAAGACTGGGGAAGGATCTTCTCGAAGTCATGGCGCTCACCTCCTCCTTCCGCCGCCGCCGCGTCCGCCCATGCTCGAAGCCCCTCGCGAGCTGCTGGCGCGGGCGCTCTTCCCGCTGAAGCCGCCGGAGCCGCCTCCGAAGCCACCACCCCTGGCGCTCGGACTCGAGCCGCGGCTCGCGGAGCTGGCTCCGGCCGAGCGGCTGCTCGCGGTGGCGCCTCCCGAGGTGCGCGCCCCTTGCTGGCTGGCACTCGCCCCGCCGCGTGCCTGCTGCTGCCCGGCGCTCGCCTGGCGGGTCGAGCGGGAGTCGCCGCGCGCGCTGCCCCCGTATTTGCTCGCTGTGGCCTTGTCGGCGTAGGGGGCGGCGCCGCGGTGCTGGGAGTTGTGCTGCCAATTGTTCCCTCCCCCCCGGTTTCCGCCGGTGTTGATGTTGTTCCTGTTGAAGTTGTTGTTGACGTTGATGTTGACGTCGTTGTGGCCCCAGCCACAGCCGCAGCAGGCGCCGCCCCAGATGGCCGCGCCCATCATGACGCCGAAGCTGAACGAGACGAACGCGGCACCGGGTGGATACGGCGGGTAGTAGATCGGGGGGTACGGGTAGACGGGCGGGCCGTAGACGACCGTCGGGCTGTAGGAGGGGACGTAGATCACCTCCGGGCTTGCCGACTCGATGACGATGACTTCCTTCGTCTCGACGACCTTCGTCTCGACCTTCTGCTGCTCGTTCGTCTCCAGGGCCCCGTTGCCCTTGGCCTTCTTCCTCATCCGCTGGACGGCGTCCATGACGTCGCTCTGCTGGGAGAGAAAAGCGTTACCGAGGTCTGTCGTCCACTGGATGTCGTCCGCGAGCCGCTTGACGACATCAGGAAGGGCCGCCATCGACTGCACGCTCGGGTCCCAGGGCTGCTTGGCGACGGCATCGGCCAGGGCCTTATCCTTCAAGTTCGGGTTCTTCGCCATCCACTGCTGGAGCTGGATGATCTCGAGCGGGTAGGTGGACGCCGCGAGGGTCTGGGCAAGGAGCGGGTCCGGGTAGAGCGCGATCGGCGCCACGAGCGAGTCGAGTTGCTCGGGTGGGAGCTTCGCGGCCTGCTCGGGTGCCGCCGTCGCGGCGGCCGGCGCCTGCTGTGCCATCAGCGTCACGTTGCCCGGTACGAGCATGGCGGCGCAGACGAGGGCGAGGGCGCCACGCAACGTGAGATCCGAGAAGCGGGAGCGGCGTGCGAATGACTGCATGACGTTTACTCCGTTTCCTACCCGCAACGCAGCGGGCGTCGCAAAGACCGCATCGGAGCACGAGTATAGGGGCGCTGAATTCGCGAGGCAACAGCAGTGCCATGTGTGGCGACGTAGGCCCGCCAGCAGGGCCCTCCTGGCCCTGAGGTGCCCGCTTTGGCGGGTGGTAGACTCACGCCGGTGGAAGGCGAATCCTCATGCCTGATTCCACCCAGTGCTGATGGCCATGAACGAGCAGTCCTCTGCTGATCCCCTTGAGAACCGGCTCGAGTTCGAGACCCTGATCTCCGACCTCTCCTCGAGGTTCATCAATCTACCCCCGGCCGAGGTCGATCACGAAATCCTGTCCGAGGTCAAGGGCCGGTCATGGACCGCCCGAAGCGGTCGCATTTCCTCCAAGAGCTGACCGGCAAGGTCCAGTTGACACAGTTCGACGCCGTTGCGAGCATCAACCCCGACCAGGTGCGCCGCACGCTGGAGGCGCAGAGAACATAACCACAGGAACCCAACCGGCTGCCAGCGCCGGGAATCTCTATCAGGGAGGCAGATGATGAGTGCGAAGTCGATCCTCGGGCTGCTCACCACCGCCGCAACGCTTCTGGTCGGACCGCACGCCTTGGCCCAGTCCAATCCGGGCGGGTGGGAGTTCACCATTGCCCCGTACCTGGTCGCGGCCGCCATGGACGGCACGGTCGGGGTCAAGGGACACGACGTCACCCTCGACGTGCCGTTCAGCAAGATCTGGGACAACCTCCACTTCGGGGGCATGATTCACTTCGACATGAAGAACGACCGTTGGCTCCTCTCGAGCGACGTGATCTACATGAACCTGCAGCAGAGCACCGACGTTGCGAACGGTACCGCAGAGGTCTCGGTGACGGAGACCTTCTTCGAGGTGGCCGGCGGCTACCGCATTTCGCCGGTGTTCACTCTCCTCGGCGGAGGCCGCCTGGTAGACCTTGGATGCACGCTGGACTTTACGGG
>DATKMD010000090.1:0-6732 GCA_035542075.1 Thermoanaerobaculaceae bacterium
GGCCAGCAGCACGACAACCTTGTAGTTGTGCGGCAGGGCCACCAGCGAGGTACGCACCTCGGCGTCCAGGGAGATCTCCATCAGTTCGTCTTCGGGAGTCGGGGTCGCGTTGCCGTCCCTGGCGAGGACCGCCGACTCGAAGGTCTCCTCGAGCTCCGCGAAGTCGACCTGTGCCGGCAGCTGCTTCCGGCGCCTGTACTCGTTGATGAAGGTGTTCTTCAGGATCTTGAACAGCCACGCCTTGAGGTTGGTGCCCGGCTCGAACGAAGCGTAGTGCCTGTATGCCTTGAGGTAGGTTTCCTGCAGGAGGTCCTCGGCATCCTCCGCGCTGCGCGTCAGCCGCAGGGCTGTCTTGTACAGCTGGTCGCGAAACGGAAGGTCGGTGTTCTTGAAGTCCCAGGAAGTCAGAGCGCTCATGCTCGCCTCCAGGGCAAATGGTAATTGAGTCAAAGTTGCAATGTCAATACCCTCCACGGACCTGGACGCCGTTGCAATTACAATGCATTCGGCAGCGCCATGATCGTCAACTTGACCTGTGGAAAGCTTATGGAATTCTCGGCTTCCCAGCGGGCTCAGACCCCTCCATGCCGCGTCCGACGCCGGGCGCCGCCTGTCGGGTCGGAGGCTTGTCAGAGAGAGAACGAGACCGACCCGTCGCGCTGGACGGGTCGGGACGACCGAGGGCCTTGGACAGTTGAGTCAGCGTACTCGAGGTCGACGCGCCCCTAATCCCTGCTCTCCTCCGAGTCAGGGCGACGACGACGCGCGGCCCCGCGTTACTTGCCCAGGATCATGAAGGCAATGACGAGCGCGTAGATGACCAGGGACTCGATGAACGCCACACCGAGCAGCATCGTGATCCGCACCGGACCCGCCGCGCCGGGGTTCCGACCCATGCTCGTGCACGCCGAGGCCACCGCCCTCGCCTGGCCGAAAGCACCCGCGAATGCCGCTACCCCGAGGACGAACGCGGCCGCGATGAACTTCCCCACGTCGCGCATGACCGGAGCGGCACCTCCCTCCTCCGCTGCAAAGGCCGGCGCCGCCAGGGCCAGCAGCACCAACCCGAGAACCACCAACGCTATTCGCTTCCCCATCTGCCGTTCCTCCTTCGCGATCTTTGCTCTCTAGTGTTCTTCAGCCACGGCCCCGGAAATGTAGACCGCGGTCAGCATTATAAAGATGAACGTCTGGATGGTCGCACCGAGGAGCCCCAGGCCCATCATCGCCGGCACGAAGAAAGGGAGGATGCCGAGGAACATGCTGGTGGCCGTGTGCTCTCCGAAGATGTTGCCGAACAGACGCAGTGACAGGGAGAGCACCCGAGCTAGGTGCGAGATGATTTCGATCGGAACCATGAGCGGGAACAGCCACCACACTGGTCCGGCGAAGTCTTTGGCGTAGGCAATTGGTCCCTTCCGGCGGATTCCCACGATGTTGTAGAAGAGGAAAGCCGTCAACGAGAGGGCGAAGGTCGTGCTGGTGTTGGCTGTGGGCGGCTGCAGGAAGAAGATCAACCCGAAGAAGTTCGAGAAGAAGATGAAGAACGTCAGCGCCGCAATGAACGGCACGAAGTCCTTGCCGCGCCCGTGGCCGACCACGTCTTCGGTCAGGTTCCGAAGACCCGAGAGCAGCAACTCGAGCACCTGCTGCATCGTCGAGGGGTGTCGGACGGAATATCGGCGTCGGGCGCTCCACAGCAGCACGGCGACGACCACCACCACCAGCAGGGCCATGATCACGTGATCCGGAAGCCAGACACCGGCCTGGCCCTCCACTCCCATCGCGCGCTGCCAGCTGGCGCTCGGCGCCCCGAGCACCGCCACCAGCAGCGCATTCAGTCCATAGAAGAGGAAAGAGACCTCGTGGTGCACTGCCGCTTACTCCTCCTTGCCGCCCTGTTTCGCGGCCGTCATCCCCGCGCCCGCAAGGGCGGCGAGGAAGCACGCGACCCCCGCGATTACGGCCCACGGCTCGACACGGCTCCGAATCAGGTACAGGAAGCCGAACAGCAGGCCCCACAGGGCCCAGCGCGCGACAAGCAGTGCCGCCGTTCCCCGAGCGACGCGCGCCTTGCCCGGTTGGAGGATACCGGCGAGCAACCCCTCCAGCCAGAGCCCGTTGATCATACCGACGGCCGACGTGACGGTCAAGGCGAGCGCGCTCCAAGGCTTGTCGAGGAAGACCACGAGCGAGGCCGCCGCCAGCGTCAGCACGGCACCGGTGCCCAGAGCCCGGCGCGCGATCACGTCACTTCCCCTGTTCCGGAGGCTGGCCACCCCGCTGCGACGCGGCGCTGTCCTCGTCCTCCTCGCGACCGATCCGGATCGCGGTCCGCAGCGCGTTCAGGAAACCTGCAGCTATCCCGAAGACGGTGAAGACAGCCATCAGCCACGGTGCGGTGCCGAGCACGCCGTCCAGCCACTGGCCGAAGAAGTAGCCGATCGCGATCGCGATCGGAAAGGCAAGCCCAATCGAGGAGGCATCGGCGATACGGCGGACCCTATCCGACGTGCGAGCGCGCCGCTTCGCGTTCACGGTCCTCCCAGCACCCCCACGGTGGCCCGGGCGGCCGCCAGGAACGGAGCCGGCAGGACCCCGATCACCAGCACCGCGAGACCGCACGCCCAGATGACCCGCTCGGTCCATGGCGCCTCCACCAGGGCCGCGGGTTGTGCCTCGTCACCGTCGCGCAGGTACATCTGCAGGACGATGCGGAAGTAGTAGTAGAGGGAGACCGCCGACATCAGGACGGCAACCACAACGAGCCAGACGTAACCGGCGTTCACGGCTGCCGCGAACAGATAGAGCTTGCCCATGAAGCCCGCCGTTGGGGGGATCCCACCGAGCGAGAGCATGAACAGCAGCATCCCGAAAGCCGCCAGCGGGTGCTTGCGAGCGAGGCCGGCGTAGTCCTGCACCGTCTCGCCCGCGTAGCCGCGCGACTCGAGCATGACCACGAACCCGAACGCGCCGAGGTTGGTCACGGTGTACACCAGCATGTAGAAGAGGACGCTCTGGACTCCCCCCGGACCCCCTGCCACCAGGCCGACCAGGGCGTAGCCGGCGTGCGCGATCGAGGAGTAGGCCAACATGCGCTTGACGTTGTCCTGAGTCAGCGCCGCGATGTTGCCCCACACCATCGTGAGCGCGGCGGCGGCCCCGACCAGCCAGCGCCACTGGTCGTCGAGCGGTGCGAGCCCGCCGACAAACACCCGCAGGAAGATCGCGAACGCAGCGGCCTTGGGTCCGACGGACATGAACGCCGTGATCGGCGTGGGAGCTCCCTCGTAAACGTCGGGGGTCCACACGTGGAACGGCACCGCTGCCACCTTGAACAGGAAGCCGCACGCGAGCAGGGCCACTCCCACCAGCGTCGCGGTCGGCGTGCCGCCGGTCCTCAAGGTGCTGGCCAGCACGGCCAGGTCCAAGGTCCCGGTCGTGCCGTACACGAGCGAGAGCCCGTACAGTAGGATCCCCGACGAGAGCGCGCCCAGCACGAAGTACTTGGCGGCCGCCTCGTGCGACTTGACCTCGCGGCGGAAGTAGCCGGCGAGGATGTAGGTCGAGAGCGCCATCAGCTCAAGGCCGACGTAGATCGTCGCCAGGCTGGTGCCCGAGGCCATCGTCATCATGCCCACGGTCGCGAAGAGCACCAGCGCGTGGTACTCCCCGGGCCGGTAGTCGTTGCGCTCGAGGTAGTCGAGGGAGAGGAGGATCGCCAGGCCCGAGGAGAGCAGGAACAGGACCTTGAAGAACACTGCGAAGTGATCGAGCGCGAACATGCCCGCGAAGAACCTCGCCGCCGGGTCAGCCGCGCCGGCCGCGAACCACAGCGCCACGCCCGTCGCAGCGAGCGAGAGCACCGCACCGGCCCCGAGAGCGCGGTTCCGGCGTCTTCCGGTGGCCAGTCCGGCCAGCAGCACGGCCATCGCGAGCGCGGCCAGTACCAACTCCGGGAGCAACGCGATGAGGTCGGCGCGCATCGCTCAGCGCTCCGGGGCCTGCGCGCTCGGCGACGCGAGCTGTGCCAGCGGGTGGTAGGCATAGTCGGCGTTCACCACCTGCTCGATCCGCTTGATCGAGGGCTCGAGGATGCGGAAGAACGGCTTGGGGTAGAGCCCGATCCAGAAGCAGAGAACGATGAGCGGGATCAGCGTCCACTGCTCACGCAAGCTGACGTCCTTCAGAGCTTTGTTCTCCTCGTGGGTGATCTCGCCGAAGAACGCCTGCTGGTACATCCAGAGCATGTACGCCGCGCCCAACACGATGCCGCTCGCCGCCAGCACCGCCCAGGTCGTGGACTTGTTGAACGCCCCCACCAGGATCGTGAACTCGCCGATGAACCCGTTGAGCGTGGGTAGACCGATCGACGCCATCGTGATGATCATGAACAGCATCGCGTAGACCGGCATCACCTTTGCGAGGCCGCCGTAGTCAGAAAGCATGCGGGTGTGCCTGCGCTCGTAGATGATCCCGACGAGCAAGAACAAGCCGCCCGTGGAGAGGCCGTGGTTGATCATCTGCAGGACGGAGCCCGTCATCCCCTGGTAGTTGAGCGCGAACATCCCCAGCATCACGAACCCGAGGTGGGAGACCGACGAGTACGCCACCAGCTTCTTCATGTCCTTCTGCGCCATCGCCACGAGCGCGCCGTAGATGATCCCGATGATCGCCAGTGCCGCCATCCAGGGCACCGCGTTACGCGTGGCATTCGGCAACAGCGGCAGTGAGAAGCGAATGAAGCCGTACGTTCCCATCTTCAGGAGGACCCCCGCCAGGATCACCGAGCCGGCCGTCGGCGCCTCCACATGGGCGTCCGGCAACCAGGTGTGGAAGGGGAACATCGGCACCTTGATCGCAAACCCGACAAAGAACGCCAGGAACACCCAGAACTGGAGGCTGGACGGAATGAAGGGGGCGATCTTGAACAACTCGGTGACGTCGAACGTCGGCGCGTTGCCGAGACCCGGCAAGCCGATCGCCTTGAGACCGGTCGAGTTGTAGAAGTAGAGAGCCAGGATGCCGACCAGCATCACCACGGAGCCGACGAGTGTGTACAGGAAGAACTTGATCGCGGCGTAGAGCTTCCGCGGCCCGCCCCAGATCCCGATGAGGAAGTACATCGGGACAAGCATGACCTCCCAGAACACGTAGAACAGCACGAAGTCGAGCGACATAAACACGCCGAGCATCCCGGTCTGCAGCACGAGCAGGAAGACGTAGTACTCCTTCTCGCGGTGGGTGATCGCCGAGAACGAGGAGTACACCGAGATGAAGCCCAGCAGCGTCGTGAGCAGGATCAGCAGGATCGAGATCCCGTCCACGCCGAAGTGGTACTTGGCCCCCACCGAAGGGATCCACTCGTGCACGTACGCGAACTGGAATGCTGGCCCGTCAGGCACGTAGAGAAACCAGAGCGGCAGGGAGAGCACGAAGTCCAGGCCTGCCGTGACGGTCGCGACAGTCTTGATCGCTGCGCTCTGGCCACGACGCAGCATGAAGACGATCACGAGCGCGCCGACGAGCGGCACGTAGCAAATGATGTTCAGCAGGTTGGTCACGAAACCCATCGCATCCCCCTCAGCGGCCCAGCCACAGCGCCGCCGCGACCATCAACACGAAACCCACGGCCATGACCAGCGCGTACCCCTGCACCACGCCCCACTGCACACGCCGCAAGACCCGACTCGCCCACCCGTAGGCAGCCGCCACCCAGTTGACGAGTCCATCCACGACGTTGAGGTCGAACAGCCCCGAAAAGAACGACGTCCCGACCGTGAGGTGACGGGTCCCGTTGACCGCGCCGTCAACGACGCGGGCGTCGAACTCGTACGAGCCCTTCGCCAGGTTGACGGTCCCGGCCACCACGGTCGCCCCGTAGATCTCGTCCACGTAGTACTTGTTGGCGACGGTGGCGTAGAGGGTGGGGAAGCGTCGTGCGAGGGCGTCCGGGAGCTTGAACGCCTCGGGTCCGAAGTAGAACCTCCTCGCGAGCAGGATCCCCGCCACCGCCACGGCCACCGAGATCAGGATCAGCACCCACTCGGCGGATAGCGTCGGGGCGTGCTCGACCTCGAGCGTCGGAGCCACCTGGTGCAGGAGATGCTCGAACCAGTTGATGTCTCTGCCTGGCGTGAGTGCTGCGCTCACACCGAGGAAACCGGCAACGACCGAGCCGACGCCCAGAATCCTCAGCGGCACGGTCATGCTCTTGGGTGACTCGTGGAGGTGATGGGCGGCCTCGTGCCCGCCGCGAAACTCACCGTGGAACGTCATGTAGACGGCCCGGAACATGTAGAACGCCGTCATGAACGCCCCCGCCACCCCGAGCACCCAGAGCACCAGATAGACGCTTCCGTACCCGTTGAGGTCCCCGAACCCCGCGGCGAAGACCTTCCCCAGGATCTCGTCCTTGGAGAAGAAGCCGGAGAACACCGGGATCCCCGCGAGCGCCAGCGTTGCAGCCATGAACGTCCAGTAGGTGGTCGGCAGGTGCCGCCTGAGGCCACCCATCTTCCGCATGTCCTGCTCACCGCCCATGGCGTGGATCACCGACCCCGCCCCCAGGAACAGGCACGCCTTGAAGAACGAGTGCGTGAAGACGTGGAAGATCCCCGCCCCGAACGCCCCCGCGCCCGCCGCCAGAAACATGTACCCCAACTGGCTGACCGTCGAGTACGCCAGCACCTTCTTGATGTCGTTCTGCGCCAGCCCGATCGTCGCCGCGAA
>DATKMD010000091.1:0-4082 GCA_035542075.1 Thermoanaerobaculaceae bacterium
GATCAAAACCGGCAGCTCATGAGGAAGATCGGCAACTCCACGGCCGTCCGCCCCCGAACCGATAGGGTGATAGCGGGATAGCGGGACCAGCGGAGGACCGACAGCGACCACCCTGGTAGCATTTGCGCGATGACCGGGGGCGCGGCCAAGACTCTACGGCCCGTCGACGCCCGCAGGGTCGAGCGAATCCTGGGGCGGCTCGGAGCGCTGTGGGAGGCGCGCGCGCTCGGCGGCATCGACGTGGTGCCGAACGCTCGCCTCAGCAAGACTCTGGGACGTCTGGTGGCCCGTCCCTGGCGCATCGAGCTGGGCCCAAGGGCCCTCGTGAGCACGAAGACCCTCCGGGAAGTCGTGACCCACGAGGCCGCCCATGCCGCCACGAGGCACGGCGCCGACCACCAGGCACCCCACGGGCCCGAGTGGCGGGCACTCATGGCGCGCGCGCCGGCTACCCCAAAGCGAAAGCCGCCCGCTGGCGCTGCCACAAAGAGGCCGCCGGCAGTCTACGGCGAAAGCAACAGCCCCGGCCAAAGGAGACTCGGCCGGCCCTCTACGACCACTGGTGCCCGGTCTGCCAGTCCAGCCGAGTGGGCCGGCGGCCGGTCAAGGCCTGGCGCTGCGCCGCCTGCGTCGCCGCGGGCCTCGACGGCAGGCTCGAGATCACGAGGCGGACGCCCAGGTCGGAAACACGATGACGACCCCCGCGGCCTGCCCCTTCTGCTTCCCCACCCAGGACCGGATCGCCTTCGAAGACCGGCTCACGCGGGCCCTCTGGGATGCCTTCCCGGTGAGCGACGGCCACCTGCTGATCGTCCCGCGAAGGCACGTCCCGACCTGGTTCGACCCGAGGCCTTCAACATCGGCATCAACGTCGGCGAAGCCGCAGGCCAGACCGTCTTCCACCTGCACGTCCACCTCATCCCGCGCTACCGCGGCGACGTGCCCGACCCACGGGGCGGCGTCCGGCACGTCATCCCCGGCAAGGGCCGCTACCCCACCCAGACCCATGGCGCCGGCCGCGTCGAAGACGCCCGATGGACGAAAACCCCGGAAGTCATTCCGAGCGCGCCATCAGGCTCGTCGCGCGAGGAATCCGCAATCGAGCCGCCGGCCGTCTCGAATCGCCTCGTCTCGGGAGGAATCGTCGTCAACACCTGCGAGGCCGCCGGAGCTTTGCCGAACCTGGAATGACTCGCGTATCGTGACCCGATGAACGCCCCCACGCCCTCCGACCTGATGGCCCGGAGCCTGCTCCGGATCCACGAAGCCCTTCGTCGCACCCTCGACACGATCGTGCGCGTCTCGGCCGCCCCCGTCCCGGAGGGCGACCGCGCCGCCTTCGCCGATTTCTGCGGGCGCTTCACGCGCTTCCTGCGCGTCCACCACGACAGCGAGGAGGAGATCATCTTCCCGAAGGTGACCGAGGTCTCCGAGCGCGCCTCGCTGCCCGCGTATGCGTCGAACGTCACGAGCTGGCGCGCCGATCACAAGAAGCTCCTCGGCGGCCTGAGCGCGTTCGAGACCGCCACCGCGCAGTTCCGCACCGGCGGCTCGCCGGAGACGCTGCAGCGCACGGCGGTGGACGTTCGAGACATCTTGTTCCCGCACCTCGCCGCCGAGGAGGCGGCCCTCGACGGGGCGGCCATCGCGAAGCTGCTGCGCGCCGACGAGGTCCGCGCGCTCGATGTCGCGTCCGCCGAGCACGGTCAGCGCGTCGGCGGCCCCCAGGTGCTCGTGCTGCTCGTGCACGCGCTCACCGACGACGAGCAGAAGGCGCAGTTCTCCGAGATGCCGTGGATCGTGCGGAAGGTGCTCCTCAAGAGAATCTGGTCGCGCGGCTTCCGAGGCTGCCTGAAGTACGCGCACAACCCGTCGATCTCGCTCTAGATCGGGCCCTGGCGGCCGTCCGGTCACTTCATAGTACACGCGCAGGTCGCCGACCCGCAGCACCCAAGGCAAGGCGAAGAGCAAGAACGCATCAGTCGCGGCGCCGGTCTCCTTCGGAGATCGTCCCCGTTTCAGCCACCGGCATTGCCTGACCACCGTCGATCAGGTCCGTGCAGGGAGCGAGTGAGCCATGGCGACGGTGTTCGCGCCACACGATGAGGGCGCCGCCCATCAGCGTAAGCAGGAGGTCGAGCAGACCGGCCTCGGGCCCGAACTCGCCTCCGGTCCACAACGGCGGGCCACTCTGCCTGACGACGAGCACTACGGTCGGAGTGATGATGCCGCTGGCCGGGAAACCGTACACGACCCCCTCGAAGAGGTTCCAGGCCCAGTGCAGACCGATCGACGTTGCCAGCCTGCCCGTGAGGACATAGGGAAGCGAAAGAACTACACCCGCTACCGCAATGTTTAGGGAGCTCACCAGCGTGGCATGAGGGTTGCCAACGTGCGCGAGCCCGAACAGGGCCGAAGAGAGCAGGACCGCCAGGACGAGGGCCTGCGTCGGCCCGATACGGCGGCCGACAAAGCCCTGGGCCAGGGTGCGCAGCAGATAGCCACGGTTGAGAAGCTCCTCGTAGAATCCCACGCACAGGAAGGCCACCGTCATCTGCACGAGCGCCATCAGGAAGGGCTCCCCAGGCGTGCGGTTGCGGGCAACGTCAACGACCCGCGCCCATCCCGCCAGGATCTCCACGCCGAAGTCGACCGTGTTCAGCAGCGCCCCGAGGCCGAAGCCGAAAGCCAAGTCGCCCCAGAAGCCCGGTCCGGGAACGATACCGAGCTGTCGCACGGGGCGCCGGTCGATCAGCCGAACAGCGATGATCGCGGCGAGCGTGACGATCACCAGCACTGCGAGCGAGAAGCTCAGGACGGCGCTGCTACCGCGCGCGAGCTCGCCGGGATGTAGTCGCAGGCCCGCCGCGATCCCGGCAATGTCGAACCAGACCAGGAGGAGAACGAAGCCGGCAACGCGCCAAGCCGCGCGCAGGCGCCGCTCGGCGTCGTTCCAGAGCACTCGCCGGCCCACGACCGACGCGAGCAGGACGAGGGTGGCGATCAGTAGCCACCGTACTTCCCGTGAGAGGCGGGGCAGCTTGCCCGCTTCCCCGAGCAGCAGGGTGACGCCGCCGATGACCAGCGCGGCCGCGCCAAGCCGCCAGGCAGTGGGCTGCCGCTGCTCCAAGTCCTTCAACGTTCTTTAGCGGGGAGTGGATATCACGGTCATCGCGATACTACTTGGCCACGAAAGGGTAGAGAAGGTGCGGCGATCTAGGAGCCCCCAGGGCCGCTCGACGCGGTCCCCGAGAGGCTCTTCTCTTTCCGTTTGCTCTTGGCGGAAGGAGAAGACTCCTTGTACCAGTCCCTGCTTCGAGATTCCAGGGTTTTTCGATCTGCTGCTCCCCTCCGTCGCCATGGCCCCCCGGGTGGCCACGATTCGAGCTCCTGTCACTCAGGATCCTCTACACTACTACTGGGGGCTGTAAGGCACGGCCGGAGTTCGCGGTGCCGAGTCGCGCTCCACTCCCGAGAGAGGAAGGTCCTTGGTCAAGAACGCGGCCTCGCAAGAGCGCATCCGCAACTGCATCGAGTCTCCCAACCAGCACGAGGACTGGTCCCTGGAACGCGCAAAGCGCCTCGGGCTCAGCGCCCGGAGGAAGAAGCTGCCCGCAGCGATCGACCTTCGCAAACCCTGGTGGACCGTCGGGAATCAGGGGACCACTGGCTCCTGCGTGGGATGGGCGTTTGCCGACTCCTTGTTGCGCTACCACTTCGTGGCGTCGCGAATGATCAGGAAGAGCGAGCGCGTTTCGGTGCGCTACATCTGGATGGCGGCCAAGGAGACGGATGCCGAGTGCAGGTATCCGACGACGTTCATCGATGACGCCGGGACAAGCGCGAAGGCAGCTTTGAAGGTCGTCAAGAAGTTCGGAGCGCTCAAAGCCTCCGTCCTACCCTTCGACGGCGAGTTGGTGAAGCTGAAGGAAGGCAACTTCCTGAAGGTGGCCGGGCGACTGAAGATCAAGGCCTATTTCAATCTGGGCGGAAGGCAGCCAGGCAAGCTCGAGCGATTCAAGGAATGGCTGGCTTATCACGGACCGATCCTGACCCGCCTGAAGTGCGATCCGAGCTGGAAC
>DATKMD010000092.1:0-12870 GCA_035542075.1 Thermoanaerobaculaceae bacterium
GAAGGGGCGGGCCGACGCATTGCACAACGCGTGGGTCGGGCGCGGGGTTTCGTTAACCGGCAGCGGTGGTGGCTACTGGGGGTAGCTGCCGTCGGCGGACTCCTGCTGGCCCCGAGCTGGAGGGGATTCTCGAAAGCGCTACGTCTGATTCCGGATCTGGTGCGCGCCAGGCGAGGAGCCTGACCATTCGATAGCAGCACTCCTCGGGTGGCATCCGACGCTTTCGGATTGGTGTCATTCGCCGAGCACGAAAGATGGAGACGCGGTGGCGATGCGAGAGGGAGGTGAAGGGAAGTGGCGGAGCGGGGGGGCTGGGATGCCGCCATGCGTCGTCATCCTGATCTGCACCGTTGCGGCCCTTGCGGTTGGCTTCACACTGCCATATAAGGAAGGTCAGCCCTCCCAAGCGAGGGTCGCTGCGCCCGACGACCCGCGCGGCGACACGCCTGGACTATTGCCGCCGGTGGAATTGACGAACGAGGCAGGTCTGGCCACCGGGCGGGGTACCGGCGCCGCCCGGGAGATCGGCGAGTGGCGGGCGATCATGAACGACCTGCGCAAACTGGCGGTCAATTGCAGGGGCGAACTGCTGGTGATTTCGGTGGATGCACGCGCCGCAGAAGTCCTGGCGGCCATAGGGAGTCGGACATGAAGAACACACCACACCTCCTCGCCGCCGCGCTGGTGGGCGCACTGGCATTCCTCGTGGTTATAGCGCCGGGTGCGGACGCACAGTCGGAAGAATCCCAGCCGGCGCCGGCGCCCGGTGAGTTCGAAGCGAGACCACTGCCGCCGCCGGCGATCCCGTTCGCGATTCCCGACGCGCCTGAATCACTGGCCGCACGCACCCAGGCGGGCTCGCGGTGGTTCACGCTCATGCTCGGCATGTCGGCGCTGCTCGACTACACGGCGTTCAGCCAGGATGCCGCCAGCCTTTCCCAGGTGGGCACGCAGGACGATCAGTGGCAGGTGCGCGACCTGCGTCTCATGCTGCACGGAACGATCGGAACCGAGTACAAGGTGAGGTACTTCTTTGCCGGAGTGTACAAGGGGTTCGACACCGAGCCTGAGGTCACGTGGGACGTCGTCGATTTCTGGTTCGTGTTTCCACTCGGTGGCCCGGCGACGACGCTCACCGTGGGTAAGACCAAGGAGACGTTCGACTACGAGATGGTCGGCGATGCCGGCAACCTGCCGCAGCAGGAGCGCGTGCTGAGCCCCTTCTTCGTCTCGCGAAACGTCGGCGCAAAGATCTCGCACGTTGTACCAAGCCACCGCATGACGATGTCGATCGGCGTGTTCAACGATTGGTGGGTCCACGGCGATCCGTTGTCGAAGAGCGGCACGGATGTGTCGGCGCGCGTGACGGGCTTGGCGTGGGATCAGCCGGATCGCAAACGGTTTCTTCACCTCGGGCTCGCCGTTCGCTACGCGGGCGCGGACAACGACACGCTGCGCTACAGGGGCCGGCCCGAGTCGAACGTGGCGGACTACTACGTGGACACTGGCAATCTGCCGGCCGACCACGCCTGGCACCTCGGCCTCGAAGCGTTGTGGAACAAGGGGCCGTTCTCCGTTCTGGCCGAGTACAACCACGCGTGGGTCAATTCGCCGGCGATGGGGCATCCGGAGTTCTCCGGCTACTACGTCACCGCAAGTTGGGTCCTGACCGGCGAAACGCGTGCCTACGACCGGACGGTCGGCTACGCCCGGCGCGTCATGCCCGAAGGCCGGTGGGGCGCACCCGAGTTGGTGGCCAGGTTCTCGCACCTAGACCTCGACGACGGCTCCGTCCACGGCGGCAGGCTCGACAAGACCTATCTGGGCCTCAACTGGTGGGCCACCCGCCGCTGGAAGATGGGTGTCGGGTGGGGCCACACGTGGCTGGACCGCATCGGCATGACCGGCGTCACTGACAGCGTGCTCACGCGGCTCCAGTGGGTTCACTGAACCCGAAGAGACCTGACGAGAGTCGAGCCGCCTAGAAGCTGGTCGAGTGAAGAGGGCCGTTCAGTTCCTTCGACCCAGGCCTGCGCCCCCTCCACCTCGAACCGACTCCGCTTCTCGTCCAAACGTCGCGTCTTCGGTGCGTCATGGCGCCCTCAACAAGGCGGGGGCGTGGCGATCTCGTCGAGGTTGCTTCGTCGTCCCTCGCTGCGCTTGGACTTCCTCGCAAGTAATATTGGGGTTCGACGCGGCGCCTAAACATCGGGCGGGCCCGCTCCTGCTGAGAACCAAACCGACGACGTCGTCTTCCCGGGTCCTGCCGAAGGAAGGACGAGGGATCTGGGTGGCGGGCCTGCAGCGCAGAGTGCCCTCCGGCCAGATTCCTCGGTCGCTGCGCTCCCTCGGGATGGCACGAGGGGGTAAGGCCTTCGGTGGTCCTCCTCGTCCCGTTCCTCGGCCCAGGTGCCCATGTGGGGTTTTCCGCGCGCTGCCTCGGCTGAACCCGCGACCGCTGAAGTATCACGGGAAGAGTGGAATGCGCGGGCGGCGCCCACCGGCACATGTGCGGCGTAGTCGGCGGGTTCTCTGGTGTCAACCTGTTCCTTCTGGGTTGTCGTGCAAGTTGGGTTTCCAGTAACAGGTGAGACGGTGGTGAGACGTGGATTCTCGGCGAGTCTTCGTATTCAGCGTTAATTACTGACTGTACTGGCTCCGCAGGAGGGGCTCGAACCCCCAACCCTCCGGTTAACAGCCGGATGCTCTACCATTGAGCTACTGCGGAGCGTCGTCTTCTTCTCCCCCGGCGAAGGGGGGCACCTTTCTACACTTCTGGCACTGTGCTGTCAATCAGATGGCGCACCTGTCGCCAGCAGCGTCCAACTCAGGCGTACCGTGGCTGCATCCCGCCAAGCCGCGGCAAGGCTGGCCTCGTCGCGGAAGCGCCGACCGGGCAGAAGGCGCCCCTCCGCCGTAACCGTCAACCGCCTCCCCACGAGCGGCCACGGGCGCAGCCGGTACGTCCCCTCTGCCACCTTGCTTAAGGTCAGGGGAGCCAAACCCCCCCGTCTGGGGAGGTTCGGAAGCCGCACGGTGCCCTCGGGACCGGTGGCAAGGTGGACCGCGATCGCGTCGGCGAGGCGGAGCACGCTGCGGTTGACCTCGTCGGGTCCGGACGCGAGGGCCTCGGCGTAGCGCGGGTCGCTGGCGAGTTCCTCACGTAGGCGAGCGCGCAGCGCTTCCTGCCGCGCCAGGAACTCCCGATGGACTCCCTCGCCGCCGAACCCGGCGAGCGTCGAGACATGGTGGGACACCAGGTACGCCACGTAACGGCCTCGCACAGCGGCGCGCTCGACCGCAGAGTCCCAGATCGCCTCTCGCTCGCCGCCCGGGACGGTGTCGAAGGCAACCGGCCGCCCATCGTCGGCGAGCCGCGGCGGCTCTTCCCGGCCGTCCCAGCCGGCGTCGTGCAGGAGCACCGCAGCCAACACCTCGGCGCGCGGGGTGGGGCGAGGGGTGAAGCGGTTGCCCCAGTGATCGGCGATCTGGAACGCCAGCATCGCATGAGCGGACTGGGCGATTGCCACGTGGCCGTCCCCGTAGGGGTGCAGGATCATCAGTGGCAGTGTAGCCAACTTCCCGTTCTGTCAGGATGCTCGGCCGCGGCGGGGCAGTGCCTCGCCCGGGAACGTCGGCAGCCGATGCGA
The DNA here is from genome assembly GCA_035542075.1 of Thermoanaerobaculaceae bacterium. Classification (GTDB taxonomy): domain Bacteria; phylum Acidobacteriota; class Thermoanaerobaculia; order Thermoanaerobaculales; family Thermoanaerobaculaceae; genus RBG-13-68-16. Next base: position 3,651 of record DATKMD010000092.1, read on the forward strand.
GAGGGAACGTGCAACCGGGACGAAGTCGGGCACCGCCCCGGCCGCGAGGACGAAAACGAGGTCCGCGACGTTGGTGCCGGTGGGACCGGTCACGATCGCGTCCTGGAGGCCCTCGAAGAAACCCCACGAGTCGTTTCGCTCGAGGGCGACGGCGGCGTCCCGCCCGATGGTGGCGGCGCGCGCCAACGTTTCCCCGTCCACTACGGCTCCGGCCGCGGGCGAGGTGCCGTCCGCCCCGTCGCTGCCGGCAGCGAGCACACACCGTTCCGGCACGTCGGCGAGGGTGCAGGCGGCGGCGAGCGCCAGTTCGAGGTTGCGCCCGCCGCGGCCGGTGCCGCGGACCGCGACCGTGGTCTCGCCGGCCGCCAGCAGCGCGGTTGCCTCACCGGGCGCGAGGGCTGCCGCGAGAGCGGCGATGGCGGCGCCGACGCTACGGGCCTCGCCATGCAAGGTACGAGTCAGCTCACACACCCGGAAACCGGCCTGCTGTGCCACGACCGCCGCGGCAGCGAGCGCATCCCCGCTGCACCCCAGGATGTGCGCGCGGACGTGCGCGAGGCGGCGGTCCCCGGACTTCGGGGTCTCGGGGGCGCTGCCACGCTCTCCGGAGGCGAGGAACGCCATGGCACCGGGGAACGATGAGGCGAGCCCGCGGCGCTCGAGGACGGAAATCGCGTCCGCGAAGGTCGTCGGGTCGGCCACAGTGGGGCCGGAGCCGACGGAGGACGGATCGTCGCCCGGCACGTCAGAGAGCAGCAGGGTGAGGATCGACGCGCGGCAGACGAGAGCGAGCCGACCGCCGGCCGCGGCCAGCACGTGCTTGCGCACGGTGTTGAGCTGGTGGATGGGGGTGCCGGCAGCGAGCAGCGCCGAGGTCAGAGTGCCGACCTCCGCCTGATCCATTCCTGGCAGCGCCTCGGCGAGCAGCGCGGAGCTCCCCCCGGACAGCAGCAGCACGACACCGTCGTCGGGTCCGTACGATGCGAGCGAATTCACGAGCTCACGGGTCGCAGCGACGCCCCGCGCATCGGGCACCGGGTGGCGCGCCCACCTCACGAACGGTGCCACCGTTGGCGGCACCTCAACCCCGTCGGGCACGAGGACGAACGCCGAGTCGGGAGGCCGCTGACTGCGGCGGAGGAAAGAGGCGGCGAGCCCAGGCGCCGCTTTTCCGATCGCGGCGAGGTGCAACCTGCCAGTTGGGCAGAACCTCGAGCCGCCGAACTCGACACCGTCCGGCAGGAACGAGATCCTGCGGATCAGGGCATCCGGCGCAACCGCTGCGACCGCGGCGGCGAACATCGAGCGAGCGAGGTCGGCAAGCGGCGTCACTCGCCTTTGGAGGGCGCCAGTTTCAGGAAGGTGCGCATCTGTCCCTCCAGCGCCTTTCGCGCTTCCGGGTCGATCAGGTTGAGTCGGTACTCGTTGATCAACATGACCTGGGCGCTCAACCACTCGCGCCAGCAGGCCATGCACACCTGCTTCTGGACCTCGGTGCCCAGCGCCGTCGGCATCGGTGGTTGGGCCATGGCTTCACTCGCCTGGCCACATCGGGAGCAGGTGATGCGCATCGGTCCTCCGTCGCTCCTCGGCGCGCGTAGAATAGCGCGTCGGGCGGATGTGGGAGGCAACCCGAGGTGGGAAGCCACGATTCCCCGCAGGCGGTGCTGTTGGACGTGGGTGGCACGCTGATCGAGGCTCGCCCCGCGGTGCCAGACGTGTACGCCCGGACGCTCTCACGCTGGGGCCGTCCCGTCGAAGCGTGGCAGGTGGCGCCGGTCTTTCAGGAGGTCTGGACCGAGCTGACGCAGCTTCACCCTCTCGGCCTCGACCGCTACCACCACCTCAAGGGCGGTGAGTGGGAGTGGTGGGGTGAGTTCCTCCGCCGCGTGCTGGCCCGACTCGGGCACCCGGCGCCCTGGGAGCCGGTGCTCAAGGAACTCTTTACCGCGTTTGCGGAGCCCTCCCTGTGGCGCGTTTTCCCCGAGGTGCAGGGGGTGCTCGGGAAGCTGCGGTCGAGCGGCCTGCGCCTGGCGGTGGTCTCGAACTGGGACTCCCGGTTGCCGCGCCTGCTCGAGGGGCTCGGGCTGTCGGGCTTCTTCAACGAGGTACTCGTCTCTTCCGTCGAGGGGGTGGAGAAGCCGGGAGCCGAGATCTTCCGACGCGCTGCCTCCCGCCTCGGGGTCGCCGTCGAAGCCTGCCTCCACGCCGGCGACTCGCCGCTCGACGACTACCGCGGCGCGGAGAGCGCAGGGATGCGCGCGGTGCTGGTCGACCGTGCGGGGATCTTCAACAACGGGTACCTCAAGGTCGCGGACCTGCGGGAGCTCTATGACCTGGTCACGTGATGGTGTGCCGCTGTACGCGGTCGTGATGGCGGGCGGCACCGGGACGCGGTTCTGGCCGCTCTCCCGGCGTTCCCGTCCCAAGCAGCTGCTGCCGTTCGCAGAGGGCCGTTCGTTGCTCGCGGCGACGGTAGACCGGCTCGCTCCGCTGGTGACGCCGGAGCGCACGCTGGTGGTGACGTCCGAGGACGTGGTCGAGGCGGTGCGGGCGGAGCTTCCGCGGCTCCCGGCGGGCAACATCCTGGCCGAGCCCAGCGGGCGCAACACGGCCGCATGCGTCGGGTGGGTGGCGTGGCGCATGGCGCGCTCCAAGCCGGATGCGGTGATGGTCGTGCTGCCTGCCGACCACGTGATCCCGGACGGCCCGGCGCTGCGCTCGGCGCTCGCCGGTGCAGCCGCCACGGCAGCGGCGCGAGGGGGGCTGGTCACGCTGGCCTTGCGCCCGACCCGCGCGGAGACCGGTTTCGGCTATCTGGAGTTGGGGGAGGTTGTGGGCGCGGCGGCTGGCCGGCCCGTGCACGTGGTGAAGCGCTTTGTCGAGAAGCCGACCCGGGAGCTCGCCGAGGAGTTCGTCGGGGCGGGGAACTACGCCTGGAACTCCGGAATGTTCGCGTGGACCGTGGAGGCGATTCAGGGTGCGATTCGCGAGTTCCTGCCCGAACTGGCGGGCGGCCTCGACGAGCTGATGGCGGCCGCCGACACGCTGGGAGAGAAGGAGGCGCTCCGAAGGCACTACCCCACGCTGCCCAAGATCTCCGTGGACTTCGGGGTGATGGAAAAGGCCACCTCCGTGTGGGCAGTGGGCGTGGATTTTGCGTGGTCCGACGTGGGCTCCTGGGCGGGGCTGTCGGAGGTGCTCCAATCGGGGACCCACGGCGTCACACTGGGAGACGTGGTCACGCTCGACTGCGCGGGGTCGGTGCTGGTCTCGGACGGTCCATTGGTGGCGGTCGTGGGCGTGCGGGACCTGGTCGTCGTGGCGACTCGAGACGCGGTTCTCGTGGTCCCGAAGGATCAGGCACAGCGCGTGAAGGAGTTGGTCGAGAAGCTACACGAGGCCGGCCGCGACGACCTGCTCTAGCAATGATCCAGGGTCCAGTAGAAGTCCTCTCCGGTCGCAAGCTCGATGGGGCGGCGGACGATCAGCCTTCCCTGCGCGTCCACGGCCTCGAGCACGTGGCGCCCGGGGCCGATGTCGTCGAGCGTGCGATCAGAACCCGGACGAACGGCAAAGGCCTCCTGGCCGTCCACGAAGATGGAGAGACTGCACGAGCTCTGATTGAGAACGATCAGGTTGCACTCGGCGTCGAGCACGTCGTCCTTGCAGGCGGCCAAAGCAAGGACGGCGGCCAGGGCCAGCAGGCTCAGGCAGAGCCGACGCAGGTACATCGCCGGCATGGTAGAGCCCGAGGTTGACGGCGGCAAGCGATCTCTCTACGCTCAGGCCAGGCCGCGACTTGCGGGTCCGGCGCCGGTGCAGGCGGCACAGGGAGGCTCGATGAAGGGGCTCGCCGCAGCCCTGACGGTTCTCGTCATCGCGAGCGGCTGCAACCCGGCCGTGCGCATCGGCGTCGTCCTCCCAGAGACCGGCGAGGCCGCGGTGTACGGTGCCTCCGTCAAGAGCGGCGTGAAGCTCGCATTCGATGTGGCCGAAGGCGCGCGGTGGGTTCCCCAGGGGTTTGAGGTTTTCTACCGCGACTCCGGCTCGGATCCCACGCGCGCCGCGAGCGCAGCCGAGGCCCTGTACAGCGACGGGGCACTGCTGGCGATCGGTGGCGTGACCTCCGCGGAGGCGAAGGCGATGATCCCGGTCGCGGACCGTGCGGGCGGTGTGCTCCTGTCCCCGTCGGCCTCGGCGCCCGAACTCGCTGGGCGCTCCAAGTACTTCTTTCGTGTCTATCCGTCGGACGAGCTCGAGGGGGTCAAGGCCGCCGACTTTCTCGTCGCCGCGAAGGAAGTGCAGAGCGTCCTGATCCTGCAGGAGGACAACGATTACACACGGGGTCTGCTACCCGTCTTCGTGGGTGAGTTCGGAAGCCACGGCGGTCGGGTGGTCGGGACGGTTCGGGTCGGGGAGACGGGTTGGCAAGCGCAGGTCCGTGAGGTGCTGGCTGGACACGCCCCGGACGGCGTGTACATCTGTGGGTACGGCGAGGCGATCCTGGGAGCGTTGCGGGTCTTGCGCAGCCTTGGCTTCAAAGGCGTGATCTGCACGACCTCGGCCTTCAACGCGTCGCTCGTGCTTCAACGCGCCGGCTCACTGGCCGATGGTGTCTTCTTCCCACTCGCGAGCCTCGACGTGACCTCGCAGTTGGAGCCGGTGCGGAGCTTCGTGGCAGGCTACCGCAAGATCTACAACCTGCTGCCAGACATCTACGCCGCCCACGGGTACGACGCGGCCTTGGCCGCGCTGTATGCGCTCCGAGGTTTGAGCCAGCGCACGGGGACGGCCGTGCAGCAGCGGATGTTCACGCTGGCGGGCAAGGACGGGGTCATGGGCCCTCTGGCGTTCGACGATTACGGGAACATCAAGCACTCGCTCCGCAACCACTGGATCCACGGCGGCAGGGTGGAGGACTACGACTCGTACCTCAAGCGCGAGCGTTTGGCGGGGGGCGGCGCCTGATGAACGGGGACCAGGTCGGCCCGGTGGGGCTTCTCGTCTCACTCTATCGCCAGCGCGCCCTGTTGGCGGTGCTGGTCGCCCGCGACCTCAAGGCGCGCTATCGCGGAACCTTCCTCGGCTACCTTTGGTCTTTGCTCAACCCCCTGCTCCTGCTCGCCGTCTACACCGCGGTCTTCACCTTCGTGATTCCCGCTCGGGTGCCGAACAGTACCGTGCCATACCCCCTGTTCCTCTTCGCGGGTCTCCTGCCGTGGCTCTTCGGTTCGGGAGCGCTCCTCGACGCCGCGGTGGTGCTCCCCGACAACGGACCGCTGCTGAAGAAGATCGTGTGCGCCCCCGAGGTCTTCCCTGCCGTGACGGTGCTGTCCCACCTCGTCCACCACCTCCTGGCGCTGCCGGTGCTCCTGGCCGCCACCGCCGTGGTGGCTTTCCTGGGCCGAGCTGTTTTTCCGTGGACCGTGGTCTTTCTCCCGATCGCCCTGCTGCTGTGGGTGGTGGCAGTTGCCGGGATCAGCCTGGGGGTCGCGGCCCTCGCGGTGCACTTCCGTGACGTCAAGGATCTCCTTCACAACCTGCTCAACCTCTTCTTTTTCGCGACGCCGATCATCTACCCGCTGGAGATGGTCCCGATTGGTGTCCTGCGCAGAGTGATTCAGGCGAACCCCGTGACGCCGCTGATCGAGGTGTACAGGGACGTGGTGCTGCTGGGACGGATCCCGTCGCCGCTGACGTGGGCTTGGGCGGTCGGCGTCGCGGTCGTGTGCTGGGTGGTGGGTGCGTGGATATTCTCGCGCCTGCGCGAGACCATCGCGGAGACCGTATGACCGCGGTCCGGCTCACCGGGGTCTCGAAGCGCTATCCGATGCTCTCCCGGCGAGGGCGCCTGCACTCGCTGAAGGGAGCGCTCCTGCGGGGCGAGTTCTGGCGCCTGCAGCAGGAGAGTGGGGGCTTCCTCGCGCTCTCGGGCGTGGATCTCGAGGTGGGGCGGGGCGAGACGGTGGCGGTGATCGGGCCCAACGGCTCCGGAAAATCGACGCTCCTCAAGCTGGTCGCGGGGATCCTGCGTCCGACCCAGGGAAGTGTCGAGGTGAACGGGCGGGTGACCGCGCTGATCGAGTTGGGCGCCGGGTTCCACCCCGAGATCTCGGGACGCGACAACGCGATCGTCAACGGCATGATGCTCGGGCTCTCCCGGAGCGAGATTCTGCGACGGCTGCCGGAGATCCTCGAGTTCTCCGGCATCGGCGAGTTCTTCGATCAGCCGGTCAAGACCTACTCGTCGGGCATGTACGTCAGGCTCGGATTCTCGGTGGCGGTGATGGTGGAGCCCGACGTGCTGGTGGTGGACGAAATCCTGGCGGTCGGAGATCAGCTGTTCGCCCACCGTTGCCTCGACCGGATCGCGCGGCTGCAGCGGCAGGGAACCGCGATCCTGCTCGTCAGCCACGATCTGGGGTTGGTCGAGCAACTCGCCCATCGCGCCCTCTACCTCCGGAAGGGCAGTCCGGTGCTGACCGGAGCGGCTGGCGCGGTGGTGGCGCGTTACCGCTCCGACGTCGCAAGCGAAGAGGAGGGCGTGCAGGTCGTGGGCGGCAGCGCCCGGCGCTGGGGCAACGGCGCAGTGAGCCTCGACGACGTTGCCCTCGTGAGCACGGACGGGCGCCCGATGCGGCTGCTCTCGAGCGGCGAGTCGGCGACGGTGCGAATCGCCTACACCGTCCGTGTGCCCCAGGAGGACTTCGTCTTCGGTGTGGCCATCCACCGCGAGGACGGGACCCATGTCTTCGGCACCAACACCGAACTGGACGGCTGGCGACCCGAGCACCTGACCGGCAGCGGTGAGATGCTGCTCGATCTTCCTCACCTCGAGCTTGCACCCGGGCGCTACTTGGTGGACGCCGCCGTGCACAGCCAGGCGGGACTGGCGTACGACTACGCCTGCGAGGCGACCTCGTTCGTCGTCAGCGCGCCGGTTGGGTGGCCGGGGTGCTACGCCCCCGCTCATCAGTGGCGGCCGCGCGGCCCCGCGATGTCCCACCGCTCCGGCTGAGACCGACCACCAGCAGCAGGAGGCTCGGCCCCGCCAGGCCCACCTGGTACGGCTTTGGGTCGAGGAAGAGCGCGACCCGGTGGCGCCCGGCTGGAACCCGCACACCGATGCTGGCCGCGTTCACGAGCTCCACGCGGGCGGCCAACCCGTCCACCGTGGCGCGCCAGGCACTCATGAAGCTCTGCTGGACGACGAGTACCCCGGCCGCCTCGGCGGTCACGTCGAAGAGCCGGTGATGGGGTCGCCCGGGGAGCTCGGCCACGTCCCCGCCGCCGGTCTCCCGGACTCCTCCCACTCCGGGGACCACCGCATCCTCCCCCGCCCGGAACCCTTCACCAGCCATGACCATCGCGGCGGCGAGGGTCCCCTGGGCTGGCAGCAGCCGCTTGGCCAGGTAGGTCCGCGGCGAGGGGCGGTCCACCGGTGTCGCCCAGAGTCCGTCACATGCGACGCCCCCCCGGCCCGGCTGCGGGGACCTGGCAATGACCGCCGTCGCACCCACGGCCCGCGCGAGACGGGCCCGATCCTGAGGTGGCAGCGAGTCGGAGGCGGCCGCCAGCAGCTCCTGCTGGACCGGCTCGAGTCCGTCCGGACCGCGAGTCAGCACGTACGCGGCGCCCCAGCGCGTGCCGTACTCAGGCACCAGGGCGAGGCGAAGGCTCCAGAAGCGCTCGAGGGGCGCAGCGGCACTGCCCGGGGTGACCTCCTCGGGGCGCTCGATGACGGCCAGGGTAGGTCGGGGGGGAAGCGCGGCGATGGCCGGGGGAGGCCGGGCCCAGGTGGCGCCGTCGGCGAACAGCAGGACCCCGGATCCGGCGGCGAGATCGGCCGCGAGGATAGCAGCGGTCGCGACCACCGGGGCCGGACCCGCAACGGCGAGCGCGGCGGCAGGCACGAGGAGCGAGCCCCAGTCGAGGAGCGCGGCCCGGCGAAGGGTCACGCTCGGGACCTCCGAGAGGGTCGTGCGCGAGGACGGGTACAGTGCAGCCAGGGTTGGCCGCAGGAACCTGTCGGGCGCCACTGCTGCCGGCGCAGTCAGTACGAGGGTGAGTGCGAGAGCGCGCACCCACTGCCGTGGGCCTCGCTGCCAGCCCGCGGCCACTCCCTCCCAGGCGGCCGCGAGGAGCGGGGGGAGGGCCACCGACGTCAGGACGAGAAACTTGATTGCATACCGCACCCCACCGAGCAACGGCACGGTGCGCGCAACCTCCGCGATCCCCGGGACACCGAGCAGGAACGCCCCGCCCAGTCCGGCGCCAGCGATGCCCCACCACGGCGCCATGCTCCGACCCGCCCGGCGGGCGAATGGCAGCAGCATCAGAGGCGCGATCCCGAAGAAGATCACCGGGTAGTAGCGCTGCCACGGGAACGAGCGTGCCGCCCAGAATCCGCCCGCCTGGTCTGCGAGAGGCGGCCCCAGCAGGTTCGCGGCGAGCAACTCGAGGAAGCGTCGGGGTGAGAGCGCATCGGCGGCCAGGGCTCCCGCGGCGGGGCCGAGCGTCCCTCGAACGGTGTCGGGAAATATCACGAGGAGGGGCACGAAGACCGGGGCCGCAACGGCGACGGCTGCGCCAGGCATCGCGACGAGAGCCGTGAGATGCAGAGGCCGCCACGTGCTCAACACGACCACGGTCCAGGCGACGGCGGTGAAGGCCGCGGTCACCGGTTCCCCGCCCAGGAACCCGAGGCCCACAAGGGTGCCTCCGAGGAGGGCGCGGCGCACCGAGGCGCGCCCGGGGAGAGGTGGGGGAACCGCCGTGGCCAGGGCCCAGACCGACCACGCGAGAGAGGCTTGGAAGTTGAGGAACGTGACGCTCGACCAGGCCACGCCGCAGGTGCCGGTTGCCGCCGCGGCGACGGCTGCGGCGGCGGGCGCGGCGCCCGTGCGGCGGGCGAGCCGGTAGCACCCCAGCAGCAGCAGGAGATGGTGGAGCGCGATGTGCCAGGTTGCGGCCTGTTCCGGCGACGCCACCAGGAAGAGCAGCGTCCCGGGGTACGCCGCCATCGTGTTCGGGTTGGCGAGGAGGGGACGGCCACCGTTGGAATACGGGTCCCAGCGCGGAGGAGAGCCGGAGAGAACCTGCTCCCGCCACACCGTGCGCCAAGGGAGCTGTGTGGCCGCGACGTCGCGGGCCGGCAGCGTGTCGCCCGTCAGGAGGTGGGGAAGGTAAAGGGCCGCCCAGAAGACGGTGACGAGCG
>DATKMD010000093.1:0-2149 GCA_035542075.1 Thermoanaerobaculaceae bacterium
TCGAAGTTGGGCGCGGGGAGCTCGCCGTTCTCGGCGAGGTGCCCGATGCCGTGGAACCGCGGCCGGTGGAAGCGACGCAGCACCGGTTGCGCCTCGGCGAGCCCAAGGTACTCGGCCCAGAGCTCGACGCGGTCGAACAGCGCCCCGCGGTCCTGGCGGGCGGCGCAGCCGAAGAGCTCGTAGTTGCGGCCGACCTGAGTTTTGAACCTGGAGGAAGGAAGGCCCAACCAGCCGCGGGCCTCGGTGAAGGCCGCCAGCTCCGGCAACGCAGGGAGGTTCTCGCGGTCCGCGACCACGCGCAAATTGACCGGGACCCCGGCGGCGACGAGGCCATCGATCCCCTCCACGATCCGTTCGAAGGTGCCCTTCCCGTTCGCGTGCGGGCGGCGCCGGTCGTGGATCTCGCGCGGACCGTCTAAACGGCAGTTCGTGAAACGCGATCACGGGAAGGTACCGAGATCGCGGAAGGAAAGTTGAACGGGAAGGTCAGCCCATCGATCGTGGAAGTTGCCAAACGACCACCTTCGACAAAGGACATGACCTTCCCGTGGCAAACATACTCCGGCTCGATCGTCCGACGCGACGTCGTCTGACGAGGAGCCTTCGAAAGACCAAGGACCACTGGACCGCGCTGCGCCACCTCATGATTCTCAAGCTCGACCAGGGACTCAGCAGACAACGGATCGCCCGCGACCTTCACTGCGCGCCGGCCACCGTGGTGACCGTGGCCCAGCGGTTCCTGGAACTCGGTGAGGACGGGCTCCTCGACCAGCGTGCTGGCAACGGGGAGATGAAAGCGGACGAGCGGTTCAAAGCCGAGCTGCGCCGAGTCCTTCTCGGGGTCCCCACCGAGTACGGCTGGCAGCGGCCCACCTGGACCCGCGAGCTTCTGTGCCTGGAGCTGGAGCGACGAGGCTTTCCCAGGGTCGCAGTCTGCACGATGGGTCGTGCGCTCCACGACATCGGAGCGCGGCTGGGGATGCCCAAGCCCACGGTGAGCTGCCCCTGGAATGCCGAGCGGAGAGAGCGAAAGCTCGCTGGCCTGAAGCGACTCGCCCGGAACGCCACCCCCGAGGAGCCGGTCCTGTACGAGGACGAGATGGACGTCCACCTTAACCCGAAGATCGGTCGAGATTGGATGCTCCCGGGCCACCGTCGTTTCGTGGTGACGCCGGGGAAGAATCAGAAGCGCTTCATCGCCGGCGCGCTGAACGCCACCACCAAGAAGCTCACCTGGGTGCAGGCCCCCACCAAGGGGAGCGCTCTCTTCTGCAGCTTGGTCTGGAAGCTCGTGGGCGAGTACCGCCACGCGAGGCGCATCCACCTCATCGTCGACAACTACATCATCCACTCGAGCAAGAAGACCCAACGCTTCCTCGCCCAGTTCGGCGACCGAGTGGTCCTCCACTTCCTCCCGCCCTACTGCCCGGACGACAACAAGATCGAGCGGGTCTGGCTCGACCTCCACGCCAACGTCACCCGCAATCACCGGTGCAAGTCCATGGAGGAGCTGATGGCTCAAACCGTCGCTTTCATGCGCTCCTACAACCGACGCGAAAAGATCAACCCCTCACTCAGGATCGCGGTTCCTGTTCACGAATCGAGATCGGTCGTTTAGAGTGACCTGGACCTCCTTCACCGGGCCACCGGAAAGAGCGGGAAGGAAGGCCGCGAGGTCGTGACCGTTGGTAACGACTGCCACCTGGAGCTTCCTGGCCCGGGCGCCCTCGAGGAGGCGCCCGATCCGGTCGAGATGGGCAGGCGTGTCCCGCAGCGGCTCACCGCCGAACAGGGTGATGTACGGCTTTACTGGTGCGGGGAGATGGTGCCGGTCCACGTAGACGAAGAAGGCATCGATGATTTCCGGCCGAATGAGGCCGCCCGCCGATGGATCGAACAACTCCTGGTAGCAATAGGTGCAGGCTAAGTTACAACCAAAGCTCGGGACCACGATGAGCTGCGTGGGCGTGTGCGCGACCTCCGAGCGCCACTCGGCCAAGGCCCGCTCGAGCAGCGCGTTGTCCTCGGCCTCCCCGTCCACCACGAACCCGGCCTCGCGCAGGGCCGCCTCGGGCAGTGACGCCGGCAGTTTGCCGTCGGGCAGCGCGCGTAGCGCCTCGGCATCGGCGCCCCCGAGGAGCGCAGCCTG
>DATKMD010000094.1:0-4543 GCA_035542075.1 Thermoanaerobaculaceae bacterium
GTCGAGGTGCCCGACCTCGAAGCGCTGAACCGGCTCGTGGACGCCCTGCGGGCCGAGCACCTCCTCATCGCAGAGATCTCGCCGCTGCGGGCGGCGCTCGAGGACGTCTTCGTGGAGGTTGTCGAGGAGGAGGACGCGCGGTGAAGACCTGGGCCCTCATCGTAGACACCTGGCGCGAGGCGCTGGCCCGCTACACGCTTCTCGGCTTTCTCATCGTCTCGACTCTGTTCCTGCTGATCCTCACATTCGCTCTGAACCTCGACATCGTCGACGGGAGCCTCGCGGCCGGCACACTCTTCGGCAAGGCGATCGAGCTCCACCACGGCGCGAGGGCGATCGACACAGTGGTCGTGACCGGTCAGTCCATCTTCGCCGGGATGCTCTACGTCCTCGGGATCTTCCTCGCGGTCTTCGCCACTGGCTCCCAGGTACCCAACCTGCAACGGCGAGGCACGGTCGACCTGTACGTGACGAGGCCGATCAGCCGCACCCACCTGCTGCTCGGCCGCTTCCTGGGGGCGATTACTCTGGTAACGGCCAACCTCATCTTCCTTTGCGGCGGCGTTTTCGTGATCATCTCGCTCAAGACCGGCGTCTGGAACCCCCGCTTCCTCGTCGCGTCCGGAATCATCCTGGTGGTCTTCCTTTCGTTCCTCGGGTTCATGTATCTGGTGGGGGTCGTGTCCTCCTCCACCCCGCTCTCCATCATGCTTCCCTACGCGCTCTACATGGTGTCGATGCCGCTGGCCGCCCACGACCACATCGCGGCCGCGATGGACTCGCGCTTCTGGGCCAACGTCGTGCATGGGTTGTACTGGGTCTTCCCCAAGACCGCCGAGGTCGGCCGCGACCTCACGGCCTATGTCCTCGGGAGGGGCACCCCGACGCTGGTTCCACTTGCGACCACCGCGGCCTTCGGTGCGGTCTGCCTCGCCGCCGCGGTGGTGACCTTCAACCGGAAGAGTTTCTAGGAGGTAGAAGATGAAAAGAATCGCTCTCGTCATACTTGTTCTGGTCGTTGTTGCTCCGTTCGCGGCCGCCGCGCCCCCCACGGTCGGGGAGCTGTTGCGCTCTGTCCCAGCCGGTGCCCGCGTCATCGTCGGGGTGGACAGCGCTGCCCTGCGCAGCCACCCGAAGGTTCAGGACTGGCTGCTCCGCCAGCACGCCTGGACCGGCGCCGATCAGGACCTCCGCACATTCCTCGCCGATGCCGGGCTCGACCCCCTCCGCGACGTCGATGCCATGGTCGCAGTCGTGCTGGGTGAGGGCGACTCGACAAGCGCCTTGGCGCTCTTCGCAGGGCGTTACGACCAGGCATCACTGGGCGCTGCGCTCGTCAAGCGGGGCTCTCAGCCGCTGACGCTGGGCAAAGTGCAGTCCTACCGCCTGCCTGCCGAGGGGCACCACGGCTCGAAGGATGTCGTGCTCGCCCTGCCGTCGCCGGACCTCGTGATCGTGGGGGAGGAGACGGCGGTGCAGGCGGCCCTCGTCCCTCCGCAGGCCGTTGCTCCCCTCGCGGAGAGGGAGATCTCCGCCGGCCACATCGACTTGCGCGCCCCGTTCTGGATGGTCGCAACAGTTCCCCCGGAGGCCCAGCAGAAGGCCCGGGACGCCGCAGGTCACGTCCATGGGGAGGGCACCGAGGCGGTCCGGAGCGTGGTGTTCGCCTCGGGCGCCATTCAGCGCGTTGCGGGGCAGGCCTTCCTCGATGACTCGCTCCGCTTTTCCGGCGTCGCCGTCGCAGACACGGCGGAGAACGCCGGGTTGCTCCGCGACGCCGTCAAGGGCGCCATCGCCGTCGCCCGCCTGCACGCGCAGGCGAAAACTCCCGAACTGGTCAACGTCCTCAGGGACATCGAGGTGACGGTCTCGGGCACCGACCTCTCCGCTTCCGGCGCCGTGCCGCTTGCTTTGCTGGAGAAGCTGGCCGCCGAGCACCGGGCACCCTGCGAACCGAGCGCCAAGCAGTAGCAGGTTGAAGCGGGTCCGGGTCCGCGACGCCCGGGAAAGGCCCCGGTGTGCCATGCTAGCCGGGGCCCATCAGGCGCGGTATCATTGATGATACGAGTTGCCCGATGAGTGGATCGGACACGCGGTGCCTGCGCGGCAGCGAACGGGGGTGGGAGGTCGTCGGCCCCGCCCCGGGGCGGCGGTGCGGTCAGCGCGGCGGAGGGGGGGCATGAGCGGCGCCGCCGGCCCCGGTTTGCCCGTCCTCCTCCTGGAGCAGAACCTGCGCCTGCGCGAGATTCTCGTCGATGCTCTCCGGGGCCGCGGTCACCAGGTAACCGTCTGCGAGGACGTCGAGACCGCGTGGGACGCCTACCAGCAGCAGCATCACCCGATCGTGATGCTAGCCCTTCGAACGAAGCGGGGCGACGGCCTCGCGCTCGGCCAGCGCATCCGAGAGCTCCCCGATGGCCGGGCCAGCGTGCTCATCTTCGTCGTTGAACAGAAGCCGGCGGATGGCCTTCTGCCCCTGCTTGGCGTCGCGGACGACTGTCTCACCAAGCCGCTCAGGGACGACGTCGTCGAGATGCGGATCGCGGCTGCCGAGCGCCTTGCGGGGGAGCGCGCGGAGCGGAAATCCGGTGAGGCCGAACGTCAGAGCCTGAAAGACAAGCTGAGCGGCCTCCAGGGGTACAGCGCAGACGAACCCGGAGCGAGCGAGGCGCGGCCGGGCACCGGTCTCCGAGGCCGTGTGCGGCGGATCGCGGCCTCCCTGGGTCTCGTCGGTGAGTCGCAGGCGGGCGGGGCCGCCCCGGAGGCGCCACCAGTTGCCCCTCCGCAACCCGGCCCGCCCGAGGCGGCAGGGGCACAGACATCCATCGGGAACGGGGCTCCGGCTCCCGCACCCCCGGATCAGCCTGTCACCGTCGCCCCGCCGCCGGCGACGAGCAGCCCCGACGACGAACCGCTTGAGGAGGGCCTGACTGACGGGTGGTGGGATTGGGACCTCACCGCCAAGGTCGTCACCTACAGCCCCCAGTGGAAGGCAATGCTGGGCTTCCGGCCCCGCGAAATTGGGAGCTCCCCGGACGAGTGGCTCAGACGCGTCCACCCGGAGGACCGCGACCAACTCACGGCCGCGATCGACGCGCATCTCGAGGGCCATACCCCCCACATCGAGAACGAGCATCGCCTGGAGCGGCACGATGGGTCGTACGCGTCCATGCGCTGCCGCGCCCTGGTGTTCCGCGACGGCAGCGGAAAGCCCGTGCGAATTACCGGCTCCCACACCGACATCACGGAGCAGCGGGGCGTCGATCTCCTGACCGGTCTGCCCAACCGCGGCAGCCTGATCGAGCGCCTCGGCCGGGCGCTCGAGCGGGCGCGAGCCGGCGACGGGAGCCTCTCGGCCGTGCTCTTCATGGATCTGGACCGCTTCAAGAACATCAACTACAGCCTCGGCCACCGCATTGGAGATCAGCTCCTGAAGGCGGTCGCCGTGCGACTGCGCTCGTGCCTGCGTGGCCAGGACGGCCCCGAGCGGCTTGGCACCGCGGTCGCCCACGTGGGCGGCGACGAGTTTGCGGTGCTCCTCGAGGGGATCAGCGAGGTCAACGACGCGGTGCGGGTCGCGAAGCGCATTCAGGACGAGCTGCAGGAGCCCTTCCAGGTCGAGGGCCACGAGGTCTTCACGAGCACCAGCATCGGCATCGCGGTCAGCACGCCCGACTACGACCGCCCGGAGGACCTCCTCCGCGACGCCGACACCGCGATGTTCCGGGCAAAGGCGCTCGGCAAGGCGAGCTACGTCGTGTTCGACGATGCCATGCACGTCCGCGCGGTCTCACTGCTCAAGCTCGAGACCGAACTCCGCCGCGCGGTTCAGAGGGAGGAGTTCCGCGTTCATTACCAGCCCATCGTCCTGCTGGAGGACGGCAGGATCACCGGCTTCGAGGCGCTGGTCCGCTGGCAGCATCCGGATGGCGAGCTGCTCTTCCCGAAGGACTTCCTCACGGTCGCCGAGGAGACCGGCCTGATCATCGGCATTGACCGTCAGGTGGTACGCGACGTCTGCAAGCAGCTGCGCTCGTGGACCGCGCAGTTTCGCAGGACGACGCCTCTCACAGTCAGCGTCAATGTCTCGGGCGTGCAGTTCCTCCGGCCCGACATGATCGTGGAGATCGACCGCACCCTCCGGAACTACGGGGTGTACGGGCGCAACCTGAAGCTGGAGATCACTGAGAGCGTGATCATGGAGCACGCCCGCTACGCAGCCGACATGCTCCAGCAGCTCAAGGCCCTCGACATCAAGCTCTCGATCGACGACTTCGGGACAGGCTATTCGTCACTGTCGTATCTGCGGCGCTTCGAGATCGACACCCTCAAGGTGGATTTCTCGTTCGTGAACCGTATCGACACCGACGAGGAAAGCTGGGAGATCATCCGCACCATCGTGACCCTCGGCAACAACCTGGGCAAGGATGTTGTCGCCGAGGGCATCGAGCGCGGTAAGCAGCGAGAGTTGCTGATGGCGCTGCGCTGCAAGTATGGGCAGGGGTACTTCTTCTCCCGGCCAGTGGACGCCGAGGCCGCCACC
>DATKMD010000095.1:0-9670 GCA_035542075.1 Thermoanaerobaculaceae bacterium
ACATCGACATAAAGAGGGTCGCGACCTCGGCGCTAATGGCCGGCCTCGTCGCCATGAGTATGCCGGTGATCCCGAAGAGCACCGCAACCAGCAGGTGCAGGAAGAACCCTGCCCAGTGCCCGACCATGAAAGCATCGATCAACTCGATGATCCCCGCGAACACGAGCAGCCATCCGAAGAAGACCATGGAGACCACCGTGGCAGCCACGGATCGAACGACGGCAGCGATGCCAAGCAGGAGCAAGACGATGCCGAACGCCAGGAACCATCCCCAGTTGTGAATCATCTCCGCTGTAGCTCGAACGATCATCACGTCGATGGAACCGGGCATCGCTACGCCTCCTTCCGTCATGAACCGGAATTGGGAACTTCCTCACTTGCCTGCGTTCAAGATACGCCCGCGGATCGGCGGTCGCAAGCCCGGAATAGACGACCTCGCCATCTCCAGCATCGCGTGTATTATCAACTACTTGCACGTACGAAACTCAACGGTCAGACGGGGATCGGTCCACCGGATGTTGGGCGCCGCGGGCCGATTCTCGAGAGCACGTTCAACGACCTTCGCTCATTCCCGATCGTTGAAGCGGAAGGGTACGTGAGCACCGTCGCAGAACGGCTTGTTGCTCGACACGCCACACCGACACAGGGTCACGCGATTGCGCACCTCGTAGGCGCCGCCGTCGGCGCCGACGATCGGAATTCCGCCGCGCACCCATATCGGACCGCTAATCCCCCTCGCTGTGTCCTGCACGAGGCCGATCGAGGGCTCGAAGTGCGGTTCGACCGCATCACCCGTCGCCCGGTCCCTGGCAACCAGCCGCCCGGCCGGGCAGTGGCCAGCCTCGTGCTCGACCAGTTGCCGCACGTGCGGTTGATCGGCTCTCGCCACGAGGTTCCAGACTTGGCCGTGCGGATCGCAGAAGCGTGCAAGCGCGCACAGATGCTCCGCGTCCTCGAGCACCATCTCGGGTCCCTCGAGTTCTCTAGCCTGGTTCTCAAATGGCATGCGGCTCGCGGTTTCCGTCCCGTCGAACGCAACCCTCTCGTGCGTCCCGTCGCAGAAAGGCTTCCTCGCCGAGCGCCCGCACCGGCACAGGGCGTACTCCCTGGGATGTGCAATCGCTTCACCCTCCCGCCACTCGATGGACTCCCCCTGCGCGTTGGTGACGATGTGCTGGTTCGCCAGCGGCACGTCGCCACAGACGAGGTACGGCCCGTGCTCGACGACCGTGATCGTGCGTCCCTGCGCCGGCTTCATCGCTCAGCCCATTCTGCCGCACACCCGCTCGTGGATTGGCCGACGCCTCAGAGGCCACGCCGGCTCCTCGCTCTTGCTCCCGTTCATACCCGGGCTGGTTCTGCCTTGATGCTTCGAGGCCACAGCAGGGTCGCTCCTCGATCTCGGCCTCTGCTTCCTCTCATTCGTTGGTTTTCGAACGGATAAGCAGCAAGGAACACTCCACTCCATGCAAGACGCCGGCGGCGACACTGCCGTAGAACACGCGCGCCAAGCCACTTCGTCCGTGACTGGCCATGGTGATCATGTCCACGCAGTCACGCTTGGCAAGATCCAAGATGGTCGATACGGCCGGACCAAAGGCGACTCGGGCTTTCGCAGCGATGCCCTTCCCGTGGAATCTCCGCTGCAACCTGGCAAGATACGACTTGCCATCCTTCGTCTGTTGCTCGACGGCTACCAGGTCGAGTGCTGGGCCATATCCGGAATCGTCCACGGCGACGGGGATCGGCTCCACCACGTGGAGGAAGAGAACCTCGGCGCCGAAGCGGTGTGCCAGTTCCTCCACATGCGGCAGGATCGCCTCAGCACGCTTGGAGCCGTCAAGTGGGACCAGGATGGTCTTGTACATGCCCGCCTCCTTCTGCGTCAGTTCCCACTCTGAGGGATAGGGACATCCGTCCTCGCCTTGTCATGGTAGCGATCGCCGGACCCTCGTCAAGTGCTCGGGGCCGCGGTTGCGCTCGCCGCCCGAGAGCTGGCTGACCTTCTCCTGCTGATCGGCGCCGGAGAGGTTGAAGCGTGAGCAGTTGGCGCGCGCGTTCATCTTCACCTTTCCGAGCATAATCTCGTCCTGCCCCTCGGAGACGATCTCGAACACGGTCTTGCCCGGGTCGAGCTGGGGCTCCTGCTCGAGGAACCCGACCGAGTAGCCCGGGGAGATCGCGACCCCGCCGATGAACGAGGTCTCCACGCCTGCCATGATCCGGAGCGGTGTGGGCTTTCCCGAGGCGTTGAGGCCGATGACGCAGATCCTGGCACTTTAGAAGCAGCCGAGGCAGATGTCCTTGAGCACCTGTTTGGCACCGTGCACATTCCCCACGCCCACCATCGAGTGGATGACCTTGTTCGGTTCGTCCTGCTTCGCCATGCGGAAAGCATGCCTGCGCAGCCGGGGTTCGCGAGTGGCGGATCGACAGGGCGGCTGCAAGCCCCGCCCCCACATTCACGTCTTGGAATTTGCAGATCGGGCGGGCGAGGGCGCTCCGTGCCGGAACGCGCGACGGGGCGATGCTAGGATGCCCACATCGATGAGCCGCGCCGGGCTTCCAGCCACCGTCTTCGGCGCCGGGATCGCGCTCTGGCTCGGCGGGGCCGTGGCCGGGCCTTGTCGGTCCGCGCCTCCTCCTGCGACGCCCACGCCCGATGTGACTTCCACCGGGACGCCCGCTCCGGGCGGTGCGCCGGCTCCCCCCGCGGCGGGGACGCCGACCCCGACCCCGATCGCCGCCGAGGGAACCCTGCGCCCGTGCCGCGCGGCGTCGTCGCCTGCCGCAGACGTGCTGGTTGCAACCCGGCAGGTTCTCCACGAGACGCTGTGCAACGCGGCGATCTGGCTCGACGCGTGGCCCCACAAGCTCGGCACCCTAGAGTCGCCGCAGGATCTAACGGGGCGGGTCACCCTTTCGGTGCAGCACTCGGAACTCGAGGGGACCAAGGTACCGATCGGCTTCGACGTCAACATCCGGTTCCAGCCCGACTCGAAGTTCCACCTGTTCGTCGAGCGGAGCGACCTCAACGACTCCGTGCGCGCGCGCCAGGAGGCGTTCGGGTTGGCGTCCCAGTTCGACAACCTCGAAAGCCAGGAGAAGTGGCTCGGCGGACTCGGCTACTCCTTGCCGGGGACGGACAATGGGCGCCTCCGCTTTCGTCTCGGCGTCGGGGGCAGGGCGCTGTTCGCCCAGGCGGTCTACAACTCCACGTACCTCGTCGACGGACGCAACCTGTGGCACTTGAGCCAGGTCGCGTTCTGGCGCACTCACGTGGGTTTCGGGTTCACCTCGAGCGCCGACTACGACCACATCATCAACGAGAGAGTACTCCTGCGCTGGGCCAATATCGGAACGGTTGCGGAGGACACGCGGGGCCTGGACTGGCGCAGCGCGCTCGTACTCTACCGCAACCTCGGCCACGCCCACGCCCTGGCCTACGAGCTCTTCATCCGCGGCCTCACCAGCACGCTGGGGCTCGCCGAGTATGGCGGGCGCGTCGTCTACCGCCGGAGCGCGTTCCGGGACTGGTTCTTCGTGGAGGCGCTGAGCGGGTACAGCTTTCTCAGGTTGGAGCCGGGCGTCCCCCGCCGGGGCAGCGTCGTCGTCGGCCTCGGCTGCGAGCTGGGGTTCGGACCGCCGGCCTGATGACGCCAGTGGCGGGTCACCCGTGACCGTCGGGGTGCGGACCCCGGGGTGGGAGCGGGCGTGCCGGTCATGACCGCGCGCTCCCCGGAACTGCGGCAGACCGCCGAGGCGGACGACGTGCCGGCGCTCGCCGCCACGGTCCCGCGCCAGCAGAAGGAGCTCAAGGAGCTCCTCGACCAGGACATCCCCAAGACGCTCCGCCCGATTCGGGAGGCCACGGCGCACGGCGACCTCTCCGAGAACCTCGACTACCATTCGGCGCGCGCCCGACACGAGCTCCTCTCGCCGAAGCCCTCCGAGCCGCGAGCCAACCTCGGGAAGGTCCGTGTCATCGACCCGTCGAAGATCGACGCCTCCAAGGGGCGGGTCGGCACGCGGGTCTGGCTCGTCCCCAGGGGGGGCGGCGCGCTGCGCGCGATGGTCGTCCTGGGACCGTACGAGGCCAACCCCGAGAAAGGGATCGCGTCCCGCGGCTCCGAGGCCGCGCAGGCGAAATCGCTCGCGAGCCTCGGGCGTCGAGAGGCCAGCCGGGCTCGACTTCAACTGCCCGAGTGGCCGCTCGGGCGGCTCGCTCCAGAACGTGCGTTGAGCGGCGGCCGCTGAATCCGACCGATGCAACCCTGCCACGGCCTCCGTCTCAGGAATGGCCGCTTTGAGGCGGAGGTGGCGCCGCCTCTCGCCGCGCCAGCGGGAATCCAGGAATCATGGGCAGCCAGAAGGTGAGCCCGCGAAGGAGCAGCGTCGCCGCCAGAGCGGCTTCCACAGAGACTCCATGAAGATGGAGTAGCGCAACGCACGATCCATCGAACGTCCCCACGCCCCCCGGGACCCACGCGAGCGTGCTCACGATGGACGCCAGCACGAAGCTCGCGAAGACGAACCGGAAACCGAGGGGGCTCGCGACCGCGCGGAGCGTCGTAGCCAACGTGAGGGCGTCGAGCACGAAGATCGCGAGCTGCAGGAGGACCGTCTCCGCGAGAACGCGCGGCGAGACGAGGGGCCCGTCCGGAGCGGCGCGGAGCGCGGCTACCACTTCGCGGACACCCGGCAAGCGCTCGAGCCAGCGCGCCGGGTGCCGGGCGGCATGGCGGCGGAGTCCGAGTATCGCCGCGGGGAGCGCGACCACCAGAACGCAGAGTGCAGTCGCGGGGAGCAGAGTTACGAGGCTGAGGGTCCCGTGGCGCCAGAGCACTGCGAGAGCCGCCAGCGTCGCCAGCAGGTAGGCGACATAGTAGCCCGCGAGGTCCGCCAGGATCGCCGCGACCGCGTCCGACCGAGACACGCGCCGTCGCTCGAGGCCCCGCACGACGAGGAGCGTTCCGCTCACTCCGGCGGAGGGCACGACCTGGTCGGTGAAGAGCTTGACGAGGCCGAGGGGCACGAGCGGCAGCAACCGTATAGCGACGCCGCGGTGCACGAGCGCGCGCTGCCAGACCGCCGCGGCGCAGACGTACGTGAGGACCTGGAGCGCCACGGCGGCAAGAAGCCAGAGCGGCTGAGCTTCATGAATGAGCCGCACCAGCTCGCGCTCCTCGCCCAGGTGTGTCACCACGAGTACGACGGCACCCAGGAGGAGCACACCGGTTACCCAGCCAAGCCGTCTGGCAGTGCCGCCTGGCGCGCTGGGCGCGACAGCTGCGGGCTTCGTGTCCTCGGGCCTAGGGCTCGGTGTCATCGGTCGGGAGCGCACCGAGGCATCGCTGGGCCGGCAAACACGTCGAAACGCGGGCAACCTGCGAGCGACGTTCTCGTCGCGACGAACCGATGGACCGCGGTGATAGTTCTGGTTTGAGGTCGTGTAGCTGTGCCCCTGGGCTGCCGCCCAACGCCGCGGTCCAGCGGCAAGCGGGATGAGCTGTACGACCTTGGCACCCCACCATGATGAACAACGCCAACCCACAAGGCAAGCAAACGAGTGGGCAACATCCTAGTCAGGCCAGGAACACCACTGGGATCGTCGCACCCGGGACTCATCCCGTGAGGACGTTGCCGTACGGCAACGGGGCGGCAGGCTGAGGACGAGCCTATCTGATGTCCCTGAAGATCCTGGCGAACATGACGACGGCGAAGACGAGCGAACCCACATAGCCGAGGAGGCCGAGGAGGGAGAAGCCCCCGACGAGTGGCGGCAGGTTGCTCCGGATGATGAGGGCGGAGGCGATGATGACCCCGGCGGCCAGGACGCCGCCGGCCAGGCGGCTGCTGGCTTTCTTGATCCCGAGGTTGAGCTCCTCGAGGCCCCGATGGTCGATCTTCCATTCGGACTTACCTCTGACGAGCCGGTGAAGGAACTGCATCAGATCGCCGGGGAACGACTTCATCATCCAGACGTTCTTTTGAAGGAACTCGCCGATGTCCCCGATGATCTCCTTCGGTTCGAACTTCCGCTCCAGAGCCTTCCGGGCGTACGGCTGCACGCTCCGGGCGGGGTTGAAGTCCGGCGCGAGCTGCCGCCCGACGCCCTCGACGATGATGAGGCAGCGGATGAGCTTGATGAAATCCGCGGGCAGCCGGACCCGGTACTTCCTGATCAGCCCTAAGAACTGGCCGAGGCCGGCCGCAATATCGATGTTTTCGAGGTCGGCTCCGTAGTAGCGGTCGAAGAGGTCGTCGAGATCCTCCTGGAACTCCCTCAGATCGGTGTTCTCGGGTACCATGTCCTCGTTCCACATCACGGAAACGAGAGCTGGAACATCGCAGTTGGCGATCCCGACCAGGATCCGGTCGAGCAGCTCGCGCGCGTCTGGGGCGAGAGCGCCGACCATGCCCGCGTCGAGGAAGCAGACGACGTCGTCCTTCATGATGATGAGGTTGCCCTTATGGGGATCTGCGTGGAAGAAGCCGTCCTCGAAGATCTGCCTGAGGACCGCGTTGGCCCCCCGATGTGCGACCAGTTCTCGGTCGTGGGAGGTGTCGCTGCGCAGCACGGAATCGATCTTGGCCCCGTGAATATACTCGAGAGTCAGGACATCCCGGCCCGAGAACTCCCGGTAGACCCTGGGGAAGTGGACTCCGGGGTCGTCGGCGAAGTTCTTCCGGAAGCGTTCGTAGTTGTCCGCTTCCAGCCGGAAGTCGATCTCCTTCTCGATCGACCGCTCGAACTCGGATACCAAGCGCGTCAGGTTGCCTCCACCGAGTTCGGGGGCGCGCTCTTCCAGAACCCGGGCCAGGGCGTGCATCAGGTTCAGGTCACCCCGAACGGTCTCCTCGAGGCCCGGCCGCTGGACTTTGACCGCCACCTTCTCCCCTGTGGGCAGGCGGGCCTGATGCACCTGGGACAGCGACGCGGCCGCGAAGGGAACGGACTCGAATTCCTGGAACACCTCCTCGAGGTGCTTCTTGAGAGTCCTGGCGATCGTCCTCCGCACCTGGGCGAAGGGGAACGGATCGACCCTTTCCTGCAGCTTCGCCAGCTCCCGGATGATGTCCGGGCTGAGGACGTCGGGATGACAGCTCAAGGCCTGTCCGAGCTTGATGTAGGTCGGGCCGAGCTCCTCGAGAATGGCCTTGAGCTTCTCCCCGAGCGAGGGTGGGGTTCTCCCCAATCGGACGTGAAGCCTCTTCGGCAGCCGCAGCCTCTCGGCGATCTCCCCCAGCCCGTACTTGGAGAGAACGCGCCCGATCTCCCCTAGGCGCCTGAAGGTTGCTTTGTCGAACGTGTAGTCGCGCATGGCCCGAGCGCCGGTCGCCCTCCCTTCTTGCGGCTAAAGGATTGCTGGCAGGACTATGCTAGACGGCCACTCGTGCGTGTCAAGAGTGCTTCATCCTCGTGGGAAGCGGTCTTGGCCTCGTTTCCGCCGTCAGGAGGACGCTAGGAGAGCGGCGATCACTCCGGTCAGGAACACACCGTCGAGGGTCCCGGCGCCGCAGATCGACGCGACTGGTGCTCCGAGGCCGACGATCTTCTTCATGTTCATCCGGTCGGCGCCGGTCAGGGTGCCGAGCGTCCTGCTGACATAGCCGATCACGCAGGCCGAGCCGCTCTTGCCGCCGATGCGCTCCAGGATGGCCGCGACCTCGGCGGCCGCAATCGGCGCGAGAAGCGCTGGGGCGGTGATGCCTACACCCTTGACCGGCCGCGCCATGCTGTCGACGAGCAGGGCAGCGATGGCAACTCCAACGAGGTCTGCCCAGACAATCCCCGGCCACTTAGAACAGGGCGACTATGCTGGGCTTGCCGCGAAACCGCTCGAGGGCACTGTGCCCTCGAGGCAAGAAAAGCCCGCCGGACAGGCGGGGTTGCTTCAGTGTCTAGACTGAGAGAGGTGACAGCGCCAAGTGGCGGCAGGGCCGGCACGGGAGGCTCTCCGAGGTCCCGATCCTCAACCTACCACTGGTCCACTTTCTTGGGGCGGGTCTAGCCGCGCCCAGGCGCTCGTGGCGCCTTGACCGACTTCAGGGGAGCAGGTCACGCCGCCCACTGTCCGCCACCCGGGTCCCCCCGCGCAGAGGTCTGAGCGATCAGGGTGTTTCAGACGAATTGTCTCGTGATGTCCGCGATCGTGATAATCCCCTGGAGTATTCCGGCTTCGACTACCGGAAGCTGTTTTATCCGGTGATCCAGCATGATCCCCCCTGCGAGCGCTGCGGGCGAATCGGGCGACACCGACACGAGCCTCCGCGACATGATCTCCCCCACTGGGCGCAGAAGAGCTTCTCTGATGTGCTCCTTCAGGCGTTCGGCCGAGAGGAAGTAGGATTCGTCGGCGAGCACCTCCGCCTCGGTCGGGAGCGCCGCCCGGAAGACGTCTCCTTGCGTGACGACGCCTAACACGTGCCGTTCATCGTCCACGACGACCGTGCCGTTGATTCCGTGAACCTGCATCTCCTTGAGGACCTGGTCGATCGTGGTCTGGGGCGTCGCAGTGACGACGCGGTCCGTCATGAAATCCTTCACTCGTAGATGCATGATGCCTCCTTTCCCCTCACATCAAGGCTGCGTTCGGCCAGGGGTTCCCGAGCCGACTCGAGCGCAGTCCGCGCTGGACAGTTCAGGAAGATGGCGCGTGATAGCGCGGAGGAAGTCGTAGCCGACCCGGAGCGCCTCCTCGGAAAGAACGCTCCAGGTTGCCTCAGCGAGCCCAGTCTCGGACTCTTCGTCCATGCTCCTTGTAGTCGAGTGCCACAGGAGGCCACGGGCGATTGGCCGAAACGACACCCGGCTGGCGCTGCGGTGGGTCGGACCGTGCCGAGGACGTCAGGTCCCATCCATGATCAGCCATTCGATCGCATCTTCGAAGGAGGTGAATGCCCTCACGTGAAGACCTTGGTTTTCCGCGCAGAGCGCGAAGAAGCTCGCGCGATCAAATCCTACAAGTGGGCATAGGACAGCCGTTCTTCTCGGGAGACGGCCACGAGGATTGACGATTTCGCCGGCTATATCCCAGAAGTCAGTGGCCAGGTACCAGAGGTCGGTTACCGACATTGCTACCTGTGCCCGCCGAGTGTCCAACAGTATCTGGTAGCCAGTCAAAGGGAGCGCGGCGGTCGCGATCTCTGCCAGCAGCCTCTTGGATTCTTCAAGATCGAGGCGCCCTTCTGGAGTTGCTCGAATGAAGTCGCGTGCGTGGACGATTCTGACGTTCGTTGCCATTGTGCCCTCCCTCTGCGTATGTCGACGGGCAATCTCCCATCCGTCGCGGCCCGCTGTCACCCAGCTAGTCAGCGACGGCGCGGCCCGAGCCAACGATCCCACGCGTCGTAGTCGACGGGTTCCCGCGTGCGAAGCCGGGGCAGGAGAACCAGGCCAGCGATGAACCCGCCGACGTGCGCCACAAAGGCCACACCGCCCGCCGCGCTGGACGGCTGGAAAGCGCTCCAGAGGTTGACGACGAAGAACTCCAGAATCACCAACCACGCCGGAAACGACATGAAAAACCCCCAGAACAGCCACATGAGGGGGATAGGGTTGATGACCGTGACCGGCGATCGGGGATAGAGAACGGCGTACGCCGCCAAGACTCCGGCGATGGCTCCCGATGCCCCGAGCATCGGCACCGACGCCTGAGGGTTCGCC
>DATKMD010000096.1:0-3717 GCA_035542075.1 Thermoanaerobaculaceae bacterium
AGCGAGCGGGCCACCGCCACCAGCTCTTTGGCAGCGGCGAGCTGCGGGAACAACGACCCCACGCTGCCCTTGGTGAGCTCGAGGGCCCCGCCCATCACCGCGCTCATCGGGTCGAGGGTGCCGGAGAGCAACCCGGCCCAGGTGCCTGCGTCAGCCGTGAGCGCGTAGCGGGCCGCTTCCAGGTCCTCCGGGCGCGCCGCGCGCGCGTCGCGGCAGGTCCCGTGCCAGAGGTCGAGGAACACCGCGCGCTCCTCGACGCCGCGGTCCGGGTCGCCCCGCACCGCCACGAGCACCGCGCCTTCCCACGAGGCCGCGACGGCGCGGTAGGTCGCACTGCCGTTGAGAGCCTCGCCCCAGGCCCTGGCCCAGGCGTCGGTCAGGATCTCGGTCATCTCAATCGCCTCCCACCTGCCCCGCCCATCCTAGCGGGTTACTGCGGACAGAGCGCCCTCCGGCGCGAGCGCGAGCCGCATGCAGGTGGCGGTCCCGCAGCAGTCCGCCTTGAACTCCCACGACCCCCGCACCGCCTCCGGCAACAAATCCCGCCCCACGATCTGGAAGCCCATGCCCGCCGCCATCCCCTGGACAGTCGTGGTGAGGAGAACTGCCTCGCCAGCACCCAGGCGCCGGGCCTTGGCGAGGATCGCGGCCGCGAGGCGGCCGCCGACCCCCCGGCCACGTTGCTCGGGCAGCACGGCAAGCGAGCGCAGCAGCGCCGCCTGGCCGTACAGCTCGAGCCCGGCACACCCCACGATCCGCCCATCGGCACGAGCGACGAGGAAGTGGCCGATGTGCTCGCGAACGTCTGTCCCCGGCAGGCCCACCGCGACGAGGATGCCCTCGATCGCCGATGCGTCGCCCTCTCCCGCGTCCTCGACGGCCACGCTCTCAGGCGAGGGCTGTGGCTTCCGCGTGGCTCCTGTCGGTTTGCGACCGATGATTCTCGCGCTCCACACCCTGCCAACCACCGCCTCCCTCAGTTCGGCCAAGAAGCCTTCCATACGCTCCCCGCCCTCGAGCCGGTCCAGGGTCTCCTGGAAGAACGCCCCGAGCGCGTCCTCGCCGTAGGTCATGCGCGCGGTCACCGCGACATCAACGAGGCCTGCGTCCCTCATCGCGGCGAGGTACTCCGACTCGCGAATTGCGCCTGCCACACACGCGACGTAGAGCTCCGGGTCGTTCTTCAACGCGGTCGGGAGTTCGGGCACATCGTCGGCAAGGACGATGTCGGAGATGGCCACCCGTCCCCCGGGCTTGAGCACTCGCGCCACCTCGCGAAACACTGCCCTCTTGTCGGGGGCAAGGTTGATCACGCAGTTGGAGATCACCCAGTCCACGCTCCCGTCGGCCACCGGCATCGCCTCCGCCTCCCCGAGGCGAAACTCAACGTTGGTGACCCCGGCATCCCGGGCGTTCCCCCGCGCCTTCTCGATCATCGCCGGGGTCATGTCGAGGCCGATCACCCGTCCCGCCGCGCCCACGCTGCGGGCGGCGATCAGGCAGTCGATGCCGGCGCCCGAGCCGATGTCGAGCACCACCTCGCCCGCCTTGACGTCGCTGAAGGCAGCCGGGTTGCCGCAGCCGAACGAGTTCGCCACCGCCCCTTGCGGCAGCGTCGCGAGCTCCGCGTTCGAGTACCCGAGGGCCGTCGGGCTTCCGCAGCCGCACTCGCCCGTCGCCGGAGTCGCAGTCGGGCCGCAGCACGAGCCCCCCTTCACCCTCGCGGTGTACCCCTGCCTGACCGCGTCCTTGATCTCTTTATCCGTCAGTCGTCTCGGCACAGCAGCCCCCTTCCTGCCGCGGCTCCACGCCACGCCACTCGTCCACAGCTCGTGACAACTCCTCGAGCGCGTGGATCACTGATTCCCGGTGCTCGGCCGGGACCTTGGTCAGGATTGCCGTCTCACCCTCGAGCAACTCGGCGGAGATCCTCCCCAGCAGCTCGCGCCCCTTGGAAGTCGGCTCCACGCAGCACACCCGCCGGTCCTTCGCGTCCTCGCCCCGTTGCGCGAGACCGCGCGCCACCAGCTGGTCGACGACGCGGGTCACCGTGCTCACCGAGAGGTGCATCTTCGAGGCCAGCTCCCCCATCGTGAGCTCCCCCGCCTGGCCGAGCGCCTCCAGCGCGTGACACTGCGAAACCGAGACCCCGAAGCAGCAGATCTCGTTGCGGTCCCGGAACTGGTACCTGCGCATCAGCTCGGTCACCGCCCGGTGCAGGCGGCGCGCCTGATCCGCGACTTGCGGTTCTATGCTTGCCGGAGCGGATATTTGCATGTAACAAATATAGGTTCGTGAGCCACCCCTGTCAAGGTCCCGTAAAATCGACCCTCTCAAGAACCTGCAAATGTCAGGAACGCTTCGCGATCTCGGACACCAGACGGTCCCGGATGTCATCGCGGACGGCGCGGTAAACGACCAACTGCTCCTTGTCGCTGCCGACCGCCGACACGGGATCGGGAAACGACACGTGAATCTGTTCGCTCGCGCCCGGGAAGAGCGGGCAGCTCTCCCGCGCGGCGTCGCAGACGGTCACAACCAGATCCCAGCGCTGGTCGAGATACGGCGCCCAGTGCTTGGGCCGTGCCTCTGAGATGTCGACCCCGACCTCGGACATCACCCGGACGGCGAGGGGGTGAACCGATGCGGCGGGTTGCGTTCCGGCGCTCGCGACCTCCCACCGGTCGCCGAGGAGATGGCGCACCCACCCCTCGGCCATCTGCGAGCGGCACGAGTTGCCGGTGCACAGGATCAGCACCCGTTTCTTCACAGTCCGTCCGGCCATCGCCAGCCTCCGGCGGTGACTGCACCCATTCGTCACCACCCTTGACAACCACGCCCCATGGTCCTACATTTCGCGATGTGACGAAATGAGCCCAGAACCTCTTGCCGAGCTCGTCGAAGTCTACAAGGCCCTCGCCCACCCGGCGCGGTTGCGGATCCTCGCCATGCTGCGGGGCGGCGAGCTGTGCGTCTGCCAGATAACCGCGGTGCTTGACCTCGCGACCTCCACGGTCTCGGCGCACCTTTCGGACCTGCGCCGCGCTGGCCTCGTGGCCGAGCGCAAGGATGGTCGCTGGGTCGCCTACCGCCTTACCGAGGGAGCCGCGCAAGGGCCGCTGCTGGAGCAGCTCGGCAGTTACCTGGAGGAGGACGCCAACGCGCGCGCGGACGCCGAGCTTTTGCGCGCGCTTCGCAAGGTTCCCTTGGAGCGGCTTTGCCGGGCCGACCGGGACCTCGAGAGGGTGGGGATCCGGGTGCCGAAGGGGCGCCCACCGGTGGGCAGGGCAAAGGTGCGCACCTGATGGGCAGCCAAACCAAACAGATGAACGTCTTCGAGCGCTACCTGACGCTGTGGGTCGCCCTGTGCATGGTGGTGGGCGTCCTGCTCGGCAAGGCGCTGCCGGGTCTGACGGGGGCGCTGCGCGGGATGGAGTTCGGCTCGGGTTCGCACATCAACGCACCCGTAGCGGTGCTGATCTGGCTGATGATCTACCCGATGATGCTCAAGATCGACTTCGCGTCGATCGCCCGGGTCGGTCAGAGGCCTCGCGGCCTCATCGTCACCCTCGTCGTCAACTGGCTGGTCAAACCGTTCTCGATGGCGTTCTTCGGCTGGCTGTTCTTCAACCACGTGTTCCTTCCGCTGATCGGGCCGGAGCTCGCGAGCCAGTACATCGCCGGCGTCATCATCCTCGCCGCCGCGCCATGCACCGC
>DATKMD010000097.1:0-22716 GCA_035542075.1 Thermoanaerobaculaceae bacterium
GCGTACAGCTGAAAAAGCAGCCCCGTCTTGATGGGCATCCCCGAATAGTTCACCGCAACCCAATCAATGAAGATGAGAAGGAAGGACATGAGGAAGCTCACGACAAGGAACCCCCAGAATTCGCGTCTGCGTGCCCGACCGCTGAACACGGCGTATTTCTGCAGCGCCTCAAAGTACCAACCCATTTCGGACTTCTTCGCTATTTGCGTTGGGGAAGCCCCGCTCACGGTGAGCTTGGCTTCCGCCCGAGCCGTTGTCGCTGGTCTAGCTTGAGCCGCTGGCAACGATCTTGGCTGACCAGGCGCAACCGGTTGGGGAACAGCTTCAGTTGCCTGGATCACGCAAGCTGAGTGGCCCTCGAGGAAGAGTTCCGCAGCTGTCGGCGGGCGCTCCGGAGCCGGGGGCGCCGGCACAGGCATGGGCACGGGCGTGGCCACGGGCGGAAGCAGGCCTGGAACCGTCTCGGCCCGTACCCACTTGGGCATGCCTGGACTCCAGACGAGGTCGGTCGGCTCAAGCTCACCGGCAGCCCCCATCTGACGAAAGGCCGCGTCGTCAAACGGGCCTTTACGAATACCGCCTCGAACGTAGGACCAGGGCACGATGCCGACCCCCGAATGGACCTCTTTACTATCTTAACTTCATACAGGCACCTTGTTACGCGGCTCCGTTTCTGAGTTGACCGCACTTCGTTTCATGTCTTCGTACCCTAACGCGCAAGCTTCGCTCCACACCTGCCGTACCGCCTGTTGTTGTGACCCCCTCAGGCCAAGCCACCTTTCGTTCTGGTTGGGCGCGCCACACCTCGCTCACTGCACCGGCGGCGAGCGCTCGGGAATGGGGCCTCGCACTCGACTCGTTGAAGGGGTTGAAGCGCCTCAGCGCTTCGCCCTCCCCGCATGTTGACAGCTCGCCGAGATCGGGCGCTGGGGCTTCCACGGAGGTGACCATGACTCGCAAGCGTTGGTTGGTCGTGTTAACCGGAATCGTGCTGGCGTGGCCGACGGCAATGGCGGCCGCTGGCGAGTCCACGCTCGCAAAATGCACGATGACATTCAGCCTGAAGGGCTGGTCGGCCGTGTACAAGGTCGCCCACGGTCGCGGTGAGGTCTCGTGCAGCAACGGGCAGCGTCTGCCGGTTGACCTCACCGTCCACGGCGGAGGCCTCACCTTCGGCAAGATGGATGTGCTCGAGGGTAAGGGTGAGTTCTCCGCGGTTAAGGGGATCAACGAGGTGCTCGGTGGCTACGCGGCTGCCGAGGCGGATGCGGGTGCGGTCAAGGCCAGCCAAGCGGCTGTCTATACCAAGGGAGAGGTCTCACTCGCGCTTGCCGGCACCGGGCGCGGCGTGGGGGTTGGCTTCGACTTTGGAAAGCTCGACCTCAAACGTGCCCAGGTAGTGGCGGCAAGTCAGCATTAAGCCGGACTCAAGACCCAAAAGCCGGTCCGGGTGACCGACGTTTCTTGGGCCGATCGCTCGTCTCCTGGCGAGGCGTCGAGGGGCTCAGGATGGGGGGAAGGGGATTTACGAACCTCCAATGACCTTGAGCCCATTCCATTGACCGTTCTTCGCTTCGCGTCCTCGTATCTCTGCGTACGGCCTTCGAACCTGAGGACAGGGTGCCCGCTTTATCGCGGCAACTTTCGGGTCCGGTCGATGGAACGGGCAGGTGCGCCATCGGATGCACCTGCCGTGGCGGGCCTGCTCCTCTTCGGTGCGGTCCCCCGATGTCGTGTCACACGGTCCGGGCTAGGAAACGGGTTTGACCGGTTCTCGAGGCGACTCCGGCACGAGGTCGCGCAGGACGAGCTTCAGGTTGCGCTCCTTCCCGTCCCTGCGCACCGCCAGCTTGATCGTCGTGCCGACCGACTCGGTGCGGAAGCGCTCGCGAACAACCGGCAAAGACAACTGGCCGGCAGGCGCCCCACCGATCGCAGTGATCCGATCGCCCACCTTCAGGCCCGCAGCCTCCGCCGGCCCGCCCGCCACGACGTCGAGCACCTCGAAGCCCTCGGAGCCGCGGTTGATCCACATCCCGGCGCGGTCGTAGGTGTCGGGCCGCGCGTTGTTCGCGTTGGCCTCGAAGATCAGCCGCTGGCGGCCGTAGTCGAAGGTGACGTTGAAGCGCTTGAGCACACCGGCACCCACGTTGCCGGCCACGTACGGGTCGCTGAACGCCCCCTTCTTCTGCTGCGAGAGGTCCACGACCGGTCCGGAGACCTCGAGCGTGCCCAGCCGGAGGGTCCTGGCGCGGGTCACCAGGCCGCGCGCCGGCCCGCCAACGCCCCACCCCGTCACTGCCGCCACCGTGGCCCCGTAGTGCTCCTTCATCCCGTGCTGCTCGGCAAACGGCGCCAGGATCGACACCGAGTCACGCGCGCCGGTATCGATGTCGAACTTCCCGGCAAAGCCGTCGAGGGAGCCCTCGACCTGCGGGATGTGCTCGTTGAAGGTGAAAGGCACCACCGTGCCGGTTCCGTGGTAGTCGAACGCCGACGGGAGCGTGAGGGTCAGGAGTTTCTTCTCGTAGTCGACCGTCGCCACGAAGCGTTTGAACACCTCGTAGCCGACCAGGCCGAACTGCGGCACGCCCTCGACCGCACCGAACGGCCCGAGCGGGAACACCATGAAGACCTGGTTCGAGATCGTGGCATCGCCGATTTCCACTTTCTCGACCTTGGTGACCCCGATGTCCTCGGACTTCTCGCCCACGCCCCGTCCCTGAAACGCCCCCTCGCTCTTCAGGCCCAACTCCGTGACCAGTTCGGGCGTGACGATGTTGGCACCGCCGGTGTCGCACATCAGGCGGTAGGGGCCCTTGCCGTTCAGTTTGACCTCCAGATAGATGTGGTTGTTGAGCAGCTCAAACGGGACGGTCGTGGACGTCTTGCCGCCAGCAAACGCGAAGTCGGGCGGGGGTGGCGCAGGGAGCTTGAACGCGGCGTCTTCCACCGGCTCGTTGAAGTCAATCGTATCGATCGTCGCCCGCTGGTCGTAGCGAGTGTCGCCGTTGGTGGACCGGACCGCGAACGCAATCTTGACTCCAGCGACGGTCCGGTAGTCGGTCACGAACGTCGTGCGCGTCTCGAGCGCCATCTTCTCGACCGTCCTGTCGATGAGCATCGTCGCGGCATCGATCCACAGGTGGAACGGCCTGCCGCCCTTGGGCGTGATCCTCACGACGAGGAACTTCCGACCGTTCTCCTCCTGCGTGCCCGCATCCTCGATCTGGGCCGGCCACCGTTCGGGGTGCCAGAACCCATAGGCGCGCCGGTACGACTCGTTTGCCGCCCGGAGGCGGCCGTCGCCGCCCTCCTCCGCGCGCGACTGGCCCGAGGCGTCCTGCGACCACGCGACGGTGCCGTCGAACCCTTCCGCGCCGCTCAGCGGACCGATCTTGAAACGGTCCACATAACGGCCAAGGGTCACGTCATCGAGAGCCTCGACTGTACCGGTGAGCCCTCCGACCGAAACCGTCATCTCGGTCCGGGCCGTGCGGATCGCGTCCCAGGCCGCTCCACCGCTCGCGGCCTTAACCTTTGCCAGGATTTCCTTGGGGTCGCCGGCATGCACAGCGCTGGCAAGCAAAAAGATGAGAACGGCGCACACGGAATTCCGGACCATGGGACCACCTCCACGTTCTTCTACGCTTCCGCCTCGCTTTGAGTTCAACCGACATTTCTCGTCTGAATTTGCCCCGCCATCATTAACGACGATCCACTCGAGTTGGAACAAACCCCTGGCTACTCGCTGCATTGGGTCCCTAGGAAACACAGCATCGGTTTGAGCACGAAAACGCACTCGCGCCTGTCAATCTCGCGCCCTTGGGGGTCAGACCGGGTCCCCGATGGCTCTCATCATGTCCGAGCAATGAGGATGGACAGAACGATAAAAGGCACGAGGTTAAGCAGCAGAATCCCGATCTTGTAGACCGCCATCGCGCCGTAGTGCACGACGTCGAACTGATCGCTGGACAGATGGAACCATCGCCCATGGAGTCGGTGAAGCCAATCGTGCGCGAAGGCGAATAGGAGAAACCAGATGAGCAGGACTCCGTAGTTGATGACTGTGCACCACAACAGGAAGCTCCGTGCGGTTTCAAGGCTCATCCTCTCCTCCTTCGGTATCCGTCACAGCACTTCAGCCCGTCGGCCACTTGAGGGCGGGTCATACGCAAAGCCTACTCTTCCAAGACGCACGATCGCGAGCCCGCAGAAGCGCAGGGCGCGGCGCGGCTCAGTTGCGCACGTTTGTCGTCCGGTCGCAGCGGGCGCACACTGGCAGGGGCCAGTCGCGCGTAGGGACGCGGAGTCGGGCGACCTCGAGAGGGTCGCGCCCCCGCATTGGCCCGCCATACCACGGGAAGCGGGGCGGCGTAGTGGGAGCGGACTCTTGTTCTGGCGCCGGCCCGCTGCCGGCGATACCATGGCGCGCATGCGCACCCTGCTGACCTCGCTTGTCGTTGCCGCCGCGGTGCTCGGCTCGTGCGGTCACGCCCAGCGCCCCGCCGTGGCCGACCTCGTCAACGCCTACATCGAGCGCTACTTCCAGACCTTTCCCAGCCTGGCGACGCAGGCCGGCCGCCACGACCTCGACGGTCAACTGGAAGATCTCTCCCCGACGCGCCGCGCGGAGTGGCTGCGCTTCAATCGCGAGACGCTCGACCACCTGACCGCAGCGGTGAGCAGCGGCGACCTCACATTCGACGACACGCTCGATGCGGAGGCGTTGACCGGTCAACTGCAGCGCGAAATCCTGACGCTTTCCGCCATGAAGCGTCCAGACCGCGATCCGCTCTACTGGACGTCCATCATCGAGAACGCCAACGTGTTTCTCCTCGTGCGGGACGACCTGCCGCTCTCCGAACGCCTCCGGAGCGTCGTCGCGAGGACAAAGCTCGTGCCGCGGCTGGCGAAGCAGGCGCAGGAGGCGCTGGCTGCATCCCCGGCCTCGGCGATCGCGGCGGACCTCGCCCGCCTCGCCGCCAGCCAGGCGCGTTCGTCGGCGGAGTTCTTCGCGGCCGGCCTCGCCGAAGCGGGCAAGGGGCAGCCGGCCCTGGAGTCAGCGCTCCGAACCGAAGGGGTGGTTGCGTCGAAAGCGCTCCAGGACCTTGCGGCATTCCTCGACGGGTTATCACGCCGCGCCACCGGCTCGCCCCGCCTCGGCGAGCACTACGCCGCGGCGTTCAGGTGGACGACCGGGATCGAGCAGCCGCTGCCCGACGTGCTGGCACGTGCCCGGGCCGACTTTGCAGCCAAGAAGACCGAAGCGGCTGCATTCGGCCGCAGGACGTGGACGATCCTGCTGCCGAACGAGCCGCCGCCGCAGGACGACGGGGCACTGCTGCGGCGGCTGTTCGATCGCGTCGCGGCGGACGGTGACCGTAACACGAAGGAGTACCTCGACAACTGGTTGGACACGATCAAGCGACTCGAGGGGTTCGTGCGCGAGCGCAGGATCATGACCCTGCCGGATCCCCTCACGCTCTTCGTCTCCACCTCACCGTCGTACTTCCTCAGCCAGAGTGTCGGCGGCGTCTACGCGGCCGGGCCGTATTCCCCGGAGTCCAAGACCTTGTTCTTCGTCCCGGTGCCGTCCGACGATGCGACCCCCGAACAGGCGGCGTCGTTCTTTCGCGATTTCAACCGCGACTTCAACACGATGATCGCGGCGCACGAACTGCTGCCAGGCCATTACACGCAGCTCAAGTACGCCGCCCGGCACCCGCGAAAGGTGCGCGCGCTTTTCCCGAACGATGTCTACGTGGAGGGGTGGGGAACCTTCTGCGAGCGCTTGCTGCTGGACGAGGGCTGGGGTGGGCCGCTGCCGCGCCTCGCACACCTGAAGAAGCAGCTCGAGAACATTGCCCGCACGATCGTGGACATCCGCGTGCACACGCAGGGGATGTCGCGCGACGAGGTGATCCGGTTCGTGAAAGACGAGGCGCTGCAGGGCGACCAACTCGCGTCGAACATGTGGATGCGCAGCATCACAAGCCCCGTCCAGTTGACGACCTACTACCTCGGTTACCGGGAGGTGCGAGGGGTGTACGACGACGCGCGGGCGAAGCTGGGGCCGAACTTCGAGCTGCGCGCGTTCATGGACGGGATGATGCGGATGGGACCGGTCGCCGTACGGCATTATCGGCAGGACACGAAGTAGGCAGCAGGCAGCGCGACACGCGTGATCCACCGCCTCAATGCCTGTTGTCGTGTCCTTCGAGCACCTGCAACGGTTGCCGGGACGAGACGATCTGGAGCGATCTGTTTGCCCGTCGTGCCCGGCGACACGTCACGTGTCTGGCTCTCGAAGACGGCCACCGCGACGCTGGGTGGGGCCAAGCTCGCGGCCGGAGCGGCCCGCCTCCCCGGCGCCCGGTTGGTTGCAAAGTCTGACATCCCAGGCTGAAGAAGCGTCCTGTTTTGAGAAGTTAGGACTGGCGCGCCGAGAGGGACTCGAACCCCCAACCTTCTGATCCGTAGTCAGATGCTCTATCCAATTGAGCTATCAGCGCGCCCTGCGCCGGGCAGAGTATAGCGGGATTGCGCGGCCACGCCAAGCCGACCCCGGGTTCTGGCCGATCCTCGCGGAAGGGACGCAACGTTCGAGGCTTCAATCTGATGAGGGGTTTACACAGATTCCGCCCTCGTGATAGGCTCCGCGCCCACGGTGGCCCGTTCGTCTAGTGGTTAGGACGCTGGCCTCTCACGCCGGAAGCGGGGGTTCGATTCCCCCACGGGCCGCCACTACCTCCCGCTGCGCGCAACCTACAGCCCCCGCTACACTCTGCGCATGCCCACGTACCGGCTGTTGATCGAGTACGACGGGACCAAGTTCGCCGGCTGGCAGGTGCAGGCCGCCGGCCGGACGGTCCAGGGGGTCCTCCTGGAGACGCTCCGGCGGCTGACCGGCGAGAAGGGACTGGACCTCCAGGGGGCCGGTCGCACCGATGCTGGCGTCCACGCCCTCGGCCAGGTCGCCTCGCTGCGCTGCCGCCGGCCGGTCAGGCCGGACCGGCTTGCGCGCGCCTTGGAGCAGGAGCTTCCCCCCGACCTCGCGGTTCGGGATGTGCGCCAGGCACCGAAGGGGTTCCACGCGCGCCACGACGCCCTGGCCCGCGCCTACCGTTACCAGATCGCGCGCCGGCGCTCGGCGTTCGGCAAGCGAACCACCTGGTGGGTTCCAAAAAACCTTGACGCCAGGGCGATGGCCCGCGGAGCTGCGGCGTTCGTCGGCCGGCACGACTTCGCTGCGTTCACCCGGCGCGCCAGGGAGGCCGAGAGCACGGTCGTCGAGGTGGAGGCGTGCGAGGTGGCGGAGTTGGGCGAATTCGTCCTGCTCCGCCTGGTCGCGAGTCACTTCCTCTGGAACCAGGTTCGGCGGATGGTCGGCGCGCTGGTGACGATCGGGCGCGGCGAGGCCGCCCCGACCGACGTCGGTGGGTGGCTGTCCGGGGAGGCGCAGCCTCCTCTGCTGGCCGCGCCCGCGGCGGGGCTCTTCCTCGAGTCGGTGCGCTACCCGAACGAGCCCTGGGAACTGGCGGCACTCGCTCCCGTGGGCGTGCCGTGGGTGCGTGGCACCGCAACAAAGTGGTAGCCTACGCGAGCGCGGAGGCGACATGGCGTTCGATCTCATGAAGCTGCTCACGGACGTCTTCGACCCCAAGGCTGAGGAGGTGGTGACCGTCGCCTGCGACCTGCCGCGCACGCCCGGCGAGGACACACCTGCATGGAAGGAACGTCGCGCGATGGCGCTCGAGTGGCACCGGACGTTCAGCGCGCTCGGGCGCGGCCGCGGGTTCTCGACCAACCCCGTGCTCACCTACCCGGCCACAGGGGCCAACAACGCGGAGCTTCCGATCGAGGGCGAGATGGGCGGGAACACGGTGGTGCTCGTTGACGCTCTCCTCGACAGCACGCTCGCCGTTTTCCTCACCCAGTACTCCGCGACCGCCCCCCTCGATGCGCTCTCCCAGGTGAAGGAGGACTTCCGCGCCGCCTCGATGCCCGGGGTCGAGAAACGCATGGAGCGCACCGCCCTCGCCGCCGACTACCGCGAGGTGGCTCGGCGCTGCCACATCCTCGAGAAGATCTTGCGGGGGGCCGAGTCGCTGGAGGTGACGTTCTCCACGGGGAACCGCTGCTCCTTCGACCTCCGGTTCCGCACGCCCGAGGTGGACGACGGCTTCCTCCCTCGCCACAAACCGGGCGACCGGGTGATCAACCTCCCCTCGGGCGAGACGTTCATCGTGCCCTACGAAGGTGAGCAGCCCGGCAGACTCTCCGAGACCCACGGGACGATCCCGATGCGGGACGGGGCCGACCTGGTGATCCTGCACGTCGAGCGCAACCGCATCTCGGGCGTCGAGGGCAACAGCAACATGGCGCGCAACCTGCGCGCCTTCTTCGCAGCCGACCCGGCCCGCACCAACATCGCCGAGGTCGCGTTCGGCTGCAACGAGTGGGCACAGGTCACCGGCAACGTCCTCGAGGACGAAAAGGCCGGATTCCACTGGGCGTACGGCCGCTCCGACCACCTCGGGGGCACCATCGGCTTGAGCAAATTCATAAGCCGCGAGACGGTGGTCCACCAGGACGTGGTCTACGCCAAGGGCAACCCGATCCAGGTCGCCGAGGCCACTGCGATCAGGCCCGAGGGGGAGAAGACCCGCATCATCCGAAACGGCGCCTACGCCGTGTTTTGAGGCACCGCCGACTGTCCACAATCGAGGGGCGGTCAGCCTCCCGACGCCCGACTAAGCGCCGAACGACGCCGGCCATACGAGAAGTAGAGGCACAGGCCGATCGCCATCCAAACGACGAAGCGCCACCAGGTCACGGTGGGCAGGCCCTGGGCGAGCCAGAAACACGCGAGGATGGCGGCAGGAGCCAGCGCCCAGATGAGCGGCATCCGGAATCTCCGTTGCGCCTCGGGGCGCCGCAGCCGCAGCACCATCACACCGGCGCAGACGATCGCGAACGCGAACAGCGTGCCGATGTTCGTAAGCTCCACGACCTCGTCGATGTTGCCGAGCGCTGCGGGGACCGCCACCAGCACCCCAGTGAGGATGGTGGCGTTGCCGGGCGTCTTGTGGCGCGGATGGACCTTCGCGAACCACGGGCCCAGGAGCCCGTCGCGGCTCATGCTCATGAAGATGCGCGGCTGGCCGACCTGGTACACGAGGAGGGCGGCAGTGGTGGCGATGACAGCGCCGAAGCTGATCAGCCCAGCGATGCCGCTCATGTGGTGCTGCTCGAAGATGTACGCCAGTGGATCGGCCTTCCGGGCCAACTCCGTGTACCGCAGCATCCCCGTCACCACGAGGGCCACGGCAACGTAGATCACGGTGCAGATCCCCAGCGACAGCAGGATTCCGCGAGGCAGGTTCCTCCCCGGGTCGCGGCACTCCTCTGCGGTCGTGCTCACCGCATCGAAACCGATAAACGCGAAGAAGATGATCGCAGCCCCCGACTGAATGCCCCGCCAGCCAGCCGGGGCGAACGGGACCCAATTCCCGGGCGAGATGAAGCGCAGGCCCAGCACGACGACGGCCAGAAGGATGCCGACCTTCACCACGACCATGATCGAGTTTGCGCGTGAGCTCTCCCTTATCCCGATGTAAACGAGCCACGTGACGAGCACCGTGATGACCACGGCCAGCAGGTTCACGGTCACCGGGAAGCCGAGCAGCATCGGCGCGTCTTTCAGCACGCTCCAATTGGCGAAGCTGGCCGCACCGTCAAGCGCTCCCGCCTTCCCCTGGGCAATCACGCTGAGCTTCTCGCCGATCCCCATCGCAGGCGCACCTTCCACCAGACGAAGGGCGGAGCGGGGGTCCATCGCGAGCCAACCGGGAATGTGAATGTTCAGGACGTTCGCAAGGAAGCTGCGCGCGTAGTCCCCCCAGGATATCGCCACTGCGACGTTGCTGACCGCGTACTCGAGCAGCAGGTCCCAGCCGATAATCCAGGCGAGCAGCTCGCCGAGGGTCGCGTAGGCGTACGTGTACGCGGAGCCGGCCACGGGGATCATCGAAGCGAACTCTGCGTACGCGAGGCCAGTGAAGCCGCACGCGACGGCCACGAGCAGAATGCTGATGACCAGCGCCGGGCCGGCCGGCCAGCGGCCGTCCGCCAAGTTCCCCGCGGCAGCCGTGCCGATGCTCGAGAAGATTCCGGCGCCGATGATCGCGCCTATCCCGAACATCGTGAGGTCAAAGGTCCCGAGGTCCCGGCGCAGATGGTGCTCGGGGGTCTCCGCGCTCGCGCGCAGCTGCTCCAGGCTCTTGGTCCGGAACAGCGTCTTCAGTGCGTTGATCATGCCGTGCAGGCTAACCGGCGGGCGGCCCATCCGCAAGCGTGCCTGCCCCGGTTCGTCTCACGACGCCGTGTCTCACTTCCTCGGCGATCCGGCCGAAGGGTCTTCCACTGCGGCCACG
Source organism: Thermoanaerobaculaceae bacterium (assembly GCA_035542075.1). Lineage (GTDB taxonomy): Bacteria > Acidobacteriota > Thermoanaerobaculia > Thermoanaerobaculales > Thermoanaerobaculaceae > RBG-13-68-16. Next base: position 10,440 of record DATKMD010000097.1, read on the forward strand.
ACTCCGCCCGCTCCCGCGAGCCGTGCGGCGTGGTTGAGCTCAAGGGAGCTGTGGAACCGCCCATAGCTGAAGTAGATCACGAACCCGATCAGAAGCCAGACAAAAAGGCGCAGCCAGTTCTGCGCGGGCAGCGAGAACATCAGCAGCAGGCAGAACACGATCCCGAGGATCGGCACCGTGATTCCGAACGGTGCGCGAAAAGGCCGGTCCGCTGCCGGGTTCGTGTAGCGCATGATCAGCACCGAGATGCACACCATCACGAACGCGAGCAACGTTCCGATGTTGGTCAGCTCCGCAAGGATACGCAGCGGCAGGAACGCCCCCAGGATGGCCACCACGATTCCGGTCAGGATCGTGGACTTCCATGGCGTGCGGAACTTTGGGTGGACCGCGCCGAAGACGCTCGGCGGCAGCAGCCCGTCCCGCGCAATCGCGAGCAGTACCCGCGGCTGTGACAGCATCATCACGAGCAGGACAGAGGTGATGCCAGTGAGCGCGCCGAGGGAGACGATGCCCTGCGCCCAGGGCAGTCCCACCTGCTTGAAGGCGTCCGAGACCGGAGCGTTGATGTCGATCCTGTCGTAGCGAACCATCCCCGTAAGGACGGCCGACACCGCGATGTAGAGGACGGTGCAGACGATGAGCGACGCCACGATCCCTATGGGCACGTCCCTGTGCGGCTGCCGGGCCTCCTCCGCATGCGTCGACACCGAATCAAAGCCGATGTAGGCGAAAAAAATGATCGCGGCTCCCGCCAGCATGCCGAGCGGTTGCCCGCCGGCGTCGGTCTGCCCCATGACCGTCTTGCCGAAGAAGCTAACCCCCGTGAAGCCGAACGGGGCGAACGGGTGCCAGTTTGCTGGGTTGACGTAGAAAGCGCCAACCGCGATAACAAACAAGACAATGACGAGCTTGATGCCCACCATCGTGGCGTTGAAAGAGGCGCTCTCCCGGATGCCCTTCACCAGGATCGCGCTCAGGATGACGGTGATCACGATCGCGGGCACATCCAGCGTCGTGCCCGTGCTGACGATCCTCCCGATCTCGGGGTTGTAGTCGAACGGCGCTCGGGTCATGGCGTGAGGGACATGCCACCCGAAAATACCTATGAAGTCCTGAAAATAGGCCGACCATCCGTGCGCCACTGTCGCGGAGACCACCGTGTACTCCAGCACGAGATCCCAGCCGATGATCCAGGCGAACAGCTCGCCCATCGTCGCGTAGGCATAGGTGTACGCGGACCCGGCGACCGGCACCATCGAGGCGAACTCCGCGTAACACAATGCCGCGAACACGCACGCGATGCCCGAGACGACGAAGGAGAGGATCAGCGCGGGGCCCGCGTTGTCGTGGGCCGCCTTGCCAGTGAGGACGAAGATCCCGGTCCCGATGATTGCGCCGACGCCCAAGCTGGTGAGCTGAATCGGCCCCAGGATACGGCGCAGGCGGTTCTCACCTTTCATCTCCTCCAGCAGCAGTGCCAGCGGTTTCGTGGCCATCAGTTGACGCCTCATCCGAGGATCCTCCCCTGGGCTGGTGCCGCAGCGCGGCCGCGCACCCGCCATACTAACCCGGGCCGCGTCGAACCTCTCTTTCTTGATTCACTGCGTGGCTCTTCCTGCCGGTGCCGCGGTGTCCGTCTGCGGGCTTGGGCGCCCCCGCGCCCTGCGCCTGCAGGCCCCTCGCCCGCGACCGGCCAGTGCGATCCGCGCCGGGGCCCCTCGGCGTTCGCAAGAAGCCGCGCCACCGTCTCCCCAGCACGGCTCGCGCGTCCGGTACCCGCGGGCTCCGGAGAGATTGGCCACCCGCGGCACCGGCGGATCTTCTCCACCCACCCAAAGACACAGCTCACACCTCTCAGGCAGGACCATGGCGAAAGGGAGGGTGGTGGTGAAATCCGCCCCGCGGGCCGCGGAGCCATCCCGCCGGAGCGTGCGGGTTCCGAGCGGGCGTCTCGCGGTGGGGTGTCGCTGGCGTGGCTTCACACGAACGGCGAGGGGCCCCAACGCGGGACGTCCCTGCTCGGTCGCACGTGCAGGCGGGTCGGAGGGCTGGGCTCGATGCCCAGCCCGAGCGACTCGGCTCCGAGGCCGCGGGGCAAAGAAAAAGCCGCCACGCAGTGGAAAAAGAGAAAAGACGACACCGCGGCACCGGCAAAAGAACAGCCTCACGCAGTGAAAGGGAAACAGGGCCCGTGCTGCAGGCACCTAGAAGAGTGTTCTGTCGACCTTGTGCACCACGTCCCAGTTGTACTTGTACACCAGCAGGTCCAGCACCACCCGGTACTTCACCTCGATGTGCTCCATGCTGGTGTCACGCCAGACCTTGATATCTTCCTTGCTAACCGGAAGGTTGTTCTGCTGCGCCTTGATGAGGATCTCATCCGCGATCTTCGCGTCCGAGTTGCGCGGTAGTGACGCCGTCTCCGCCTGTCTCTCACAGTAGTCCTGCAGCTCCGCCACCGCGACCCTGACCGGTATCACCTTCATCGCGATGATGACCACCACCGCGAGGATGGCAATGCCAACCACGCACCCGAGGTTGCCTGCCCCTCTTTCGCCCCAACGTGTCATGGGCACCTCCCGACCAGCCCCGTACCACTATTCTAGCCCGGCTCCCCCCAGTGGCGTTCAGTGCACCATCGAGAAGGAGCGGCCCCAACGGGTGCGCGAGAAGAAATGGCCCGCGACCGACGCCAACTGCTGCACCCGGTCCCACCACCCCCGCCACTCGTGGGAGTTCGGCTGAGCCTCGTACGACCAGTAGATGAAAAGGGCGCGTCCCTTGAAGTAGCTGCGCGGCACCGGGCCCCAGAACCGTGAGTCGTAAGAGTTGTCCCGATTGTCACCCATGCAGAAGACAAACCCCTCGGGCACCGCGAACGGGCCAAAGTTGTCGCGGTTACGGATCGACACCGGCAACACAGGCGTGTCGGGTATGACCTGTGGGTCCTTGTGAACGACGTGCGGGTTGACCTCCTCCTTCCCATCAACGAAGAGGACCTTGCTATGGATCTCGACGGTGTCCCCGGGAAGGGCGACCGCCCGCTTGATGAAATCGCGCTCGGGATCCTGCGGGTACTTGAACACCACGACGTCGCCCCGCCGGATGTTGCGGTACGGCATCAGGGAGTCGAGCGGCGTGCTCCAGTGCGGCGCATAGATGAACTTGTTGACGAACAGGTGGTCACCGACCAGGAGGTTGTCCTCCATCGAACCGGTCGGGATCTTGAACGCCTGCGCCACAAAGGTCCGCGCGAACAGCGTAAAGATCACGGCGACCAGGATCGCCTCGTAGTACTCCCTGAACACGTGATGTCTGCTCATGTCTCCACCTTGAGGACCGCCAGGAAGGCCTCTTGCGGGATCTCCACGCGGCCGAGGCGCTTGAGGCGCTTCTTGCCTTCCTTCTGTTTCTCGAGCAGCTTGCGCTTGCGCGTGATGTCGCCGCCGTAGCACTTCGCGATGACGTTCTTGCGCAGCGGCCTGACGACCTCCCGGGCGATCACACGGTTCCCGATCGCCGCCTGGATCACCACCTCGAAGAGTTGGCGCGGGATGATCTCCCGCAGCTTGGCGGTGAGAGCGCGCGCCTTGGCGTACGCGGTCGAGCGGTGGACGATCAGAGCCAGCGCGTCGATTGGGTTGCCGTTGACCAGCATGTCCAGTTTCACCAGGTCGCCCTCGCGGGTGCCGGCGAAGTGATAATCCAGGGAGGCGTAGCCGCGCGACACGGATTTCAACTTATCATAAAAATCCAGAACCACTTCCGCGAGCGGCAGGCGGTACTCCAGGAGCACCCGGTCACGGCTCAGGTACTCGAGCTTGACCTGCTCCCCGCGGCGCTCCTGCACCAGCCTGAGGATGCCTCCGAGATAGCTGTCCGGTGTGAGGATGGTCGCGTGGATGAGCGGCTCCTCCACCGCCTCGATCGTCGCGGGATCGGGCAGCTGCGCCGGGTTTTCCACCTCCACGACCTCGCCCGCCGTGGTGAGCACGCGGTACGCCACGCCGGGTGCGGTCGTGATCAGCTCGAGGTTGAACTCGCGCTCCAGGCGCTCCTGCACGATCTCCATGTGAAGGAGGCCGAGGAAGCCGCACCGGAACCCGAAACCGAGCGCCTGAGAGGTATCGGGTTGGAACGTGAACGCGGAGTCGTTGAGGGACAGCCTCTCCAGCGCCTCGCGCAGCTCGCCGAACGCGGAGGACTCCACCGGGTAGAGCCCGGCGAACACCATCGGCTTGGCCTCGGCAAATCCAGGCAACGGGTCTGCCGCCGGCTGGCGCTCGTCGGTGACCGTGTCACCCACCCGCACCAGGCGAAGCTCCTTGAGCGCCGCGAACATGAACCCCACCTCGCCGGCTCCCAACCGCTCCACCTGCTCCGCGCGGGGCGTGAAGATCCCGAGCTCCTCGACGGTCGTCTCGAGGCCAACCCCCATGAAGCGGATCGCCTGACCCTTGGCGAGGGCGCCGTCCACCACGCGAACCAGGCAGCGCACACCCTTGTACGCGTCGTAGGACGCGTCGAAGACGAGCGCTCGCAAGGGCGCATCCGGGTTGCCGCGCGGCGCAGGAACGCGCTCCACCAACGTCTCCAGGACCTCCGGCACCCCCTGACCGGTCTTTGCTGAGATCGCCAGGCTGCCCGCGGCGTCGAGGCCGATCACGTGCTCGATCTGCTCGCGCACACGCTCCGGTTCGGCCGCGGGCAGGTCCACCTTGTTGAGCACCGGCACCAGCTCCAGCCCCTGCTCGGAGGCGAGGTACGCGTTGGCCAGCGTCTGCGCCTCGACACCCTGGGAGGCGTCCACGACCAGCAGGGCGCCCTCGCACGCGGCGAGCGAGCGCGAGACCTCGTAGGAGAAGTCCACGTGACCGGGCGTGTCGATGAAGTTGAGGATGTAGTCCTGGCCGTCTTGGCCGCGGTAGCGCAACGTGACCGTGTGCGCCTTGATCGTGATGCCGCGCTCCCGCTCGAGGTCCATCGAGTCCAGCACCTGCGCCATCATCTCGCGCTCGGAAAGGGCCCCCGTCAACTCGAGCAGGCGGTCCGCCAGCGTCGACTTGCCGTGGTCGATGTGCGCGATGATGCAGAAGTTGCGGATCTGCCGCTGGTCCACCTGGCCCCTCGTGCCCCGCGTCGTCGCGAGAACCCGAGATTTTACACGAAGATGCGGCTGCGTCTGCTACCGAGGGGACCGCGGCTCGCCGAGCTTACCGCCTGCCGGGGACCGGCACCGCGCCTATGCCACCGTGATCTTGAACTTGCAGCGCTTGCCGCCGTAGAGAACCGAGTCGAGCAGCTCCACCGTAACCGGGCGCCCGAACTTCTGCTCGTAAAGTTCCTTGACGTAGCCGACCGAGCATTGGCAGAAGGTACGGGAGAGCCCCGCCGGCTTGGACTCCACCATCGGACACAGGCAGACACCTTCCGGCGAAGCAGCGCCCGTTTCGGCGCTCCCGGCGTACTCCCAGAAGATCACATTCCCGTCCACGCGCAGCAAGCCCTCGGGTGGCCGCTCCCTGACGCGGGCGGCCCAGGTCTCGAACGGGATCGGTGTCACCGTCTGGCCCTGCGAGGCGATCCACTCCCGGAAGCACGCGGTGCCGTTGGCCATCATTACCTTCGTGCGGGACCCTTCGTCAAGCGTGCGATCGAGGACGTTCATGAAGCGCCGCACCCACAGGTCCGAGAACTCCATGCGTTTGACGGCACGCGCCGCGGTGGCCGCGCCCGGCGCAATCTCCGGGCTCTGCTCGGCCAGCAGCTGCCTCGCCCCCAGCGCACACAGGCACGTGGCCACGCCCGCCTTCCCGGCCGACGCGAACAGCTCCTTGCGGTCCAGGGTCCTCTCGCTCATCGCCCCCTCCATGCGGGCAGCTGCGGCCCTGCCCCTCCTGGTACGTTGGGGGACCACCGTGGTTGCGAAGGGCGATCAGAGCGCCGGGAACACTGGCTTGCCGCCCGGTCCGCCTGCGGTCTTCCACGGGGCCCGCGGGTAGGCGGCAAGCGCCCGCGGGTCGTCGCGCTCGCCGCGCGCAGCCCGCGTCTGGCCGGCCCATGCGATCATCGCGGCGTTGTCGGTCGTGAGAGCCACCGGCGGCAGCAGCACCTCGATCCCGCTACGCTCGCCCCACGCGGCAAGTCGGCGGCGCAGTTCACGGTTGCCCGCCACACCCCCCGAGGCCGCCACCAGGCGGGGAGCGTGACGCGCGACCAACTCCTCGAGCGGCCAGAGCAGCCACTCCACGATCGTGCTCTGGAACGACGCGAGGAGGTCCAGGAACGCCTGGGGCGGCTTGCCGGGGTCGGGAAGCGGTACCTGGCCGAGCCCCTGCGCGGTGCGGATCACGCTCGTCTTCAAACCGGAAAACGAGAAATCGAGCGCTCCGGCCGGATCCTTGATGCGGGGTCGGCTAAACTCGAAACGCGCCGGGTCACCGCGCTCGGCGAGAACGTCCACCACCGGTCCACCTGGGTACCCGAGGCCGAGCGCCGCGGCCACCTTGTCGAACACCTCCCCGGCTGCGTCGTCGCGCGTCCGGTTGAGCGGACGCGCCTCGCCACCGGCAAGCAGAAAGTACGACGAATGCCCCCCCGAGATCACCAGCGTGAGGGTTCCCTCCACGGTGCCCCGGGCAGGTGCGTCTTCGAGGTTGAGGAACGGCGACACAAGGTGCCCTTCCAAGTGGTCCACCCCGACAAGCGGCAACTTTCGCGCCCACGCGTACGCCGAGGCGAAGCAGGTGCCGACCAGCAGCGATCCGATAAGCCCGGGTCCGCGGGTGACCGCGACCAGCTCAACGCCCGCCAGGCCGACCTGGCGATCGGCCTCGGCCAGGAGCTTCGGCAGCGCCTCAAGGTGATGGCGGGCCGCGATCTCCGGGACGACCCCGAGGTAGGGGGCGTGCGCCGCCGCCTGCGAGGAGATCACGTTGAACACGACGCGCCCGTCACCCTCGAGCACCGCCACCGCCGTCTCGTCGCACGAGGTCTCGATCCCGAGCGCCCTCACGTCGCAATCCCCAGCAGCGTGGCCGCCGTCACCGGCCGCGCCACCCCACGCTCGTTCACGATCGCGGTCACCAACTCCGGGGGCGTGACGTCGAACGCCGGGTTGTAGACCCCCACCTCCGCAGGAGCGACCCTCCTGCGCCGGAGCATCCGCACCTCGTCCCCGTCGCGCTGCTCGACCACAATCGCGGCCCCGTTCGGGCACGCGAGGTCGAACGTGGTACTGGGCGCCGCCACCACCAGCGGAATCCCGTGCCGGGCCGCCGCCAGCGCCAGGGTGTACGTTCCCACCTTGTTCGCCACCGAGCCGTCGGCTGCGATCCGATCGGCGCCGACCACCATGCCCTGCACCGCGCCGCTCGCAAGCAGACTCGCCGCGGCGCCATCGGCAAGGAGCGTGCACGGGATGCCGTCCTGCACCGCCTCCCAGGCCGTCAGGCGTGCCCCCTGGAGAACCGGTCGCGCCTCGCACGCGAACAACCGGGCGAGGCGTCCTTCGGCGTGCAGCACCCGCACGATCCCGAGCGCGCTGCCGATCCCGCCCGTGGCGAGCGCCCCGGTGTTGCAGTGAGTCAGCAGCGACAGCGAGGCACCGGCGAACAGCGAGGCGCCGTGCTTCCCCATGGCGAGACAGGCACGGGCGTCGGCCTCGTGCAGCGCCGTGGCGGTTGCCAGGGCGCGCTCGAACCTCTGCTCGCGCGGCGATTCCTCGATCACTTGGAGCACGCGGTTTACCGCCTTCGCCAGGTCGGCACCGGTGGGGCGGGCGGACGCCAGCCGACGGGCCGCCCCGCGCAGGTGTGGAAGGTCGGGGTTGATGCGCGCCTCCGAGGCGAGGGCGTACGCCGCGGCCAGGCCAATGGCCGGCGCGCCGCGTACCGTCAGGGCTCGGATCGCTCGTATCGCGGGCGCGGCAGAAGGCACGGAGACCCAGCGCTCCCTCTCGGGCAACAGGCGCTGGTCGAGCAGCTCCAACCCGTCCCGCCAGCGCAGCGCGGCAACTCTGGTCAGCACGTCCCCCATCGCCGCGATGGTACATCAGGGCGTTGGCGCCGCCGCTCCGCCCTCGCTATACTTCCGCCTCCGAAGGGAGGACTCATGTCTCTGCGCATCGCAATCAACGGTTTCGGCCGCATCGGCCGCTTGATCTACCGGCAGGCGTACAAGGACAAGGGGTTGGAGTTCGTGGCGGTCAACGACATCACCGATGCCCCCACGCTCGCCCACCTCCTCAAGTACGACTCGATCCACGGCAAGCTCGACGCCAAGGTCGAGGCGACCGCCGACGGCTTCGCGGTCGACGGCAAGGCGGTCAAGGTGCTCGCCGAGAAGGAGCCGGCCAAGCTTCCATGGAAGGCGCTCGGAATCGACCTCGTCTTCGAGGGCACCGGCAAGTTCACCAAGGGCGAGCAGGCCAAGGCCCACCTGGATGCCGGCGCCAAGTGGGTGATGATCACCGCACCCGCGAAGGGTGTGGACCTCACGGTGGTGTACGGCGTGAACGAGAAGACCCTCGACCCCGCCAAGCACCGCATCGTTTCGAACGGCTCCTGCACCACCAACTGCCTGGCCCCGGTGGTGAAGGTGCTGCTCGAGCAGTTCGGGATCGCCCACGGCCTCCTCACGACCATTCACTCGTACACCAACGACCAGCGCATCCTCGACCTGCCCCACAAGGACCTGCGCCGCGCGCGCGCCGCCGGTGTATCGATGATCCCCACCTCCACGGGCGCCGCCAAGGCGATGGCCGAGGTCTTCCCCCAGTTGAAGGGAAAGCTCGACGGCCTGGCGGTCCGCGTGCCAACCACCGACGTCTCGCTCGTGGACTTCACCTTCACCGCCGAGAAGCCGGTCACGGTGGATGCGCTCAACAATGCGTTCCGTGCGGCGGCCGCCGGCCCGCTCAAGGGCATCCTCGAGGTGTGCGAGGAACCGCTCGTGTCGATCGACTTCCGCGGCACGACCGCCTCCTCGATCGTCGACGCGTTGTCCACGATCGTGATCGGCGACAAGAGCGCCAAGGTGTTCTCCTGGTACGACAACGAATATGGATACGCGGCGCGCTGCGTGGACGTCGCGAAGCTCTACGCGAAATAGGGGGTGGCCATGGCGCTGCGCTCGATGGACACGCTGAACGTCACGGGGCGCCGGGTGCTCCTGCGCCTGGACCTCAATGTTCCCCTCAAGGAAGGTCGCGTGCTGGACGACACTCGGGTGCGGGAGGCCGCACCCACCGTCCGCACCCTCGCGGAACGCGGCGCCATCGTGATCGCGTGCTCGCACCTCGGGCGGGCGAAGGGCAAGCCCGACCCGGCGCTCTCCCTTGCCCCGGTGGCGCCCGTCCTGGAGAAGCACGCGGGTCGCCCGGTCCGATTCGTGCCGGACGTGGTCGGTCAGGCTGCAACGAACGCCGTCGCCCAGGCAAAACCCGGCGACGTGCTGCTGCTCGAGAACCTGCGCTTCGAGGCCGGCGAGGAGAAGAACGATCCTGCGTTCTGCACAAAACTGGCGGCCCTCGCCGAGGTCTACGTCAACGACGCGTTCGGCACCGCCCACCGCGCCCACGCCTCCACGGCGGGTGTGGCGGCACACTTCTCGGAGCTCGCGGCGGGTCCGTTGATGGCACGGGAGATCGCGGCGCTCAGCAAGGTCCGCGACAACCCGGAGCGCCCGTTCGTGGCGGTGGTCGGAGGCGCCAAGATCTCCGGCAAGCTGGAGACGCTGACTTCGCTCGCCAACCGGGCCAACACGGTTGTCCTGGTGGGCGGGATGGCAAACACGTTCCTCCTGGCGGAGGGCACTGCGGTGGGCACGTCGCTGGTGGAGGCCGATCTCGTCGGCACGGCGAAGGAGATCCTCGCCACGGCCTCCGCGCGTGGGGTCGAGGTGGTGCTTCCCACTGACGTGGTGGTCGCCACCTCGCCGGAGGCGCCCGGCCGCACCGTGAACGTGGACGGCGTCGCGGCCGGTGAAGCAATCCTGGACATCGGCCCGCGGACGCAGAAGCGCATTGCAGAGGTCGTGGCCGAGGCGCGCACCGTGTTCTGGAACGGACCGGCCGGTGTGTTCGAGAAGCCGGCGTTTGCCGCCGGCACGCTCGCGATCGCGCAGGCGCTCGCTGCCAGTCGCGCCTTCACGGTTGTGGGCGGCGGGGAGAGTGTGGCGGCGGTGCAGCAGGCCGGCGTGGCCGCCAAACTCTCGCACGTCTCCACGGGAGGCGGGGCCTCGCTTGAGTTCCTGGCCGGGGAAACCTTGCCGGGGGTGGCGGTGCTCGAAGAGGGGAATAAATGAGACGAAGTCTCATAGCTGCCAACTGGAAGATGCACGGCAGCGCCGCGTCGATCCAGGCGTACCTCGAGGCGCTGATCGAGAAGACTCGTGATGCTGGCCCGGAAGTGGTCATCTGTCCGCCGTTCACGTTGCTTCCACTCGCGGTGCTGATCGCCGGCGGCTCGGCGGTGGAGATCGGTGCCCAGAACTGTCACTGGGAGGAAAAGGGAGCGTTCACCGGGGAGGTCGCGGCCCCGATGCTGGCGGAGTTGGGCGCGCGCTGGGTGATCGTTGGCCACTCGGAGCGCCGGCAGTACTTCGGTGAAACCGACGCGAGCGCCGCGTCCAGGGCCAAGGGGGCCCAGCGCGCAGGACTTTCGGTGATCTTCTGCCTGGGCGAGACCCTGGAGCAGAGGGACTCCGGGCAGACGCTCGCGGTGCTCGAGCGGCAGAGTGCGGCGCTGGCCGGTCTCGACCCGGGAAGTTTGGCCGTGGCCTACGAGCCGGTGTGGGCGATCGGCACCGGCCGCAACGCCACCCCGGCACGGGCACAGGAGGCCCACGCCGCCCTGCGGCGACGGGCGAGCGAGCTCCTCGGGAGGGAGGCTGCCGGCGCCCTGCGCATCCTCTACGGGGGGAGCGTCAAGCCGGAGAACGCGGCGTCCCTGCTCGTCGAGCCGGACGTGGACGGGGCCCTGGTCGGAGGGGCAAGCCTTGACGTGGAAGGGTTTTGCGCTATCATCCACGCTGCTCCGGGCAGGCGCCCGGGGGCGTAGAGGAGTGACCATTCCGTGTATACCCTGTTGATTGTTCTTTTCATCGTTGTCTGCCTCTTCCTGATCCTGGTGGTGCTGCTCCAGCAGGGCAAGGGGGCGGACGTGGCGGCCGCTTTCGGCGCCGCCAGCTCGCAGGCTTCGTTCGGACCGCGCGGCACGACCACGCTGATGCACAAGCTCACCACCGGCTCGTTCGTGCTGTTCGTCGCGTTGTGCCTCGGGCTCTCGGTGCTGACGGCGCGCCGCGGGCGCTCGGTGACCTCCGGCATCAAGGGCAGAGCTCCTGCTTCGGCACCGGCACAGCCGACCCCGGCCGCACCCGCCGGGCAAGCACCTGCCCAGGGCAACGCCCCCCAGCCGCCGGCACCGCCGCAGAAGTGAGGGGCCCGGAGTGGAGACGATACCAGGAGCCGAAGTGGCGGAATTGGTAGACGCGCACGTTTGAGGGGCGTGTGGCGCAAGCCATGCCGGTTCGAGTCCGGCCTTCGGCACCATCTATCTGTTCCGGGGGGGCCCAGCGGCCCCCCAAACCTTTCCCCGCCGCTGATGCCCCCCCGAGCCCCCCGCGCTCCGCGGAAGTGAATTCCGCTCCGCGCCTCCCGTTCCGGGCGCCCCTAGCGGCCCCCAAAACCTTTCCCCGCCGCTGATGCCCCCCCGAACCCCCACCGCTCGCGAGGAGTGAATCCTCGCTCGCTTCATCATGTTGCGGGGGGCCTCGCGGCCCCCTGAAGCTTTCCGCCCGCCGCTGATGCCCCCCCGAGCCCCCCGCGCGTCGGGCGAATGAATCGCCCTCCGCTTTCTCTTCTTTCCTTGGGGTTGCGAGGTGGTGTCTTTAGCCAGAGGGGCCTCTTTTCTTTGGTCGTCTCGTGACTCCCCAAACCCCCGGCACCTCGGTGAAGTGAAGGCGCCTCGCCGTCGCGTCAACCACATGGACGGTCTGAAGTGTGATGCCGGTCAACTTCTTCGCGGCCGTTAAGTCGCTACAATCTCAATGTGAGTGGGCGACCGGGAGGTCCGGTCGCGTCTGGTAGACTACGGACGATGAGGGAGACGCTATGAGAAGGACATTGATAACGCTGATGTTGGTGTTGTTTGCCGGGTTGGCGGGTGCGACGGTTCCGGGGACGGACCTGTTCGTTCCGGCAGTGGGGCACGGGACGGGTGCGGTCTCCGGCGGCGTGGCGGCGTTGTGGCGCGGCGATGTCTGGATCTTC
>DATKMD010000098.1:0-16686 GCA_035542075.1 Thermoanaerobaculaceae bacterium
GACGACCTCACGATCAAGCGACAGACCGGTGTCGTTCCCGAGGACCAAGCGCTGTTCGAACGGTTGTCGGGCTCGGAGACTCTCTCCTTCGTCGGCCAGGTGCACGGCCTCGCGAAGGACGCGATCAGGCAGCGCACTGCCGAGCTGTTGGATCTCCTCGACCTCGGCTCCGCGGCAGGGACGCTCGTCGCGGACTACTCCCACGGTATGCGCAAAAAGCTCGCTCTCGCGGTCGCCTTGCTGCCGGCGCCGACGCTCCTGTTCCTGGACGAGCCGTTCGAGGGCATCGACGCGGTCGCGTCCCGCCAGATCAAGGAGTTGCTCCACCAGTTCGTCCATCACGGAGGGACGATCTTTCTGACCTCACACATCCTCGAGATCGTCGAGCGCCTGGCCGACCACATCGGCATCATCCACCACGGCCGCCTGATCGCGCAGGGGCCGATCGGTGAGCTGCCCGGTGCCGCCGGTCACGCCTCCCTGGAGGAGACGTTCATCGCGCTGGTCGGTGGTGCCCAACTCGAGCGGCCCGCCCTGGACTGGCTGCTATGACGGCAACGGCGGTTCGGGCGCTCGCCTGGGTGCAGTGGCGGCTGCTGGTCAACGGCCTTCGCGGGCGACGGCGTGACACTCTCGAGCGGGCCTCACGCTGGCTCGAAGTGATCACTCCCGCTGTGCTGGCGGTTCTCGGGATCCCCGTCCTGCTGCTGCTCACGATCCTGGGGGGCGTGGGCGGGTTTGCCCTGGCGCGTTGGCCGGACGGAAGGGGCACGGTGGAGACGATCGCCTCGGTCGTACTCCTGTTTCCGTTGGCACTCGTGATTCTCCGGCCCTTCTTGTTCGGCGGGCGTGGCTATCTGGAGCGCAGCGATCTTGTCCGTTTGCTCCCGATTCGACGGTCACTCCTGTTCAACCTCGAGTTCGTGCGTGCGGTGGCGGATCCGGCGGTCCTGGCGTTCGTGGCGCCGCTGCTCGCCGTGCCTTGTGGTGCCTTGCTGGCCGGGATGGGTTGGCTGGCGCTCGCCGCGTTCGCCGCTGGCATCGCGTTCCTGCTTGCGTTGGTCGCCATCGCCGGCTCTGTGCTCGTGGCGGCGCAGCTGTTGCTGCGGGACCGCAGACGGGCCGAAGCCGTGGCGCTCATCGTCGGCGTTGGAGTGCTGGCCGTGAACCTGGCCTTTCAGTTTGTCGGGGAGCGGCGCCCACCACCTCAGGCCACACCGGCAGGTGGATCGGTGAGGGGCGCTCCAGAGCCGGGCCCAGATAGACGCAACATACCCGTGGTCTTGCGAGTCCTGCCGCCGTTCGTATACGCCCACGCACTGGGAAGCGCCGCCTCGGGGCGGGCCCTTGCCTCGGTGGGGAGCATTGGCGCCCTCGTTTTCGTGGCAGTGGGCTGCTACGGCCTGGCGGCGCCGCTGCGACGACACCTGCTCGAGACCCCGGCGCGGTCCATCCGCAAGAGCCGCGCAAGGGAGGCGGAGAACTGGGCCCTGCCGTTTGTCTCGCGGCCGACCGCTGCGGTGGCCACTGTCCAGCTCCGGACGATCCTACGCACCGTGCGCGGCCGGACGGGTTTGATCATGGCGCCTCTCCTTGGGGTGTTTTTCGTGCTTGGTTTCTCGCAGTCTTCCGGACGTCACTCCCCCGAACTCCTGGGCACCCCCTTGGCGATGATGGTTGTAGTGATCCTGGTCTCGTTGCAGAGTCTCGCTGCGTTGAGCTCGAACCAATTCGCGAGCGACGGCCGCGGCCTGCCCCTGCTACTTCTGCAACCGCTCTCGGCGCGCACCCTCGTACGCGGCAAGATCCTGGGCATCGGTGTCCTGCAGCTTGCGTGCATGCTCTTGGCCATGGTGCCAGTGGCGGTCCTGGGGCCGCCCGCACACCCGTCATTCTGGGTGACGGCGACACTGGGCGGTCTGGCTGCGTTGGCACTCCTGGCTCCGGTCTCTGCAGTGCTCTCGGCGCTCTTTCCCAAGCAGGTGGATCTCTCGCGCTGGGGTCGAGCTTCGAACCCGCACGCGACGGCTTCCCTGGTGACATTCCTCGCTACCGGATTGGCGGTAGTTCCCCTCGTGCTTGCCGAGGTCGTCGCCTCAGGGCTGTGGCACCGGCCGTGGCTGGCGCCGCTCCTCATGGCAGGGTGGTTCGTGTGCGCCGGCGTGACGGCGCTCCTCGTGCTCCCGCTCGTGGAGCGAGTCCTCGTGAGCCGGCGCGAGAACCTCACCCTCGCTGTGCTTGCCGACTAGGAAAGAGGCTGGCAACGCATCTACGAGAGGCACTCGGTGGCGCCAACAATGTAGACGCATATCGCCGAACCGCAGCAGCAGTGAACCTGCGCGACTAGGTGTTTCACCGATTAGAAGTCGCAACGTCTAGTTCGTTTTGCAGATCCGCTCCTCACCGCGAAGGTGTCGGATCGCTCTGCAAGACGATCACCGGGTTGCCCCAGACGGCATGGTCGCAGTCGCGGCCGTTCGCGCCCTCCTCAACGGCCAACGTGATGCTCGCTACTCCTGCGAGCGCCACGTGAGCGCTGCGGGTGGGGTCGCCTGGTCTCACCAGTCCGCTGTCGTAGAGCACGCGAGCGTTCTGGTCGAGCACCTGGAAGACAACGTCTGCCACTGCGCATGACTGTGCGCTGTCGGCCAGGCCAACGACCGATTCGAACGAGCCCGCGCGTGCCGGGACCTCGTAGGTCATTCGGCACCACGCGTGCATGCCGATCCCGGTCGGGTATTCGACGCCGCCGGCGCGCAACGGCCCGCCCTCGATTCCCTCATCGATTCGCGGCGGCGCGAACCCGTACTCGACTCTGGTCGGGCGCAAGTACGGGACCCGGACGTACTGGCCGCGGATGGCAAGGCTATCGGGCGTGAAGTCGAGGCGGGTCAACTCGAGCGGTTTGTCGTCTGCATACCGGAACGTGCCAAGTGGCTCGAGTCGGGCGCCCAACAGGCATTCGCTGGCTGACATCCCGGCCGGCACGACCAGCAGAACTTCCTTGTCACGAGGCGTGTTCATGACCCTGCGGGTGACCTCGTCACACGTGCGGGGGCTGACCTCGTCTCCTCGCGTATCAATCCGCGGCAGGAAGTACTGGGCAAAATCGTTGAGGTTTTCCAAGGGCCGATCCAGGCCGGGGGTCTCGACCAGGAGCATGCGGTCGCGGGAACGGCCGGCGTCCGGAAGGGACCGTTCGAGGAAGCCGATCAGCGCAATTCTCCACTCGGGCGGCCGGCTCCAGACGTAGGCGTACTGGGCACGGCCGCCGATGAAACAGCTCAGGCCCAGCAGAACGAGGAGCGCGTATCTGGCGACTCCGAGGGGTGGATTCAGACGTTGCCAAAGGAAGACCAGGACGCAGAACATGACCGGGAAGAGTGTGATCGCCTTGTGGATCCTCAGAGACATGTCGTAGTACGAATAGCCCTGAAGCACTACCGAGGCGATGAGAACTCCCCACATCCACACACCGAGCACGAGCCCCCGCCAGCGATCAAGAAAAGCGAGGGAGCCAACGAGGGCGATGACCAGGAACACGAGCAGGAACCTGGTTACAAAAGCCTTTCCGGGATCAATCGGAACCAAGAAGACGTGACGGAATGCCAGCCCGAGATCGTCCAGGAGCGCTGCAGCGGACCGTTCGCCAAAGGCGTGCAGATCCCCCCTCACGTGCAATGACACCACGAAACTCACCGTGGCCCCGGCCGCCACCGCCAGGGAGACCGCCCGGCCGGTGCGCAAGAGGGTTCGGCTCGTGACGGCGTGCGCGCACAGCAGCACCAGACCGAGGCCGAAGAGGGCGAGCGCGGTCGTATACGCCCACACCAGGTGAAGGAGCACGAGACCAATCAACAACGGGAATGACAGGCTCGGAGCCTTCATCCACTGCAGTGCGAGCCCGCAAAGGATCATCCCGAAGAGAAGCGGATAGATGCTCTCCTCGAACGAATACATGAAATGGTTGAAGTAGTGAATGTGCGGCAGGAAGGAGAGGACCAGAGCTGTCAGCAGGTCGCCTTCCGGGCGGTCCTCCAGGTGTGAGAGCAACCCGCGTGCGAAGATCGAGATCGCGACGAGGAAGTAAAGTGCGCCGCCGAACGTCAGCGCCATGTAGCCGCGGCCGAACAGCAGGGAGGGCAGCGCCGGAACGAGGAACTGCCGTGCCGAGTAACCAAATAGGCAGGTGTCGGTATACCCCCAACCGGGCGAGTCGGCGAGCCAGTTGAGGGTGCACGCGATCTCCTGTGTTGTCTCGTGGTGCAAGAGCCTTGTGTCGGAGGTTGCTACGAGCACGGTGGCGGTGAGAGCGAGGAGAACCAACAGCGTCGCGACGCCCCGGCCGCGAGTCACAACGTCCCGCACCAATGAGCCCACACAGCGTGCAGCGTGAATCGCCAGGGCGAGCCACGACAGGTACCACAGCACGACGCCGACTTTGCCTGCAGAGGCCCAGCCCAAGCTCACGAGGTCCGTGACGAGGAGGGAAGCGAGAAGCGCAGCCAGGGTCACGTCACGGGTGTCCCACTCGCGACCTGCATTCACGGTGGAATTGTCGTGTGTCACGGCTGCCGGCCCATCAGGTGAAAGACGTTGCGCGGCTGCGATGCGCCGGGCAATGCGACGCGACTCGCCGCGGCCGCTCCGGGTTTTGAATCGCCCTTCACTGCTACCAACGATAGCACCGCCCCGACCCGGCCTGGGGCTGCGAGGACCGGCCTGAGCTGCGGAGGCAGGTGAGCGTTCTCGGAACGAGTGAACGCGGGATCAGCGCGGCTATTTCATCGACCGGACCCGCACCTCGATCCCTTTCTCGTCAGCGAGCAGCCGCACGAGAGTCGCAGGGTCGGTGTCGCCGTAGTGGTAGGGGTAGAGGATCCGGGGCCGGAACGATCGGGCGGCGTCGGCCACCATCTCCGGGGTCATGGTGTAGGGCAGGTTCATGGGCAGGAAGGCGACCGCAATGCCTTTGAGCGCCTTCATCTCCGGGATGTTCTCGGTGTCTCCGGCGACGTACACGCGGGTGTCGCCGAACGTCAGCACATAGCCGTTGCCCTCGCCCTTGGGATGATACGGCGTGCCGTCGCTGCGCTGGTGAACGATGTTGTACGCGGGCATGGCCAGGATGTCGATGCCCGCCGCCCGCGTCCGCTCGCCGTTGTGCAGGACGATCGCACCCTCGACCTTGCCCGCGCAAACCGGCGCCACGACCACCTGCGTCGCCGGCGTGCGGACCGCGGCGAGCGCAGGCGGATCGAGGTGGTCGCCGTGGGCGTGGGTGACCAGCACCAGGTCGGCCTTCGGCATCGTGGAGTAGTCGGCCAACTTGCCGAAAGGGTCCACGTGGATGGTCTTGCCGTCGAAGACAAGCATGAGGGTTCCGTGGCCCACGAAGGTGATCTGAAGCTCGCCTGCGGAAGTCCTGATCACGTCCCTCTGAAAATCCCCACCCAAAGCAAGTGTCGCCACGGTTGCGGCGGCCACACCAAGCGCTACCGCTCGCAAGCTCATGCGCACCTCCTCGACTGCCATCAACCTCTCTTCATGTGCCCTCTCACCAGCAAGATCTCGGTCTGCGGCTCGGAGAGGAAGCGGCAGCCGTCCTTCGTGACGACCACGACCTCCTCGACGGTGGCCACGCCGTGGCCCGGCACCGGCACGCGCGGCTCGAGCGTGTAGCACTGCCCCTCTTCCACGACGGCGAACGGCTTCTCTCCGTACCGCTCCCAAACGGGGCAGAGCAGCCCGGCGCCATCGTGCGCGAACCGGCCGATCTGATGGCCGAGCGCGTGGGGGTACTCCTCGAACCCCTGCGCGACGATGTGCCCACGCGCCACCGCGTCCACCTCGTGCCCCTTTACGCCGGGGCGAAGGAACGCAGCCGCCTTGCGAACCGCGTCACGCACCGCGTCGAACCCCTTCATAACGATCGCGGGTGGATCCTTCTCGCCTGGGCGCAGGCAGTACCAGGTGCGCTGGAGGTCCGAGCAAAAACCTTCGTAGCGCACGCCGAAGTCCACGTTCATCAGGTGCCCGGGCTCCATCCGGCGGTCGGTCGGGCCGGCGTGGGCGCCCGCCGATTCCGGCCCCGTGTAGACGGCCGGGCACTGGTCGGCCTCCCACGCCCGCTCCAGTCCCTTGCTCTCCATGATCTCCACCATCACGGCCGCGATCTCTTTCTCCGTCATGCCTGCCTTGAGCCGTTTGTGGAGCTGTGCAAACACGTCCACGGTCTCGGCGCAGGCGTGGGTGATCCTCGCCAGCTCCGGCTCGAGCTTCCGCGAGCGCAGACGGGAGACGATCCCTTCCGAGGACACCAGGCGCTCCGCATACGGCGTGCCGCGTAGCGTGTTCTGGAGGAGCAGATACATCCCGTAAGAGAGCCCGTCCGCAAGCTCGTCGTCGACGGAGAAGTTGATCGCGATGCGGCGGGGGTCGAGGCGCGCCAGCGTCTCGCGCAGCGGCTCACCGATGCCCTTCACGTACGGGATGATCTGATCGTAGTGGCCGAGAATCTCGTGAGCCGCCTTGTCGAGCGAGCCGAGGATCGCAATGCGCTCGCCGCGGCGCGTGATGATGAACGCGGACTGCCACGTCACGTTGCCGCCCACCACGAGGTCGATGCACGGGTCGTGCAGGCCCCACGACTCCCGCACGAAGGTCATCCAGGCGTCGATGTCGAGCTCGTTGAGGATCCCCACCGCCTGCGCGATCTTTGCTCTGATCATGCCGTCCTCCTTCCGAGAGGCCCGACTGCCACCGGCCGGCCATACTCTAGCGGATTCTTCGTGCGGCGTGCTTAGTCGTCTGCCAACCGCTCGGGTACGGGTGGCGATCCGTTCCGCGAGCCGTCCCGGTTTCGGTGAGTCCGGCCGCGGTTGCGCCCATCTCGGTGCCGGATTAACATCCCGACCTGGCCGCAAACACTCAGGAGGTGTCCCATGGGTCCTCTCGTCCGAAAGGTGCTGGCTCTCGCAGTACTGACCGTCGGTGTCGGAGCGCTCGGGTTCGCGCAGCAGGCGACGCCTGCCGCCGGGAAGCCGCCGGACGTCAAGAGTATCGCGATCAAAGCCGGCAGGCTCCTCGACGTGCGGACCGGCAACGTCACGCCGGACGCCGTGATCCTTGTCGAGGGGGACCGGATCGCGCGCGTCGGCGGGGCGGTGCCGGCGGGCGTGCCGCTGATCGACCTCTCGGGGTTGACCGTGCTCCCGGGTCTCATCGATGCCCACGACCACATCCTCGGCAACCCGAAGGACTGGTCGTCGACATCGGGGCTGCGAACGTCGGCGCCGGCGGCCGCGATCTGGGGCGTGCACAACGTCCAGGTGCTGCTGGACCACGGCTTCACCGTCGTGCGGGACGCGTGCGAGAACATCGGCTGGGAGTACGGTCAGATCGCACTTCGCAACAGCATTCAGAAAGGCCTAGTCCGCGGGCCGCGCATCGCAGCGGCGGGCAGCTGCATCTCCCTCACCGGTGGGCACGGGGACGAGGACGTCCTCGCGCCGGGTCAGGGGCTACCGCGCCTGCCGAACATTGCAGACACGGTGGACGAGATCAACGGCGCGGTCCGGCACGACGTCAAATACGGCGCGGACTGGATCAAGCTGATGGCCACCGGAGGGGTCGGCGATCCGATGAGCGACTTCCGCGTCCAGGAGCTCTCGCAGGAGCAGATGGCACGCGCGGTCGAAGTGGCGCGCCGGGCCGGGAAGCGCGTGATGGCGCACGCCGAGGGCACCGACGGGATCAAGGCCGCGGTGCGCGCCGGGGTGGACTCGATCGAGCACGGGACTGTTCTCGACGACGAGGGCGCCGAGCTGATGGCCGCGCGTGGCACGTGGCTGATCCCGACCCTGTACACCTTCCAGCGCAGCGCCGTCGTGGCCGCCTCACTGGGGGCAGACCCGGCCAGCGTCGCCAAGATGAAGGCGATCCTCCCCTTGCAGCAGGCGGGTTTCGAGGCTGCACTGAAGCACAAGGTGAAGATCGCGTACGGACTGGACGACGACCCGGACTACGTTTCAAAGGAGTTCGACGCGCTGGTGCGGGGCGGGCTCTCGACACTCGGCGCGATCCAGGCGGCCACCATCAACGGCGCCGAGTTGCTGGGCTGGACGAAGGACGCCGGCGCCATCGAAGCCGGCAGGTTTGCCGACATCATCGCCGTTAACGGTGATCCACTTGCCGACATCACGGTGATGGAGCGCGTCGTGTTCGTGATGAAGGGTGGGGAGATCATCAAGAGCGATCTCGGCCGCAAGCGGTGACACGCCGGGAAGGGGGAGAAGAAAGGGGGCCGAGGCCCCCTTTTTTTGTGATTTGGACGAAGAGCCTGCCGCCGCCTCAGTTGCTCGGCAAGGGGTCGGGGGCGAAGTTGGCGTGGACGAGCATCCACTTGCCACCCTGCTTGGCGTACACCCTGGTGGACTTCGCGCGGTTCGGCTTGGTCTTGCCGTCCTTGTCCTGGGTGATTCCCACGAAGTTGTAGCTCAGGATCGCGACGTCGCCGTAGACCTGGACCTTGGGGTTCGCCATCTCCGAGAAGATGGTCTTGCTCGGGTCCTTACTGCCCGCCTCCTCCATCCGCGTCAGCATCGCCTTGCCCTCGAGTCTGGTGGCGAACTCACCGTTGAACTCGGTAAAGTCGTCGGACCAGCTCTTGGCGCCCTCCGCAACGTTGTTCGCGTTGAGCGCCGCCCACTCCGCCTTCACGGTAGCGATCACCTCGGAGGCGATCTTATCGTTGGACTCGGCGTGGACGGGGGTGGCGAGCGTCACCGCGACGGCGATTGCCAACAGCACGCTGTACGTCTTCCTCATCTTGTCCTCCTTCTGGGGTCTTTCATTCCCCTGGGGGGGCCGGATTCTCCGGGCATTGGGACATGATCTCAATATAGATCTTCACAGAAGTCAAGTCCCCCAAAAAGTGAAGTCTGCAAGGAAGAGTTTCGGCGCCTGACGAGGGCTGGCGGCAGTCGGCGGACGGGCGCCTACTCAGCGGCGGCCACCATGCACTGCTCGAGCTGTCCGTCGGGCATCCAGAACGTCGTGACACGTAGCGTCCGCTTCGGGAAGAGGACCGTGTAGCGACGCATCGTCATGCCTCCCCGGAGCGACTGCGAGGCCTGTGTGAACTCCTTCCAGGCACCCAGCGCCGCAAGGCTCGTCGCGAAGTCCTTGAGCGCCTGATCAGTGAAGTAGGAGTTGGCGTTGGCGGTGAACAGCGAGCGGTCGATGCGGCCATGCCTCAACCCCTCGAAAATGCTTCGGACCCGGTCAAGCGCCATGTCCGTCTGCCGATCGGTCTCCGCGAACAACAGGTTCGCGATCTTCGTCGCGATCTGATCGGAGGCGTTTGTCGCGTCCAGGTTGATCAACACGACGACCGCGGCGCGATCGTCCGGGTAGGTGTTGTTCTGCGCCGTGAAGCCGGACACCTCGCCGCCGTGCGAGATTTTGCGGTGGCCGTCGCTCAACGCGACCGAGACGCCGAGCCCGTAACCTGTGCCGACGCCGTCTTTCAGCACCACCTCAGTCTCCATCTGGCGGTGCGACGATGGCTGCATCAGGGCGCGATCCATCAGGGAGATGTTCCACAGAGCCAGATCGTGCGCCGTCATCGCCAGCTCGCCCGCCGCGTACATCCAGCCCTTGCCTTCCTTCGGTGCAATACGAAGCGGCCCGAGACCATAGCGCATGTAGCGGGTCGGCTCTCCGGGTCCGAGCGGAGCCTGATCGGTGTCGCCGACCGTCGCCATGTGCAGCGGGGCGAACACCCGCTTCTGGAGGAACTCGAACAGCGGCATCCCGCTGACCTTCTCGACGATGAGGCCGGCGATGACGTAGTTGGTGTTGCTGTACTGCCGCTTCGTTCCCGGCTCGAAGTCGAGCGGCTTGCGCGCCCAACGGTCGAGGATGGCCTGCGGCGTGACCGGCTCCAGCATCAGGGGCATGACGTAGTCCTGCGGCCAGAAGTCCTGGTACCCGGAAGTCATCGAGAGGATCTGACGGACCGTGACCTCGCTGGCGCGGGTCAGGTCCGGCAACCAGCGCGCGATCCCATCGTCGAGCGAAAGCTTCCCCTCCTCGA
The DNA here is from genome assembly GCA_035542075.1 of Thermoanaerobaculaceae bacterium. Classification (GTDB taxonomy): domain Bacteria; phylum Acidobacteriota; class Thermoanaerobaculia; order Thermoanaerobaculales; family Thermoanaerobaculaceae; genus RBG-13-68-16. The sequence goes on from DATKMD010000098.1 coordinate 10,100, forward strand.
CGAGCATCAGGATCGCGGCCGCGGTGAACTGCTTACTGATCGACCCGATGCTGTAGCGCATGGCCGGCGTGGCCGGCGCCTTGGGCTCGAGCGTGGCCGCACCGTATGCGTGCTCGTATGCGATCGCACCGCCCTGGACGACGGCGATCGATGCGCTCGGCGCGCCGCTCTTCTCCAAGACCTCGCCTACGGCCTTGTCGATCGCGATGCGAAGGCCGGCAGGCAGCCCATCCTGGGCCGGGACCGGACGAGCAACACCGAGAGCCGCGACGAGGGCGAAAAACGAGCCGACCTTCTTCCACGCGACGAGCATTGGAATTTCCTCCTCCAAAACCGCACGTGCGGATTGTAGAGGATGCGCCGCCGCGAGTCGGGCATCGCCCGGAACCGGGTCGGCGCGAGAACGGCTGCCCCACGGGTGGTGGCCCTTCACGGTTTTCGGTGTACGCTGTCGGAGTGACGAGAGGGATTTCGGGTCTGAGGGAGGAGAATGCTCGCCCGAAGGCCACCACACCGAGGGGAAAGCGGTGAGCCTGCACTCCGAGATACAGGAACAACCAGGGGTTCTCGCGCGTCTGCTCGAGGAACAGGGAGAGGCGATCCGGTCCGTGGCGCGGGCCGTACGGGCGCGAGGCTGCGCGGGCGTCTTCCTCGCGGCGCGTGGCAGCTCCGACAACGCGGGGCTTTACGCGAAATACCTCTGGGGCTCCCACAACCGGCTTCCGGTGGCACTCGCTGCGCCTTCGCTGTTCACCGTTTACGCGAGTCCACCGATCATCAAGGACATGCTGGTCGTGGGCATCTCCCAGTCGGGCCAGTCCCCAGACATCGTGAGCGTGATCACAGAGGGCCGCGCTCAGGGGGCACTCACGCTGGCGATCACCAACGACCGGTCGTCGCCGATCGCGCATGCGGCCGAGTACGTCATCGACACCTGTGCGGGTGTGGAGAGTGCAGTCGCTGCGACCAAGAGCTACACAGCTCAGCTGATGGCGGTGGCCATGCTTTCCGTGGCGCTGGAGGAGGCCCCGGATCGGCTGCGTGAGCTCGGGACGGTCCCGAAACTGGTGCGCGATGCGCTCTTGGAAGAGCCCGCAATCGAGGAGATTGGCGAACGATACCGCTCGATGACCAGATGCGTCGTGCTCGGGCGGGGGTACAACTTCGCGACCGCGTACGAGTGGGCTCTCAAGCTGAAGGAACTCACGCACGTCGCGGCCGAGCCGTACTCCTCGGCGGATTTCCAGCACGGGCCAACGGCAATGGTGTCGCCCGGACTTCCCGTGCTGGCCGTGGCGCCCGAGGGTGCGATCTTCGGGGATGTGATGTCCCTCCTCAAGAACCTCGTGTCCGACCTCGGGGCGGAGCTGACGGTCATATCGAACGTAAAGGAAGCGCTTTCAATCGCTAGCGCGTCGCTGCGCCTTCCTGCCGGCGTGCCCGAGTGGCTGAGCCCCGTGGTGAGCGTCGTGCCCGTCCAGCTGTTCTGCTACCACCTCACGCGCGCGAAGGGTTTCGATACGGAAAACCCGCGCCGGCTGAGCAAGGTGACGCGGACCTGGTGAGGTTTGGGGAAGAAAAGCGTTCAGCGCAGCTGCGACGCGGACCGGCAATGGCGACAAGCGGAGCGGCGAGCAGGCGTTCGCACCGGTCGCCGCGAGGATCTCGCTGGCCGCGCGCAGGACGCGAGCAGGGTCATCGGCGCACACGGCGCAAGGCTCACGTGAAGCCGTCACGCCGATGTGCCCTCCCCCCTTATCGCGGAGCCTGCTCGCTATGCCGTGGGAACGCCTCCGCGGGGCCTGTTCTCGTGAATCCACGCGACGAGACTTCCGCCCCTGCACCGGTCTCATTCGGCAAGCGTTGCAGCTCCCCGTCGTCAGTGACGCTCAGGCCGAAGCCGAAGGGAAACAACGGATCGTACGCGGAGTCACCGCGGTTGACGGGCCCCTGTCTTGGCGACCGCGGCCACGAGTAGGGGAGCCTTCCCGTGAAGTCGTAGGCGACCGAGCCGTCGGCGGCGCGGAAGAGCGCTTCGGCAATGGCGCCGCCTTCTGAGCCGGGCAGCCAGGCGGCTACAAACGCATCCGAGGCGTTGATCTCGGGGTTCACCCAGAGCGGGCGTCCACTGAGGAACACCGACACCACGGGCAGCCCGGCAGCTTTGAGCGAGCGAAGGAGCGCCGCGCCACTGCCTGTGCCCGAACGGAATTCGAGCGTGTCGCGGTCTCCTTCAGTCTCCGCGTATGGCTGCTCGCCAAAGACCACGATTGCGACCTCCGGACGCGTCTGGAAGTCGCCGTCCCTGCTCAGCGCCGCAATCCCCCCGGATGCCTCGACGATCGCGCGAATCCCGTCCCAGATCGAGCTGCCGCCTGGGAAGTCCGCATTGGTGTTGCCGTCGCCCTGCCAGGAGATCGTCCACCCCCCGCACTGCTTGCCGATGTCGTTCGCGCCGTCGCCGACGACGAGAATTTTGAGATCGCGCCGCAGAGGGAGCAGGTGGCCGTTGTTCTTGAGCAACACGAGCGACTCGCGTACAGCCTGGCGGGCGAGTGCGCGGTGCTCGGGCGAGCCGAGAAGCTCGGTCCTGCCAGCGAGGGGTCTGCTCGAGGGCCGTCCCCGCTGGAATAGCCCGGCGCGCATTTTGACGCGCAGGATCCGCCGCACGGCCTCGTCCAGCCTGGGGGTCGGAATGACGCCCGACCTCACCTCAGCCAGCGTGTTCCCGAGGAGCGCGCGCCAGTCGTCGGGGGCCATGAACATGTCGATGCCGGCGTTGAAAGCCGCGGCGCAATCGTCGTCGGAGCAGCCGGGGACCTGGCCGTGGCCGTTCCAGTCTCCGATCACGAAACCGTCGAAGCCCATGCGTTCCTTCAGCACATCGGTCAGCAGGTTGCGGTTATCGTGCATCTTGACCCCGTGCCAGCTCGAGAACGAGGCCATGACGGTCTGCACCCCCGCCTCAAGCGCACCCACGTACCCGGCCGCGTGGATGTCGCGCAGCTCCTCCTCGCTGGAGATGTTGTCTCCCCGGTCCTTGCCGCCGAGCGTTCCGCCGTCGCCGAGGAAGTGCTTTGCGGTGGCGATCACATGGCGTTCGTCCAGGAAGCCAGCCGAGCCGACGTCGCCCTGCAGACCGCGCACCATCGCCCCGGCGCACTGCCGCACGATCTCGGGATCCTCGGAGTAGCCCTCGTAGGTGCGACCCCAGCGGTCGTCGCGCACCACAGCCACGGTCGGCGCAAAGTTCCAGTCGAGCCCGGTGACGCGCATCTCGACGGCGGTCGCCTGGCCGATCCGCCGGATCAACTCGAGGTCGCGGGTCGCCCCCAGGGCGATGTTGTGCGGGAAGACCGTCGCGCCAAGCACGTTGGTGTGGCCGTGGACGGCGTCGCACCCCCATATGACGGGGATCGCCTGGCCGCCGCCGGACCCATCCATCGAGGCGTCGTAGAAGGCGTCCGCCAACGCGAGCCACTCGCCCGGCGACGTGCGCCGCTTACCCCCGGGGTGGGAGCCGCCGCCGTTGAGAATCGAGCCGAGGTGGTAGCGCCGCACGTCCTCGGGGGTCACCTGACCGATCTCGGCCTGGATCACCTGGCCGACCTTCTCCTCGAGCGACATGCGGGCAAGAATCCTGTCCACGGCGTGCTCCACACTCGGATCCACTGGCAGAGCTCGCGGCACGGCAGGCCAGAGCTCGGGATGGACCCGATCCGAGATCAAGGCCGGTGAAGGAGCACTCCTCGGCATTGGGTGGGCGCACCCAAGCGTGCACGCGAAGCCGATTGCCACCATGAGCCTGAGCTCGTTACGCATGGTCGGCCTCCGATCGCCGTTGCCTCATCATCGGCCCACACCTACCCAGTGAAGTACAGCCAAACGAGGCCGACGCACGCGGCCAGCAGGACCGAGAGCCACACATCGCGACGCCGCCATACGGGGTTCGAGGCCGGCTTCGGCCCGGCTTGAGAACTCTCGGGACGCTCGGCCTCCGCTGTCGCGAACGTAAGCCCTGCGAGCTTCGCCTCTTCGAGCGCGGGCGTGAGCAGGCTGACGACCACCAACACCGCGGTGCACACCGCGAATAGGAGCACCGCGAAGTGAAGGAAGTTGATGTCGGCGTACCAGCGCGGGACGCCGTGCTGCGAGGACTTGGTGAGCTCGAGGACCAGCCGTCCCACGCCGAGCACGAAGCCCGTCAGCAGCGAGGCGATCGCTCCGTGGGCGTTCACTCTTTTCCAGAACACGCCGAGCAGAAAGACGGCGGCAATCGGCGGTGAGATGTACGCCTGCACGCTCTGCAGGTACACATAGAGCTGGCCGGAGATGTACTTCATGAGCGGGATCCAGAGAAGCCCGAAGCCCACCAGGGCGACCGTTGCGATCTTGCCGGCCCAGACAAGCTGCCGCTCGGAGGCCTGCGGGCGCAGCTTGCGGTACACGTCCCAGGTGATGAGCGTCGAGCACGAGTTGAAGACCGCCGACAACGAGCTCATGAGGGCGGCGAGGAACCCGGCCACGACCAGGCCGCGCACGCCGACGGGAAGGAGGGCGCGAAGCATCTCGGGGAAGGCGTGGTCGGGCCTCGCGATTTGGAGCTGGCCGGTTTTCACGAGGCCGGCCGCCACCACGCCTGGGATCACGAAGATGAAGAGCGGCAGGAGCTTCAGGAAACCGCCGAAGATGCTACCCCGCCGCGCGTCGTCGATTCCCCGGGCCGACAGGACCCTCTGCACGATGTACTGGTCGGTGCACCAGTACCACACGCCAAGGATCGGGGCTCCGAAAACGATTCCCGTCCACGGGAACGAGGGGTGAGTCGCGGGCTGCCACATGTTGAAGAAGGTGGAGTCCACTGCGGAGCGCATGGCACTCCAGCCGCCGAGATGGGAAAGGCCGAACACAGTGATCAGGACCGAGCCACCGATGAGTATGACCGTCTGCAGCGCCTCGGTGTACAGGACCGCGCGAAGGCCCCCGAGCACCGTGTACACGCCGGTCGCGAGCACGATCACCAGGGCACCGGTCCAGAACCCGCCACCGAGCAGCACCTCGTACACGACCCCGCCGGCGTACAGGGTGACCGAGATCTTGGTGAGTACGTAACCCACGATCGAGACCACTGCCAGGTACCAGCGGGCGCCAGCCGAGTAGCGCCGCTCCAAAAACTCGGGCATCGTGTACACGCCGCTCTTCAGGTAAAAGGGTACGAACAGCCAGCCGAGGATGAGCAGGATCAGCGACGCCAGGACCTCGAACTGACCTACCGCAACGCCGCTGTCGTACCCCGTGCCGGCCAGGCCCACCAGGTGCTCGGAGCCGATGTTGGAGGCGAAGAGCGCGGCCCCGACCACGAGCCAACCGATGTTGCGGCTCGCCAGGAAGTACCCCTCCGACGTCGCGTGGGTGGCCTTCTTCCGCCACGCCACCCACCAGGCCACGCCGAGCACCACCGCGAAGTACAGCCCGATCATGATCCAGTCGAGGAGCGGAAGCTGTCCCACTGGAGTGCTCTCCTTGCGGGCATGATATCGCGGCGCCCGGAGCGGATCGCGCATCGGGCCGCCGTGCCGCGCGACGGCGGTGGCTAGCGGTGAACGACGAAGAAACCGCCGGCGTCGGGGCCCCACGAGCCGTACAGGCTCTTCCCGTCGCGGGAGATGGAGCCGCGGTAGACGACCTGCGGGCGCTGCGGCGGCTTCAGCATGAGTGTGCAGTTGGTGTCGAATTCGCCGACCACGACCTCCTCGCGCTGGGCGCCCTTGCCGTCGGTGAGGCTCAGATAGCCCGACAACGTGCGCTCGCCGGTTCGCGCGAGCGTCAGGCGGGCCTTCATGGCTTCGCCATCGTCTGCACTCGCTCCGCCGTACCCCTCCCATACGCCGGTCGGGTCGCACGCTCCAGCCATGGCGCTGGCCGGCTCGGTCAGCACGAACGCCTCGGTGCGCCGCACAAACGAGATCAGGTAGCCGTTGCAGTCGATGATCGCGTCGAGCTGCGGGGGAACGGTGCCGGAGCGCGCGAGTGTTCCCAGCTGCGACCGGTACGCGCGGACCGCGGCCGTCTTGATGGCGGTATCGCCTAGGTACAGGTCTTCCGGAAGGCAGAGTTGCCTTGCCGTGCCGTACGGCGCGTCGTCGGGGATGGTCGCCGGCAGGATCGGCTGCATTCGGTGCCGCCTCAGGTCCGAGACGAACGTCGGATCCACGGTGGCGCGCTCCTCGTCGGCGCACGGGCAGACGAGCGCCTGCGGCCCGGGGTACCAGCAGTCTCCGTGGGCGGTCGCTTTCGGGGTGTGGGCGTGGACCACGGCGTAAACCACTGTTCGCGGAACCTGGAGCTTGTCATTGATGGTCTTGACGAAGTTGCCCAGCGCTGAGTGGTCGGCATGCCCGTCGAGCCAGTGGGTGGTTGCCACGAGCGTGTTCTCCGAAGTGGCGGCCAGGAAAGAAGACAGTGATGCCATGAGCGACGAGGCGGTGAGGTCGGTCTCGGGGCCGCCTCCGTAGCCGGTTTGGCACGTCTCGCAGTCGGCGCAGCCGGAGAAGTCGGAGCGGCGCAGTCGCTTCTGAAGCTCTCCC
>DATKMD010000099.1:0-3821 GCA_035542075.1 Thermoanaerobaculaceae bacterium
AGCTCGGTTACGTCGCGCTCGCGGCCGACATCTACGGCAAGGGCGTGCGCCCTTCGACGCCCGAAGAGGCAGGCAAGACTGCGGGCATCTACAAGGGCGACCGCGCGCTGACGCGCGCTCGCGTCAAGGCGGCCCTGGCGCAGCTGCTCGCGAACTCCCAGGTTGACCCGAAGCGCGTGGCGGCCATCGGCTACTGCTTCGGCGGTATGGTGGCCTTGGAGCTTGCCCGCAGCGGGGCGAACATCGCCGGCGTCGTGGCGTTCCACGGCGACCTCAGCAACCCGAACCCGAATGACGACAAGAACATCAAGTGCAAGGTTCTGGCGCTTCAGGGCGGCGACGACCCCTTCGTCGGCACCAAGGAGGTCGAGGCCTTCGAGGGGCGCATGCGCGCGGCCGGTGTGAACTGGCAGGTCGTGCAGTACGGCGGCGCGGTGCACTCGTTCACCAACCCGGAAGCGGGCAACGACAACTCCAAGGGGGCCGCGTACAACGCCCAGGCGGACCGTCGCTCCTGGCAGGCGATGAGGGACTTCTTCGCCGAGATCTTCCAGTAGCGCGGCTTTCCGTCCCCCCGAGGGGGCGCATCGTCCCTTCTGCACCTCCTCGTGGTTTGCGCGCTTTTGCGTCATCCCCGCGGAAGCGGGGATCCAGCCCCCTGGCGGGCGCCAACCGAGGACTGGATGCCCGCGTTCGCGGGCATGACGACCTCGCGGCGACATTTACCGCCGGGTCATTGTTTGTGTTTCCGTGGCCGTTCATGCAAACGCAGGGATCCACGTTTCTGCGGACGACCCTGGATCGATTCGAACAGCTATTCCCCGATCGTGAACGCAACCGCCGGGTAGCCCACGAAGTGGTAGAGGTTGGCCTGCGCCGTTTCCCCGAGGCCGACGTCGCGCACCGGCAGCTCCGGGAACGAGATCGATGTGCCGTACGCAATCGGGTGCCCGACCGGTCCCGGCAGGCCGAGCGCCGCGGTCATCCGCTCGAGCAGCAGCATCCCGAAGGGGATCGAGAAGCGGCCGCACCACGTCAGGCGATACTCGGAGGGCTGGTCCGGGTTAACGCAGGTCGAAAAGAACTTCTCCACTTTGGCGGCTGTGACCGGCCCTGCCAGGGGTCCGGTGAGCAGCGAGCGGTCCTGCTCGCAGGCTTTTGCGTACGCCTCTACGCCCCCCTCGCCGAAGGGTGTGTACTTGAAGTCGGAACCGTAGTGGACCGCGTCGGACGAGATGACGATGGCCACGTCGCGCCCGAGCCGCCACCGGTGGGCCGTCATCACACGGCCGAGAGCCGGCGCAAGGCGACCGGCCAGCTCCTCCATTCGCGCAAAACCCATCGCGGGCACGATCACCGGCACGATCTCGAGGTCGGGGCGCAGGTGCCTGAGCCAGTAGACCAGCGCCTCGAGGGAATGTTCCGAGTCGTGCGCCGCGTCGTCGCGCACGAAGTCCCGCTTTGGCAGCAGCGCGAGGATCTCCTCGCGCACCGCCGACACCGGAACGTCGCCGTCGGGGGTTCGCCAGGCCTTGTACGAATCGAAGACCAGGACGTCGTGGGCGCCAAACCGCCGGTACTTATGGAAGACGCCGACCAGGACGACCGTCTTCGCGGTGACCAGCGGCAGCACCTGGCGGTAGACCCGCCCGGCGTAGATGTAGTCGTCGTGGGGGCAGATCGCGCCGGCAACGCCCGGTGCGGGTGCTTCGCCGAGCTTCTCGGGCGCGGGCGGTGTGGCCGAGAGCTCCCAGACCTTCGCCATCTGCTCAGCCTTCGACGCGAAGCCCACCGCGTCCTGCTGACCTCGGATCTCTTCCTGGGAAGGAATCCCCATGCCCTTGCGGATCTCTTGGAGGGTCGGCGGTGCCGCTTGCGCGGGCTGAAGTGCAGCCTGTGCGAACGCGTGTCCGGTGGCGGCCAGAACGACGATGAGGGTTGCTCTGATGTGCATCGGGGAACCTCCGGTTGGATGGCTGCGGCTCACGAGGGGCGCTCCAGCAGTGCGGCGGCGGCGCGGTTGCCCGAGCGCACGGCGTAGTTCTGGCCGCGGTCCTCTGGGTAGATCTGCGCCATGCACGCGTGGTAGAGGCCAGGGATCGGCGTCTCGAACGGCGGGATGACGCTGCGATAGTCGCGGGGGATGACCGGCTGGGCGTAGTTGGCCTTGAAGTGATGCCTCGCCAGTACCCAGGAGTCGTCAAAGTCCAAGTTGATCCGCCTCAGGAAGGGCCGGTACGTGGCCCACACCTCGTCGTCACGTGCGCTCCAGAGCGGGTTCCCCGTGAACAGATACTTCGAGATGTAGAGCAGACGACGCCCGCCGTAGCGCTCGCGCGGGATGTAGTTGGTGTGCTCGATCAGTCCGCCGAAAGGGAACTCAGGGTCGGCGATGTTGAGCCAGTAGTACGGCGACAGCGAGCGCGAGAGCTCGAGCACGACGCACAGCGCGGCTGTCGCCGGGAGGGCGCCCAGGCGCGTGCGGTACTCATCGGGCAGGTGGTCGCGCGCGACGCGCAGGAGCTCCGGGGGGGCGGCGGTGAACAGCACGGTCGAGAAGCGCTCGGGACCGTTGCGGGTGTGGACCTCGATGCCGCCGTCCAACGGCGCCACGCGCCTGACCGGCGCGCCGAGTTCCAGGCGGGTTCCGGATTCGCGCAGTCGAGCCGCGAGCGTGTCTACGAGTCGTCCGAACGAACCGCGCATGTACCCGAGGCGCTCGCCCATTCCGGTGGCCGAGCGGGAACGGCCGCGCAGGAAGACCTTTCCCCACAGCCAGACCATCGCGACTTCATCCGCCTTCTCGGCGAACTTCTGGTGCAGTAGCGGGCCCCAGACCGTGTCGTACGCCCTGCGTCCGGCGTGGGTGAGAATCCAGTCGCGCGCGGTGACGCGCTCGAACTTCGTGAAGTCGGCCGTGCGGTTCAGCAGCAGCGTGGAGAGGCCGAAGCGGAACTTGTCCACCCACGGGAGGGGGGAGAACTTCAGGAGAGAGGCCGGCGTCCCGAAATCCCAGAGTCGTCCGCCGGAGTAGATCCCCATCCGCGAGGGGAGCCACTCGATTTCCCCGCCAAGCCCGAGCTCGCGGGCGAGCGCCACATACTCCGTGTCGGTCGTGAACAGGTGGTGGTAGTAGCACTCGAGCCGCTCGCCGCCGGCGTCAAAGGTGGCGACCAGACCTCCCGGTTCCGGATAACGTTCGAAGACCGTGACCTTCCACCCCGCCGCCGCGAGACGATAGGCGGCCACCAGCCCGGTGAGCCCGGCGCCGACGACCGCGCAGTCGCGACGAGGGTCCGTCACGTCTTCAAGGATAGCGTGGAACTCACCCCGACACGCCGCACTCGGCGGACGGATCGATTGCCGCACGGGGGTCTATACTCCTGGCGCGTGCCGTCTTGGGGGCGGAGGGGGCCGCGTAACGCGAGTGCCAGCCTCGCCCCCGGAAGGGAGCACCCCATGCAACCGGATGCCACCAATCTGCTGCGGAGAATCGGCGTCGAGACGCCACCGCTCGGGTTCTACGACGCGCCTGAGGTCTCGCCGTTCGAACCGCTCGTCCGGCTCAAACCCGGCGACTCCTCGTGCATCTTCTCCTTCTACCCAAATTGGATGAAGGGCGAGACGCTCCACCTGACTGCCGACGGCTACGGGTGCAGGGGGGCGGGCTCCTGTCTCTTCGGCATCGTCACCCGGTCCCCGGAAGCGATGGTCACGTTCCTGGTGGACGAGGAGGGGCTGAAGGGATCGCGCGACCTCATGCGGCGGTGGATAGATCGGCGCGGGTCGTACCGCCCGCAACACCCCAACCTCCTCATCGG
>DATKMD010000100.1:0-19928 GCA_035542075.1 Thermoanaerobaculaceae bacterium
AACTCGAACGGGCTGCCGGCCGAAAACGGCTCCGTGATCCCGCTGCTTCCCTCGAGCGTGCTCTCCATCTCCTCGCGGGAGATGTCGGCGGTGGACTGAATCCCCTGAATCCGAAGCTTGAACTCGTCGGGGTTCGTCGCCCTCCGGATTGCCTCGTCGAGCGTAATCAGGCCCGACTTGTAAAGCTGGAAGAGCGACTGGTCGAAGGTCTGCATCCCATACTGTGAGGTGCCGGCCGCAATGGCGTCACGGATCAGCTTCGTCTTCTCCTTCAGCTCGATGCATTCCCGGATGTAGGCGGTGGAGACCAGGACCTCGACCGCCGGCACGCGCCCAAGCCCGTCCGCGCGCGGCAGCAGCCGCATCGAGATGATCGACTTGAGCACCGCCGCGAGCTGAATCCGGATCTGTTTCTGCTGGTGGGGTGGGAACACCGCAATGATGCGGTTGACGGTCTCGGTGGCGTCCAGGGTGTGCAGGGTGGAGAGCACGAGGTGACCGGTCTCGGCGGCCAGCAGCGCCGTCTCGATGGTCTCGTAGTCGCGCATCTCGCCGACCAGGATCACGTCCGGGTCCTGACGCAGACCCGAGCGCAGGGCGACCGAGAAGCTCCGCGTGTCGACCTCGACCTCGCGCTGGTTGATGATCGCCTTCTTGTCGCGGTGGAGGAACTCGATCGGGTCCTCGATCGTCACGATGTGGCAGTTCCGGATGTTGTTGACGTGGTCGATCATGGCGGCCAGGGTCGTGGACTTGCCTGATCCCGTCGTGCCGGTCACCAGAACGAGGCCGCGGTCCTCCTCGGCGATTCGCTCGAGCACAGGGGGAAGTAGCAGCTCGTGGACCGAGAGAATGCGGGCGGGGATCAGCCGCAGGACCAGGCCGACCGAGCCCCGCTGCTGGAAGATGTTGCAGCGGAAGCGGCCCAGCCCCGGCACCGAGTAGGCGATGTCGATCTCGAGGAACTGCTTGAACTTCTCCTTCTGCTGGGTGGACATCATCGAGAACGCCATCGCGATGGTGTCCTCCTGCATCATGCGCTTGAACTCGATGAGCGGCACGAGCGTGCCGTCCACGCGGATGAGCGGGTGCGAGCCCACCTTGAGGTGGACGTCCGAGGCCTTCCGCTCCGATGCCGCCTTCAGGATGTCGTTGATGTGCATGCCGTGCTCCCCCTGTCGCTTGCCCGAAACTCGCTGCCCTCATTCAACTTTAGGCCCAAGCGCCCGGGCTGTCAAAAGAATCGTGGCCGGCTGACACAATCGCGGCCACCCGATCGCCCACCTTTGCATGCTAGCCTGACCGTAGGCACTTAACAGGATTATTGAGAAAGCGATCGCGTTTCCCTCTCGGGAGGACGCAATGAAGACCTGGACCCTGCTGCTGTGCGCCGCAACCGCCCTCGCGTGCCGCGAAACCACGCCCCCGACGGCCGTTCACGCCGGGGAGGCGCCGTCGCGCTTCCCGATCAGCCGCCCTTCCGACCCGCGGGAGCGTCACCTCGCGAACCTGCGCCAGCTCACCGACGGTGTGCAGAACGCCGAGGCCTACTTCTCGTTCGACGGCACGAGGTTGAGCTTCCAGTCCACGCGTGCGCCGTACGAGTGCGACCAGATCTTCACCATGGATCTCCAGGGGCATGACATCCGCCTGCTCTCGACCGGTCTCGGGCGCTGCACCTGCAGCTACTTCTTCCCCGATGGCAGGCGCTATCTGTATGCCTCGACCCACCTGGGAGGCCCGGCCTGCCCCCCGCCCCCGGACATGTCGCACGGGTACGTGTGGGCCGTCTACCCGACCTACGACATCTTCGCGGCCTCGCTGGACGACCCGACCCCGCACCGCCTGACCGACACACTGGGCTACGACGCCGAGGCGACGATCTCGCCGCGCGGCGACCGCATCGTGTTCACATCGGTGCGCGACGGGGATCTGGACCTCTACACGATGAGACTGGACGGCAGCGATGTCAGGCGCATCACCAACGAGGTCGGCTATGACGGGGGCGCGTTCTTCTCCCCGGACGGGAGCAAACTCGTCTGGCGGGCCTCCCGACCGAAGCCGGGTCCGGAGCTGGATGAGTACAACGCCCTCCTCGCCCAGGGACTCGTCAAGCCCTTCGCCCTCGACATCTATGTTGCCAACGCCGACGGGACCGACGTTCACCGCCTCACCGACAACGGCGCGGCCAACTTTGCCCCGTTCTTTCACCCGTCCGGCAAGGGGGTCATCTTCTGCTCGAACATGGATGACCCCGCCCGCCGCAACTTCGACCTCTACCTGATCAACCTCGACGGCAGCGGCCTCGAGCGCGTCACCTACTACGAGCAGTTCGACGGCTTCCCGATGTGGGCACCCGACGCAAAGACGTTTGTCTTTTGTTCCAACCGCTTCGACTCGGCGCCGCACCAGACCAACGTGTTCCTTGCCGACTGGGTGGATTGAAGAGACAGGGGTCAGGGGTCAGGGGTCAGGGTCGCAGGAACGAATTGCAGAGAGGACACAGTGAGGGGCCGACTGCGGCTGGCCGTTGCAATCGTGGTACTCGCGATCGTGGCGCTGTGGGTCGGACGCCAGCGATGGCGGCCGGTTCCCGAGGCCCCGATGGCCAGGCCCACGCCTGCTGAGACCGCGCGACCGGCCGCACCCGCCCCGGCCTCGACCCCGATCCCGGAGCCGCTGGAGGAGCGGCACAGCACCGTCATCGTGCCGTGGGCGCCCGAGCCAACGCCCTCGCCGACCCCCGAACGGGAGCCCACCGCGCGTCCCCGGGCTTCCCGGGCGCCACGCGTGGACGAGTGCGTTCTCCTGACGTATTCCGCCGGAGTTCTCCCCGGCACGCTCGGCCAGATCCTCGTCGACATCAGACTCGAGAACCATTGCGGTCGCGACCTCGGGCCCCTCGACGTGTGGTTCTGGGTCGGGGGGTTCCGCCAGGGGGATCTCGTGCAGAGCGTGCGCGGCCACCCGTTCGACCCGATTGCGCGCGGCGAGGAGGGCAAGGCTTCAATCGTCCTGCCTGGCTCCATCGATTGGTACGACAGGATTGACGCGCGGGTGATCGCTCCGGGCACGCCGTGACGCAACCGAATCCGGAATTCGCCCGAACGAGCCCTGGTTGGAGAAGTGCGCGCCTGTTCCACCGGCGATCGGAAGACGGTGACGGAGGAACATCTGTCGGCCGCGCACGCGGAGGCCGCCCTGAGTACGTCCCCCGGCAGTAACCGACTCGCCGACGAGCCCAGCCCCTACCTGCGGCAGCATGCGCACAACCCGGTGGACTGGTACCCCTGGAGGGAGGAGGCGCTCGCCCGCGCCAAAGACGAGGACAAGCCGATCTTCCTCTCGATCGGCTACGCAGCCTGCCACTGGTGCCACGTGATGGAGCGCGAGTCGTTCGAGGACGCGACCACGGCCGCCCTGCTGAACGCGCACTTCGTTCCGATCAAGGTGGACCGCGAGGAGCGGCCGGACCTCGACCTCGTGTACCTGTCGGCGGTACAGGCGATGACCGGTTCCGGCGGCTGGCCACTGTCGGTCTTCCTCACCCCGGACCTCGAGCCCTTCTTCGGGGGAACGTACTTCCCTCCCGAGGCGCGTTGGGGGATGCCCTCGTTTCGCGACGTCCTCGGTGCGGTGTCCGACGCCTGGCAGCGCCGGAGGCAGGAGCTCGAGGGCAACGCCACCAGCGTGACCGCGCACCTGGCGGAGATCTCGAATCGGGACGGCGCCGCGGACATGGACCTCGAATGGGTGAGTCGGGCGGCGGTCGCGGCGCTCGCCGCGGAACACGACGAGCTCCAGGGGGGATTCGGGCGCGTGCCCAAGTTTCCCAGCCCCTCGCGCCTCTTCTTCCTCCTGAATCGCGCCAGGAAGAACGACAAGGCACGCTCGATGCTCACCAGGACGCTCGACTCCATGGCTGCGGGCGGGATGTACGACTGGCTAGGTGGCGGGTTCCACCGGTACTCGGTGGACAGGGACTGGCTCGTGCCCCACTTCGAGAAGATGCTCTACGACAACGCCCTCCTCGCCCTCGCCTACGGGCAGGCGGGCGTGGCCTTCGGGCGGGACGAGTGGGTCGAGGTCGCGCGCGCGACGGCCGACTACCTGCTGCGCGAGATGCGGGGACCGGAGGGGGCGTTCTTCTCCTCCACCGACGCCGACAGCGAGGGGCACGAGGGGCTGTTCTTCACGTGGACCCTCGACCAGGTCCGGGAGGCGCTGCCCGCCGAGCTGGCGGCGCTCACGATCGCCTACTTCGCTCTGGGCCAGAAGGGTAACTTCGAGGGCGCGGCCAGCGTCCTGCGCCCGGCGCGCCCGTTCGCCGAGGTCGCCGCCGAACTCGGCCTCGATCCTCCGGCCGCCGCCGAGGGCCTCGCCGAGGCTCGCAAGCTGCTGCTCACGGCGCGCGCCCGTCGCTCCCACCCGGCGACCGACGACAAGCGCCTCGCCGGTTGGAACGGAATGGCCGTGGCGTCGCTCGCCTGGCTCGGGGCGGCTCTCCCCGAGTCCCGGTACCTGGACGCCGCTCGCCAGGCCGCAACGTTCCTGCTCGACCAGGTTCGGCCCGACGGCCGGATGGTCCGCTCGTGGCGCGAGGGCGTCATCTCCGGAGTCGAGACCCTCGAGGACCTGGCGTGGGTCGGCGCCGGCCTTCTCCAGCTTTACGAGGCGGACGGGGACCTCCGGTGGCTGGCCGCCGCGAAAGGGCTCATCGCCCGCCGCCTGCCGCACTATCAAGGCGCCTCCGGAGTGCTGTACGACACGCCGGACGACGGCCCCGCACTGATCATGCGCCCGCGCAACCCCACCGACGGGGCGACGCCATCCCCGGCCGGCGAGATGGCGGCGACGCTGGTGCGGCTCGCCGCCGTGACCGGGGACGAAGGCCTGCGGGCCACAGCCGAGCGCGCGCTCAGGGCCGAAGCGGCGGTGGTGGCGCGCATCCCCGCGATGACGACCACGCTGCTCCAGGCGTTCGAGGCCGCATCCAGGCCTCCCGTCACCCTGGTGGTGGTGGGCGACCCGAGGTGGGACTCAACACGGAAAATGCTCACGGTGGCCCGACGGGACAAGCCCCCGGGGTGCGCCCTCGCCCTCTCGCCCTCGGTGCCGGTGTCGGCAGAGCTCGTCCGGGAGGTGCCGCTGTTCGCCGGGCGCGAGGCCGTCGGGGATGGGCGTGCCCGCGCGTACCTGTGCGAGGGCGGGGTGTGCCTGTTGCCGATCGAGGATCCGGAAGCGCTCTCCCGAGCGCTCTTCGACCTTCCGATCTGAGGCGGGCGCGACCGGGCGGAGGGCACGGACAGCTCGCGCAATCTGCTAGACTCTCGCAAAGAATCTGACGCGAACAGGGAGGGGACGATGCGTCAACTTGCCATCGGGCTGATCGTCGTGGCCGCGCTCTGCTTCCTGGTGGGGATCTATGCGTCGCTGACCGGGAACGTCGTGATCGGCAAGCCGGGAACGACGTTCTGGCGCGGGGCAATCGCGATGCTTCTCTTCACGATCGCGGTCCTGCAGCTTCACGTCGCGCCCAAGGCCTAGGGGCGGCGCGACCCGCCCAGCAGACCGCGCAGGAACTGGTAGAGCGCGAAGACCGCGAGGCCGAACGGCGCGAAGCCCAGGAAGCCGAGCACCGGCATCTCGTAGAGCTTCACCTCGCCCAGGAACGGGACCGTGTACCGCCAGCGGGCGCTCGCGAGCCAGTTCCAGCTCTCCCAGAGCACGCCGCAGGCCAACCCGCTGGCGAGAAGTGCGACCGGGCGCGACCGGCGGCCGGCCTCGAGATCCCCAAGCACCGAGGGCCTGCCCAGCAGGTGATTGAGCGGGTCGAGGAGAAGCGGCCAGGCCAGCCAGACATCGGCCGCGAAGTACCACGACGGCCAGAGCACGGGGATGGCGGCGAGGATGGCTCCGAAGCAGATCAGGCCGGCGTCCAGCTCGCGCGGCACCTCACCACCCTTCCCGCGCCCCACCGCTCGCGCAGTCGCGGGCTCGAGGAGCTCGGCCAGCAGCAGAATCGCCGGCGTGATGGTTGCGAACGACCAGACGTACCCGAAGCCGCGCCAGGGCCAGGGCGGCAGGCCGGAGTACTGCCACCACAACTCGGGGCCGGACGGCGACCAGAACCGCGGCCGGTCGTAGAACTCGAACAGCAGCCACGACGGTACCGAGATCGCCGCCATCATCAGCAGCTCTCTCGCTGAGCCCCGGAGCCACGACCTGCCCTGGCGGGCAAGCAAGCCGTCCACCGCCAGGATGAACCCTGTCCAGCAAAGCGGGGTGAGGTTCTGAGCCGCCACCTCCACCTTGACAACCGCCAGCGCCATGCTGAGGGCAACGACCCCGAGACCCAGCCAGAACCACCACGCAGGACGCTGCACGCCGCGATTCTACACAGGCGGCCTATGTGGTAGCCTTGCGCCGAGCCTTCATGCTGACATTGCTCCTGCTCCTGGTGCTCGCGGGTGAGCCTCCGCCCGCCGAGTTCGCCCTGAGCCTCCTCTTCACGGAGGGCGGTGGGAATCCCGGCGAGGAGCGGTTCGAGCTCGCCGCCGACGGTGCCGTCGTGCACCACAGTTGGCGGTTGGCGACGCCGGAGCCCGTCGAGCAACAGTGGACGATCGGGACGGAGGGCGTGGAGAACGTCCGCGCGGCACTTGCCGCGTGCCGCTTCCGCGAGTTTGCCGAGGCTCTCAACCAGGCGAGCGGCGCCGGCGCCGCCTACACGGTGCAGCTCGAGGTGCTCGAGGGCGGTCGCAGTCACGCCGTGCTCGCGTACCGCTTCGGCTCTCCGCCTCCTGCCGAGCGCTTCCTCAAACTCGTGGAGCGAATTCGCGGTATCCTTACCGCCGGCGGTCGCTTCCCCGCTCCGCCCTGACGCCGCGGGGCGCGTCGATCAGGGGCCGATTACCGTATCAGTCCGGATGCCGCCTCCCGCCCGCGACCAGCCGTGGCGTTCCGACGAGGAGGACGTGTGAGCAAGAGGGGCAAGATCATCGTTACGGGCGTTGCGGTCGCAGCCGTTGCCGGCGCCGCATGGGCCCTCCTGAGCAGGAGCGAGAAGAAGACTTCCGGTTTTCTGACCGCGTTCGTGGACCGCGGCACGGTGATCCAGAGCGTCGCCACGACCGGGACGCTGACCGCGGTGACGACCGTGAAGGTCGGCTCCCAGGTGTCCGGGATCATTGCGACCCTCCACGCGGACTTCAACGATCGGGTGCGGAAGGGACAGCTGCTTGCGACGCTCGACCCGACCCCGTTCCAGGCCACCGTCAACGAAACCAAGGCGCAGCTCGAGAGGGCGCGGGTCGCGGCGCTCGACGCGGAGATCAAGCTGAAGCGGCAGAAGGCCCTCTTCGAGGCCAAACTGGTCTCGGAGGATGAGCTCCAGTCGGCCAAGGCCGTCTTCGACCAGGCCACCGCGCAGGTGACCCAGCTCGAGGCCACGCTCGCCAAGGCAGAGACCAACCTGCGCTACTCCGTGATCACCGCACCTATCGACGGCGTCGTGGTGTCGCGCGACTACGACGTTGGCCAGACGGTGGCGGCCTCCTTCCAGGCGCCCACGCTCTTCACGATCGCGGAGGACCTCACGCGGATGCAGCTCACCTGCCAGGTTGACGAGGCGGACATCGGCCAGGTTCAGGAGGGGCAGACGGTCCGGTTCTCGGTGGACGCGTACCCGGAACGGGAGTTCGCCGGCAAGGTGTCGCAAATCCGCCTCTCCCCCCAGATCACCAACAACGTCGTGACCTACCCCGTGATCGTGGAGGTCGAGAACAGGGACTTGAAGCTGCTGCCGGGCATGACCGCAGACGTCCGGATACAGGTTGCCAAGGCCGAGGACGCGCTGCGCGTGCCCGCTTC
Organism: Thermoanaerobaculaceae bacterium; assembly: GCA_035542075.1. GTDB lineage: Bacteria > Acidobacteriota > Thermoanaerobaculia > Thermoanaerobaculales > Thermoanaerobaculaceae > RBG-13-68-16. The sequence continues at coordinate 7,873 of DATKMD010000100.1, forward strand.
GGCGCTGCGTTTCCGCCCCGAGTTGCTCGGCATGAACGGGAGCCAGGACCGGGCCAAGGGCAGTCCCGGCGGTCAGGGTGGCGCCCGCCAGCCCGGCGCGCAGAAACCGCCGGAGCGCGGCCGCACGGCTCGTGTCTACCTTCCGCCCACGAGGACGGGAGGGACGCTCGATGCGGTGGATTTCGTTCCGGGGCTGACGGACGGCCAGTACGTCGAGGTCCGGAAGGGAGAACTGGCGGAGGGCGAGAAGATCGTGATCGGCCTCGCGACCTCGCAGGGGCAGGACATCGGCGGGTTGGCCGGCATGGCGCGCGGCCCCCGGCGCTAGGGAGCGGGCATGTTCAACGTCTTCGAGATCTACCGTGTGGCCATGGTGGCGCTCCGACGCAATCCGATGAGGACCGTCCTCACGATGCTCGGCGTGATCATCGGCGTCGGGTGCGTGGTCGCGATGGTCGCCATCGGCCAGGGCGCCTCCGCCGCGATCCAGAGCCAGATCGGGGCGCTCGGTACCAACTTCCTGCTCATCCACTCCGGGTCGCACGCCCGCGGCGGTGTCCACGGCGGCGCCGGCTCGGTGCAGAACCTCACGGCGGACGATTCCGCGGCCATCGTTCGCGAGTGCCCGTCGGTCGCGGTCGCGGACCCCGGTGTCCGGACCGGCGCCCAGATCGTGTACGGCGACCAGAACTGGGCCACCTCGATCCAGGGCACGGGCCCAAACTATCCGACGATCCGAGCGTGGGCGGTCGCCAGGGGGTCGTTCTTCACCGAGGAGGACGTCAAGGCTTCCACCAAGGTCGCCGTGCTGGGTCAGACCGTCGGCGACAACCTGTTCGGCGACGCCAACCCAATCGGGCAGATCATCCGCGTCAAAGGCGTCCCATTCCGGGTCCTCGGCGTCCTGGACAAGAAGGGCGGCAGCGCGATGGGGCAGGATCAGGACGACCTCGTCTGCGTCCCCTACACCACCGCCCAGAAGCGGCTGATGGGCGTCACCTACATCGGAAACATCATCGTATCCGCGGTCTCGCCCGACAAGATCGGCCAGGCGACGGAGGAGATCAGGGCTCTGCTCCGCCAGCGCCACCGTCTGGGGAAGGACCAGGACGATGATTTCGAGGTCCGCTCGCAACAGGACATCGCGAACACGGCGACCCAGATGAGCGGCGTTCTCACCGTGCTGCTCGGGGCGATCGCCTCGGTCTCCCTGCTGGTGGGCGGGATCGGGATCATGAACATCATGCTCGTGTCGGTCACGGAGCGGACCCGGGAGATCGGCGTGCGCCGGGCGATGGGTGCTCGGCGCTCCGACATCCGCACCCAGTTCCTGATCGAGTCATCCCTCATTTCAGGCCTCGGGGGGGCGGTGGGGATCGGCGTCGGAGTCTTCGTCGCGCGCTTCATCGCGCGATTCGGAGGGTGGCCGACGCTTGTCCAGCCGCAGGTCGTGCTCGTCGCGTTCCTGTTCGCGGGCGCAATCGGCGTGTTCTTCGGCCTCTACCCCGCGGCAAAGGCAGCCCGGCTGGACCCGATCGAGGCGCTGAGGTACGAGTAAAGAGGACAGGGGTCAGGGATCGGGGGTCAGGGCAACGACCGAAACCTAGGCATCCGGCGCACGTTCACTCGGTGAAAGCAGCGTTGCGAACGGCGTGGTGCATGGTGGACCTGGGGCAAAGCGGTAGTCAGCGAGCGTCGTGCCACGCAGAACGAGGATCGTGGAGCAGACGGTGCCGTAGCCGTCTCCGTGCCTGCAGAGCGGGTCGGCTCCCTCATGGTCCGCCAGCAACGTCGCCAGGGAGCTCGCGAGCTCCCCTTCCGGGAGCCCCGCCAGGAGCCGGCCTCGCCGTGCCGCGTCCATGACCCGCTCGCCCGGCTCCGCGAGAGGGTCGTTCCCGACCGCCACGACGCTCTCCCGTCGGGCCTCGATGCTCGCCTCGGGTGAGTTGGTCGCCAGCCAGCACTCACGTGCATCCGCGAGCATGAGGTCGAACGGCCCGTAGCGGGACAGGTCAAGCTCGGAGAGCAACGCCCCTGCATCGGCCAGTGACTGCTCGGCGGCGAGGTCAACGACGAGGCGGCCCCTGGATCGCTCTGCGGGTGGGATCCCGAGGCGCGCATTCGTGACGCCAACGACGAACCCGGCGCGGAGGTTGACCGCGAGCCAGCTTCCCCCACCGACCAGATCGCGTCCCCCGAAAACCGGTGGGTCCGGAACCAGGAGCTGTGGCGGCTGCCACGGACGGTCCAGGCGCTCGTCGCGGTTGGCCGCGACCCACAACTCTCCTTCGCCGGCGGGACGTCTGATGGCAAGGAGGATGCACACGGAGAGCCCCTAGCTGACGCGGCCGAGCGACTTGAACAGACGGAGGGAGGCCGTCCTCTCGCTCGGGGCGTTCTCGGCAAAGCCGAGCCGTTTCAGCAACGAAAGCGCCTCGGGCATCTCGACCGGAACCGTGCACTCGAGCCGCAGCGCGGCCGACTGCTGCAACGCGCGGATCGCCTGCTCGACCAGAGAACGGCCGAGACCGAACCCGCGCCACGCCGGCGCCAGGTAGAGGGCGTGCATCTGCCAGACGCCGCTCTCCCCCTCGCGTACCCCGCAGCAGCCGACGATTTCGCCCCGACCGGCCTCCACGACCCAGAGCAGCTCGGCGGCTCGGCCGGACCCCGGTTGTTCCTGGGTCCGCACCGCGAGGTGGAACTCCCGGCGCACCCGGCGCGTCAGCTCCCGCACCGCCTTCAGGTCGGCGGGCCTGGCCGGCCTCACCAGGTAGGTCGTCATCCCTTTGCAGCCAGCTCCTCGAGCAATGCCAGCAGCAGTCGGACCCCGAACCCTGTCGCGCCCGGCGGAAGCCCGTTGTGGCTCTTGGAGACGTCGGCGACCCCGGCGATGTCGAGGTGCGCCCAGCGCACCTTCTCGGGAACGAAACGGGCGAGGAAGGACGCGGACGCCGGCAGCGAGCCCCACCGTCCCCCGACGTTCTTGATGTCGGCCCACTCGCTGCGCAGCAGGTCGCGGTACTCGGGCAACAGCGGGAGGCGCCACACGCGGTCTCCGGTGTGGCGTCCGAGGCGCTCCAGTTGTCCCGCGAGCTCGTCGTCGTTGGCGAACATCCCCGCCAGCTCGGAACCGAGCGCGACCTTGCAGGCGCCCGTGAGCGTCGCGAGGTCCACCAGGACATCGGGATGGAAGTGCGCCGCGTACGCCATCGCGTCGGCGAGGAGGAGCCGACCCTCGGCATCGGTGTTGTCGACCTCCACCGTCGTGCCGTTGGCCATCTTGAGGATGTCGCCGGGCTTGAGGGCGCTTCCAGAGGGGAGGTTCTCCACCAGCGGCACGAGTCCGACGACCTTCAGCGGCGGCTCGTCCTCGGCCACCGCCCGCATGGCGGCCACGACGGCGGCCGCACCGGCCATGTCGTGCTTCATCTCGGCCATGTCCGCAGCGGGCTTGAGGGAGATGCCACCCGCGTCGAAGGTCACTCCCTTGCCGACGAGGACGACCGCGGCGCGCGGCTTCTTCGCGCGGTACTCCAGGCGTACGAGCCGCGGCTCCTGCACCGAGCCCTGCCCGACCGCGAGTATCCCGCGCAGCCCGTCCTTCTCCAGTTCCTTTCGGCCCATCACCGTCGCCCGAACCGGCGAACGCGCGAACATCGCGCCCACTTCGCTGGCGAACGTCTCGGGCGTGAGGTCGTTGCCGGGACGATTGCCAAAGTCGCGCGCGAGGCGAATCAGGGAGTCGACCCGGTGCGCGTGAACCAGCCTTGCGTCGAGCTCCTTCTCCCCCTCGCCCTTGAGCGGGACAACGTGCACCCCGTCGACCTTGGTGGACTCGTCGGGCTTTGAGCGGAAGCGGTCGAAGCGGTAGTCGGCCAGGGCCAGCTCCACCAGCGCCACCGCGCGTGCCTCATTCGGCTCCAGGTCGCGTGGCGAAACCGGCAGCGCGACCGCGATCTGGTACTCGCGGTTTCGGCCGGCCTGCTCGAGGACCCGCCGCAGCATCCTTCGCAGGGAGTGAACCGTGAAATCCTCGGTCTTGCCGATTCCGAAGCAGGCGATGCGTCGGAAGTCCCGGCTCGGGCTCGCGGTGACGAGGACTTCGCCCTCAACGCCGCGGACGCCCAACTCGGTCACGGCGCGGCTCACCGTCTTGTTGTTGCTTCCGGGCAGGACCAGCCCTTCCAGCGGCTGCCTGCCCTCCGCCGTGGCGAGGTAGAGACAGTCGAGCGGTTCTTTCGGGGTGTTCCACAACGCCACCAGATCTGCCATGACGACCCCCGCATGGAATAGCGCCCGGAGCGGGCGCGGCGGCATCGTATCACACGTGGTTGAGTGCCGCCAGGAAGTGCAACGCCGTCTCCTCGTCGATGCTCACGAGCCTGACATCGGTGACGGAGCCGGTCGCCTGGAGCAAGTGGCCGGCAACCTCCTCGACGATCGCGCGGCACCCCTCCGCCTTCGGGTACCCGAAGATGCCGGTCGAAATCGCCGGCATCGCGAGGGACGCGAGGCCAAGTTCGTCCGCCCTGGCCAGCGCGCTCGCGACCGCCCGCCGGAGCTTGGGCTCTTCGTCACCCTCGCCCCAGACGGGACCGACGGCGTGGATCACCCACCGGCTGGAGAGCCTGCCCGCACCCGTCACGACCGCGCCCCCGACCGGCACGGGCGCCTTCGCGAGCGACTCCCGCTGGATCTCCTCGCCACCCCTTCGAACGATGGCACCGGCCACTCCGCCGCCGTGCGCCAGCGAGCTGTTGGCCGCGTTGACGATTGCGTCCGTGCTCTCCTCCGTGAGGTCACCGACCACAACAGAGATCTTGCCGCGGCCCAGCCCCCTGCTCGCGAGCACCTTCGCCATCTCCGCCTCCGGGTGTGCGTCAGCGTAGCACCGCTGGCGAAAGGCAGCGAGGGACCGTAGAATCCTCCTGTGCTTTCGGTGATCCTGCCCCTGGTCGCCGCGACGTGCTTCGCCCATCCCCCCGCGCTCGACCGCGAGGTGGGATGGCGGGCACTGCCGTGGCTCCCCCCCGATCTCGCACGCCAGGTCGTGCGCCATGAGCGCGATTTCGCGGACGGGGCTGCGGAGGCGGCCCGGTGGCCGCGATCGTTCCACCAGCCCGGGGGTCAGCAAGGCCTCGAGAGGGCGATCCAGAACCAGTGCGAGCGACTGGCACAGGCCATCCGCAACCGCGCTCCTTTCGCCGAGGTGGTCGCGGGTCTCGGAGCGCTCGCCCACCTCTCCGCGGATCTCGATGCGCCGTTCCTGACCGCCGGCTCCAACGATCGTTACGCGCAAGCGTTCGCGTCCTACGTGCCGACTGCGGCGCCGCGCGTACCGCTGGTCTTCTACGGCCTGGAGGGCCGGGTGGTCTCGGGGTCCGCGGCGGGCCTCACCCCGATGCTGGCGGCCCGGCAGCGCCAGGTAGCGGACCTCGCCAGCTACGTCCGCGAGGACCTCGACAGGCTGGGGGGGCCCTCTTCCTGGCGAAAGCTGGACGACCGTTCCTCGAGCTTCGGAGCCGCATCGCTGTTCCTCAACCACGCCGCGACCGATTTCGCGAATCTCGTGTCGTGGATCTGGCTCCACGCCGGCGGCCTGGTGCCGGCGATCCCCGCACCGCCGGAAACCGTCCTCGTCTGGAAAGGAGTGCCGCAGCCCCGTGAAGCGCCTTTCACTCGTCTCGGTCTCCGATAAGCGCGGACTCGAAATTCTCGTGCGCGGCCTCTCCGGGCTGGGTTTCGAGATCGTGTCCACCGGCGGCACCGCGCGGGCGATCCGCTCCCTCGGGGTGCCCGTGCTCGAGGTCAGCGAGATGACGGGCACGCCCGAGGTCCTCGATGGCCGGGTGAAGACGCTGCACCCGCGCGTGTTCGCCGCAATCCTCGCCGACCTCGACGACGCGGGGCATCGTGCCGTCCTGGACGACTGGGGCCTGACGCCGATCTCGCTGGTGGCCGTCAACCTCTACCCGTTCGCGGCCACCGCATCGCGGCCGTCGGTGCAGCCGCACGAGGTGATCGAGAACATCGACATCGGCGGCCCGTCTCTGGTGCGGGCGGCGGCCAAGAACCACCGCCACGTCACCGTGATCGTCGATCCAGACGACTACGGATCCGTGCTCGAAGCGTTGCGTGCCGGCGGACCGGACGAGCAGTTCAGGCGCCGCCTCGCCGTCAAGGCCTTCCGGCACACGGCCGCCTACGACACCGCCATCGCGGGGATGCTGCCCCTCCACCTCGGCCTCGAGCCGAGCCTTCTGCTCGAGGGTGTGGCCCCCTGGCTCGAGGCCGAGGAGCTCCCGCTTCGGTACGGCGAGAACCCCCACCAGCACGCGGTGTTTGCCCGTCCGCGCGACCCCCGGGGCCTTGCAGCCTTCACGCAACTCCAGGGAAAGGAGCTCTCCTTCAACAACCTCATGGACGCCGACGCCGCCTGGCGCCTGGCGCATGACCTGCCCGCGCCGGGGGTCGCGATCATCAAGCACGGCGGTCCGTGTGGGGCCGGACTCGGCGAGACCGCCGCCACTGCCTACGTGCGCGCGCTGGCGTGCGATCCCATCTCAGCCTTCGGCGGGGTCATCGCGTCCTCGCAGCCGATCGACGAGGAGGCCGCAGCCCGCATCGCCGAGCTCTTTGCCGAGGTTGTCGTGGCTCCCGAGGTCAGCGAAGGGGCGCGGAAGGTCTTCGCTGGGAAGAAGAACCTGCGGGTTCTCCTCGCCCCACCGCCCGCTGGCGCGCGGCCCCGCCTGCGCGTGATCGACGGCGGCCTGTTGGTGCAGACACCCGACGAGGGTTGGGATGAAGAGTGGCGGCCCGTGACGGACCGTGCGCCGACGGCGGACGAGTCGGCCGCCCTGCGGCTCGCGTGGCGGGTCGCGAAGCACGCTCCGTCCAACGCGGTGGTGGCGGCAAGCGCCACCGCAACCCTCGGGATCGGCGGCGGCCAGCCCAGCCGCGTGGACTCCTGCCGGATCGCGGTCGAAAAGGCCCGCGCGGCGGGGCTCTCGCTGGCCGGGAGTGCGGCGGGCAGCGACGCCTTCTTCCCGTTCCCCGACGGCGTGGAGACGCTTGCCGCTGCGGGCGTGACCGCCGTCGCTCAGCCGGGGGGTTCGCTGCGAGACGCCGATGTGATCGGCGCCGCCAACCGCCTCGGCCTAGCGATGGTCTTCACCGGGCGGCGGCACTTCCGACACTGAGGCGCCAATGTTCACCACCCTGCTGATCCTGGCCCTTCTCGCACCTCCCGAAACGGACGGCCTCGACCGGCTTGCCGCGGCACTACGCGCGGCAAAGGCCTGGGGGGCCGCGTTCGAGCAGGTCTACACACCCGAAGGTTTCACGCAGGGCACAACCGAGAGCGGTCACCTCACCCTCGTGCCTCCCGGAAGGTTGCGTTTCGACTACACCTCCGGCAGCCCCAGGGTGTTTGCAAGCGACGGTAGCATCGGTCGTCTCGTTGACCCCGCCGCGGGCTCCTGCGACGCGGTGCGCCTCGACACGGGCTCGTGGGGCCGCCTGCCTCTCGCCGCAGTTCTCGACCCGGCGGCCGCCCGGCGCGCCTTCTCCGTCGAGTCGCGGGGGGCGAGCCTTCGTCTGATCCCCCTCGCGCCGAGCCCGGAGCTGGTCGAGATCACGGTTACACTCGACGCCGAGGGCATGCCAGCGTCGGTGACCGTGCGCGACGAGGCCGGCAACAGCAACAGGTTCAACTTCGCCCACTGGAAGACGGCCGCGGAACCGCCGGCGGCGTTCTTCCGGCCCGCCCTCCCGGGCTCCACCCCCTGCCAGCCGGAACAGTGATGACACCGGACTCGGTTCCGGCTAGGATGGGCACCGACGCGCGCAGCAGCAGGAGGCCAGAGCCCTGAGAGCGTTCGATTTCATCCCCAGTGCGCAGGCCGCACCCCTGGGTGCGAGCTTCGAGGCTATCCGTCCGCGCCTCGAGCTGGTGGAGCGTTTCATCGCGAAGCAGCTGGCCGAAGGTCCCGGGCCTGTTCGCGAAGCCGGGAGCTACGTTCTCGAGGCCGGAGGCAAGCGTCTGCGCCCCGCGATTCTCCTCGTGGTCTCCAGGCTGCTCGACTACCAGGGCGATCACGACATCCGCTACGGGGCAATCGTGGAGATGATTCACACCGCCACCCTCGTTCACGACGACATCATCGACAGTGCCACGGTGCGGCGTGGCCGGGCTACCGCCAACCACCGGTGGGGCAACCAGCTCACCGTTCTTCTCGGCGACTGGTTGTACATCCGGGCCATCGAGCTCGCCCTCGAGATCGAGGAGGTCCCGGCAATGCAGGCGCTCTCCCGCGCGACGTCCCAGATGACCGAGGGCGAGATCCTGGGGCTCGGGCTGCAGGGCGAGAGCAGGGTGACCCGTGATCAGTACCTGGAGATCACCCGCCGGAAGACCGCCGAGCTGTTTTCCGTCGCGTGCTCCCTGCCGACGTACTTTGCGCGCGGCTTTGAGCGCTACCGCCCGGCGCTTGAAGAGTACGGGCGGAACATCGGGATGTGCTTCCAGATCGTCGACGACATCTTGGACATCACCGGCTCCCAGAAGACGCTCGGCAAGCCGGTTTTCTCCGACCTCCGCGAGGGCAAGCTGACACTGCCGTTCATTCTGCTCCTGCCGCGACTCGAGGCCAAGGACCGCAACGCAGTCGCGGACATCCTCGCGAGTGGGGAGTTCCGCGGAACCTCGGAGGAGCAGCTGCGCGGCCTTCTCCAACGCCACCGTGTTGTGGAAGAAACGCGCGAGGTCGCGAGCGAGTTCGGCCGCCGCGCGGTTGCCGCGCTCGCCGGTTTGCCGCCCGGGCCGGAGCTCGACGCGCTCGCGGTCGCACCAGGTTTCCTCGTCGACCGCGACTACTGAACCGGTCCTTAGCTGCGACCTGATTTCACTTTCCGCCGCCGCCTTCCGGCTCCTCGGCTCGGTTCCAGGCTTGACTCCGAGGGAGCCACCCTCGCCTGAACACAGTGGGAGCGAGTCGGGGCGGGCAGCCGGGTCGAGGTCGCCCTTGATCCAGCTGGCTGCGTTGGGTCCGCGGACCCCATTCGTCCTCTTGCCAATTGACAAACGGGGTGCTATAGTGGTGTTCGAACATGGTCGCCGCGATCTTGCGCCAGGTTGTGGGGTTGGAGAATCAAGCGCAGGAGCGCAATGTCCTCGTATCCGCCCTGCGCTCCCAAATCGCGCGTGCCCTCGGCGAGCGCCGCTGGCGATTCGCCGATCACTTCTGCGACAGGCTGCTTGCCGAGGAGCCTCGCGACCTCGCAACCTGGCTGCTCAAGGGGCACCTGGCCTGGCGCCAGTTTCGAGACAACCAGGCGGCCCTCAACTGTTTCCGCCGCGTTCTCATTCTGGGCGGGTTCGAATCGTCCAACGAGTACGTGGCACGGGCCCGTAGTTCCCTTGCACAACTCCTGGAGCAGCTGAGCTGATCGTCTCGCCGACCGGCCAGACCTCCACCGAGACCGGCTGTTGCTGCCCGAAAACGTAGACCCTCGCGACCAGCTGCGGCTCAGGGTCAAGCCACCAGCGCTGCCCTTTCACCCGGACAACAGCGATGGCGTCATTGCGTCCGGTCTCCGCGTCGTGGGCGTCCGTCGAGCTCGTGGCGGCTTCGAACGCCATCCCGTCCGCTCCGAACTCGAGCCAGAGATAGCCACGAACCGGCTTCGGGAGGACGAACTCCCAGCCCCCATCGGGCAGCCGGCTCGCCTCCGTCCCCAGAACCCGGACGGGATCCTCGACCACCGCCTCATCGAGCGTGCGCGGGTATGGCTGCGCAGGTGGGTAGCCCCACGGGAAACGCGGCGGCATCCCCCAGCTGACGGGCACCGGTCTGTCGCTGGGGTCGCGCGCGCCGAGCGCGAAACTGGAGCGCACGGAGAAGGCGCGCCCGCTCACCAGCACGTTGCGCCCCACCCCGTCCACGTCCAGCGCGAGAAGCAGGCCCCCGACCGGTGTCGGGGAGCGCACCTCCACCGCGAGGACGTTCTCGCCCTGCTTGAGAAGGTGGCCGACATCGTAGAGATCGAGGCGGAATCCCGGCCGGCTCCACCCGCACGCCGCGGGCGTGCCATTGACGTAGACGACGTACTCCCGGTCCCCGCAGATCTTGAGGAGCGCGGCCGGCGGTGGGGCCTCCAGACGAAGCGAGGCCACGAAGAGGGCAGCCTGCGCGTGGATCGGGGTCAGGACATCGGTGACCCAGATCCACTCGGCCGGGCCGGTCAGGTGGGACAGTTCCCTCCTCCAGAAGCCATGCACCGCGTAGGCGGCGATCATGACCGCGGCCCCGAGGGCGACCAGGGTGAGGTGCTGCCGGCGAAACCCTTCCCGCACGAACGCAGTCTACCAATGCCGGAGGGCGATGTTTGACACCTTTCCGCCGCTGGCGTAGAGTGCCACCACAGGATGGAAAAGAACCGCGTCCTTGCCGTGATTCCGGCGCGCTATTCCTCCACTCGTTTCCCCGGCAAACCCCTCGCTCTGTTGGCGGGTCAGCCCATGGTCGCCCACGTCGTCCAGAGGGCCATCGAGGCCGGCTGCTTCGACGAGGTGATCGTAGCGACCGACGACACGCGAATCGCGCAAGCAGCCGCCGACGCTGGGGCCCGGCCAGTCCTCACGGGTCGCTGCCGCAGTGGAACCGACCGGGTGGCGGAGGCGGTGCGCGACATCCCGGGCGACGTTGTTCTCAACGTGCAGGGGGACGAGCCGGCGCTGCCACCCGAGAACCTGCGGGTGGTCGCGGGTTTCCTCAAGACGCACCCCGAGGTACCGATGGCGACCCTGGCGCTGGCGGGCACGGATGCGGACCTGGAGAACCCGAACGTTGTGAAGGTCGTCTGCGATCTGGGGGGACGCGCCCTCTACTTCTCCCGGGCCGCGATCCCCTACCCCCGAAATCCGGGCGGCGGCATCGTCCGGCGCCACATCGGACTGTACGGGTTCCAGAAGGAGGCGCTGCTCTCGTTCGCGTCCTGGCCGGAGACGGACCTCGAGCGCACGGAGGGTCTCGAACAGCTGCGCGCGCTCGCCCACGGAATGGCATTGCACGTGTTGCCCGCGGTGGCGGACTCGATCGCCGTGGACACGCCCGCTGACGTTGGACCGGCGGAGGCGGCGCTGGCACGGTTGAAAGGCGGTGTTTGATGGCAACGAAGTACGTCTTCGTGACCGGCGGTGTGGTTTCCTCCCTGGGCAAAGGGATCACCGCTGCGTCCATCGGGGCGCTCTTCGAGGCGCACGCCCTCAAAGTCACGTTGATGAAGTGCGACCCTTACATCAACGTGGACCCGGGGACGATGTCCCCGTTTCAGCACGGCGAGGTCTACGTCACCGACGACGGGGCGGAGACCGACCTCGACCTCGGCCACTACGAGCGCTTCACCAACGTTGTGACGTCGCGCAAGAACAACCTCACCACCGGCCGCGTCTACCAGTCGGTCATCGAGAAGGAGCGCCGCGGCGATTTCCTGGGCTCTACCGTACAGGTCATCCCCCACATCACCGACGAGATCAAGGCCGCCATCCGCGACGTCGCCGAGGACTGCGACGTGGTGATCGTGGAGATCGGCGGCACGGTCGGGGACATCGAGTCGTTGCCTTTCCTGGAGGCGATTCGCCAGTTCCGCCAGGACGCCGGCCGGGGGAACGCCATCAACGTGCACGTGACGCTCGTCCCCTACCTCAACGCGACCGACGAGCTCAAGACCAAACCCACCCAGCACTCGGTGAAGGAACTGCTCTCCATCGGCATCCAGCCCGACATCCTCGTGTGCCGCGTGGACCGACATCTCCCCGAGGAGATGCGTCGAAAGATCGCCCTGTTCTGCAACGTCGAGGAGAGGGCGGTGATCCCCGCCCGCACGGTGGACACGATCTACGACGTCCCCCTGCGACTGGCCGCGGAGGGCCTGGATGGGATCCTCCTCGAGCTGCTCAACCTCCCGCGGGGGCAGCGTGACCTCGCGAAGTGGCAGACGATCGTGGACCGGCTCCGCAACCCCGCCAAGCGCACCCGGATCGGGATCGTCGG
>DATKMD010000101.1:0-25136 GCA_035542075.1 Thermoanaerobaculaceae bacterium
GCCTGCGGCGGGAGGCGGCGCGCACCGGGTCGCTCACGCTCCCCGACCTGCTGGCGGCGCGCTTCTCCGACCCGCTCCACCTCGTGCGGCTCGTCAGTGTCAGCGTCATCCTGCTCTCCCTGGGAACCTACGTGGCGGCGCAGGTGACCGCCACCGGCAAGGCGATGCAGGCGATCCTCGGTGTCTCGTACGGGCGGGGGATCGCGGTGGGCGGTGCGATCATCGTGGTCTACACGATCATGGGCGGCTTCCGGGCGGTGTCGTGGACCGACTTCTTCCAGGGCATGATCATGGTGTTGGCCCTCGTCGCGATGCCGCTCGCCGCGCTCGCGAAGGTCGGGGGCTACACCGCGATGCTGGACTCACTGGCGGCCGTGAACCCGGCCCTGGTCACCGTGACGGGGAACCGTACCGGCTTCGCCCTGTTCGGCTTCCTGACGGGCCTGCTCGGCATCGGTCTCGGCTACCCCGGCCAGCCCCACGTGATCACCCGGTACATGGCCGCCTCGGGCGACGAGAAGATTCGCCAGAGCCAGGTGATCGCGATGCTCTGGGGCGTGCTGGTGTTCTACGGCGCGGGGTTCCTGGGACTCGCCGGGCGCACACTGATGCCCGATCTGATGAAACCCGGCGGGGACCCCGAGCAGCTATTCCCGCTCCTGGCGCGCTCGCTGCTCCACCCGTTCGTCGCTGGCCTGATGCTCGCCGCGATCCTCTCCGCGATCATGTCCACCGTCTCCTCCCAGCTGCTGGTCGCCGCCTCGGCGGTCAGCCGCGACCTGTGCGAGCGCGTCCTTGGCTTCGCCCGCTCGGGCCGGGCGTCCGTGCTCGCCGGGCGGGCCGCGGTCTTGCTGCTGGGCGTCGCCGCGATCGTGGTTGCGCTCCAGGGGGTGAGGGTCGTCTTCTGGTTCGTGCTGTTCGCCTGGTCGGGGATGGGCGCGGCGTTTGGCCCGGTGCTCCTGCTCTCCCTCTGGACCGACCTCCTCACCCGGCGCGGGGCACTTGCAGGTATGGTGACCGGGTTCGTGGTCACCGTTGCGTGGAACACCTCGGGACTCTCAGACCGCGTGATCTACGAACTGGTTCCCGCATTCCTGCTGGCCGGAGCCGTGGCGCTCGCCGTGAGCTGGCTCGACCGGCGCCTTTCGGCCCAGGCGGGGGCAACACCCACCGCTATTTCTTCCTCCGCAGCACGTTAAGGGCAGAGCCGGCTCTAAACCATCCAATCTGCTCCTCGTTCAGGGTGTGGCGGCAGGAGAGCTCGTCCTTGCCGCCGTCCGCGTGGTGGAGGACGACCTTGAGAGGCTTGCCGGCGGCCAGGTTCCTCAAGCCGAGAATGCTGACCCTGTCGCCCTCGCGCACCTTGTCGTAGTCGGCGGCGTTCTCGAAGGTGAGCGGGAGGAGCCCCTGCTTCTTGAGGTTGGTCTCGTGGATGCGCGCGAAGGAGCGGGCGATCACGGCGACCCCGCCGAGGTGGCGCGGCTCCATCGCGGCGTGCTCGCGCGAGGAGCCCTCGCCGTAGTTCTCGTCTCCCACTGCGACCCAGGCGACGCCGCGCCCCTTGAGGTCGCGGGCCACTTTGGAGATCTCCATCACCTCGCCGGTCAGCGGGTGCTTGACCTTGCCGGCCTCGCCGCTGAAGGCGTTCACCGCGCCGGTGAAAAGGTTGTTCGCAATGTTGTCGAGGTGCCCCCTGAACTTCAGCCACGGCCCGGCGGGCGAGATGTGATCGGTGGTGCACTTCCCCTTCGCCTTGAGGATCACCGGCAGCTCGACGAAATCCTGGCCGTCCCAGGCGGGGAAAGGCTCGAGCAGCTGCAGGCGCTCCGAACCGGGCTTGACCTGGACGCTCACAGAATCCGCCTTCTCGGGCGGCGCCACGTACCCTTCCGCCTTGAACACGAACCCCTTCTCGGGGACTTCGGGCGCCGGCGGCGGGGGGGAGAGGCGCACCTTGTGCCCGTTCACGGGGATCTCGTCGGCGACCGGGTTGATGTCGAGCGTGCCCGCCACCGAGTACGCGACCACTACCTCCGGGGAGGCGATGAAGGAGAGCGTGGCGGGGTTCCCATCGTTGCGCGCCGGGAAGTTGCGGTTGAACGAGTTGACGATCGTGTTCGGGGTCCCCTTGGGGAAATCGTCGCGCTGCCACTGGCCGATGCACGGTCCGCAGGCGTTGGCGAGGACGGTGGCGCCGAAATCGCGGAACACCGAAAGCAGCCCGTCGCGCTCGATGGTTGCGTAGACCTGTTCGGAGCCAGGGGTGATCAACAGCGGGACTCGCGCCTTCACGCCCTCCGCGAGTGCCTCGCGCGCCACTGCTGCCGCCCGCGTGATGTCCTCGTAGGAGGAGTTGGTGCACGACCCCACCAGCGCCGTGGAGATCTTCGCCGGGTAGCCGTTCTCCTTCACCGCCGCAGGCACCTTGGAGAGCGGGCGGGCCAGGTCCGGCGTGTGCGGGCCCACCAGGTGCGGCTCCAGACGGTCGAGGTCGATCTCGATGACCCGCTCGAAGTACTTCTCAGGGCTGGCTTCCACCTCGGGATCCGCCGCGAGCAACTCGCGGTTGGCGTTGGCGAGGTCGGCCAGCGCGCCGCGCCGCGTGGCCTTCAGGTAGGTCTCCATGTGTTTGTCGTAAGGGAAGATCGAGGTGGTCGCGCCATGCTCCGCACCCATGTTGGTGATCGTGGCCTTGCCAGTGCACGAGATCGAGGCACATCCGGGGCCGAAGAACTCCACCACGGCATTGGTCCCGCCCTTGACGGTCAGGACGTCGAGGAGCTTCAGGATCACGTCCTTGGGGGCGGTCCAGCCCGCGAGCCTGCCGGTGAGGCGGACGCCGATAAGCTTCGGCTGCAGCACCTCCCAGGGGAAACCGGACATCACGTCAACCGCGTCGGCGCCCCCGACCCCGGCCGCGAACATCCCCAGGCCGCCGGCGTTCGGGGTGTGGGAATCCGTTCCGATCATCATGCCGCCCGGGAAGGCGTAGTTCTCCAGCACGACCTGGTGGATGATGCCCGAGCCGGGTTTCCAGAAACCGATGCCGTAGCGGGCCGAGCAACTCGCCAGGAAATCGTAGACCTCGCGGTTCTCCTTGATGGCGCGGTTCACGTCGGGTTCGGCCCCCGAGCGGGCGCGGATCAGGTGATCGCAGTGCACGGTCGTCGGCACCGCCGTGCGGTCCATCCCAGCGAGCATGAACTGCAGCAGCGCCATCTGGGCGGTGGCGTCCTGCATCGCGACGCGGTCGGGCCGCAGCTCGATGTAGGCCTTGCCGGCATCCAGCTTGGCGCGGCCCGGGTCGTCCAGGTGGCCGAACAGGATCTTCTCGGTGAGCGTGAACGGCCGCCCGAGGCGATTGCGGACGGCATCCAGCCGTGCGCGCATGCGCTGGTAGATGCCCTCGACGAACTCAGACGTGCTCTCGATGGCTGCCATGACGCCCCCCAATTCCATGGAACCGGCGCGGACCCGCTCCCGCTTCCACGCCAGGACCGGAAAGTATAGCCCGTCAGGGAGAGAGGGGGCAGGGGTCAGGGGACAGGGAAGAGAGGAGAGGAGAAACCGAAAGAAGAAAAAGGCAACAGAAGCATCTTCCTCGGGGACAAAACAGCCAAGAGTTCATTCTCCACCAGCTGATCCCTCTCCCCTGTCCCCTGTCCCCTCTCCCCTGTCCCCTCTCCCCTGTCCCCTGATCTCCGTTGTGGCTATACTTCCGCCGTGCCCCACAGGCTCACCGTCGGCGATCTCATGACCCGCGAGGTGGTCACCCTCGCGGAAGACGACACCCTGGCGGACGCCCGCACGTGCATGGAACGGGGTCGCATCCGCCACCTGCCGGTGGTGCGCGGGCGCAAGCTCGTCGGCCTGGTGACGCACCGCGACATCCTCTCCGCTTCGTTCTCGGTTTTCGCCGAGGTGAGCGCCCAGGAGGAGCGTCGCCTGTTCAGCCAGATCCCGGTGCGGGAGCTGATGCACGACGCCTACGCGGTGCCGGCCACGCTCCGCGTGCCCGAGGCGGCCAGGGTGATGCTCGAGAAGCAGTACGGGTGCCTGCCCGTTGTGGACGGGCAGGGCGACCTGCTCGGCATCGTCACCGACGCGGACTTCCTGCGCCTGGCCGCCAGGATGCTGGAGGCCATGGAGGCGTAGGCCTCCGGACGACAGAACCTCGGCAGCCCCGGTTGCGTTGAATCGGACGGAGGTCACCATGCGTCGTCTCACCCCCATACTCGCCCTGTGTGCCGTCCTGGTCCTCGCGGCATGCGCCAAACCGTCCGGTCCGAAGGCCGTCCACCAGAGCCACACGTTCCCGGCCGGCGCCGGCAAGCTGATCAGGCTGGACCTGCGCTCCCTCGACGTTCGCGTGAAGGTGGCCGAGGGGAGCACGATCTCTGCGACCGTGGACCTGGAGGCGCGCTCCAGCTCCCGGGCGGCGACCACGCGCTGGATCGAGCGCAACACCCCGGTCTTTGAGGACTCGGACTCGGTCCTCGAGGTGCGCCTGCCGGGCGGCAGGCACGGTGGCGTCGTGGTGTTCGGCTTCCTGCACACCGAGGGGCGTATCGAGCTGGTGGTTCCGCCGTCCTGCCGCCTCGACGTGAAGACCTCCTCCGGCGACGTCACGATCACGGGCGAGGCAACGCTCTCGGGGCCCGTGCGCGTGGACACCTCCTCGGGAGACGTGACCGTGAACGGCGGCGTGCGAGAGTTGATTGCGGACACGTCCTCCGGGGACGTGCTGGTCACGGGAGCCTTGACCACGCTGGAGGCCGACACGTCCTCGGGCGACGTCACGCTTCAGGGTGGCGGCGAGAGGGTCATCGTGGACACCTCCTCCGGCGATGCAAAGCTGGAGAAGCTGACCGGCGACCTCTCCGCCGACACCTCCTCTGGGGCCGTCTCCGCAAACTGGGACCGACTCTCCGCGGGCGCCAAGATCAGGGTTCGAACGGCCTCGGGAAATGTCCGGCTGCGCGTACCCGAGGGCACAGCGCTCGCGGGTGAGGTCGACACGACCAGCGGGAGCATCCGCTCGGACCTTCCCGGCAGCAGCGACAGGCACACCCGGAGGATGTCCTTCGAGGCAGAAGGGGCGAGCGTCGGCATCGAGGTGAGGACCTCCTCAGGGGACGTGAGCGTGCGCGCGCACCAGTGAGTGAGTCAGGTTAAAGTATCCCAAGGGTTTGCAAGTCTCGCGCGAGTCGCACGAAACCCCACTGATCCTCGCATCCGGATTTTCGTATAAGATTCGGACTTATGGACGACGGGACGCTCCGGGCGTCTGCCGCGCTGGATTCGACGCAATTCGTCTTGCCCCGGAAGGGGTGGCTGAAGCTGCACGAGCACCGCGCGCGCAGCCTCGTCCTTCTCGTCGTCGGCCTGATCACGGTCTTCGCCGGCCTCCAGGGCGCCGTCCGCCGGGTGGACGAGTTCCAGAGGCTGGACTTCCACGCCTCTCGCACCCCCGACGGTTACCGGATCGTCACCGTCAACCCCCGTAGCGGGGCGGCCCGGGCCGGCCTTGCGTGGGGTGACGTCATCGTCACGGTGGACGGGGTGCCGGCGTCCGGGATCGCCGAGCTCGACCGGGCGCTCTTCTCGCACCGGGTCTCGACCCTCACCGTGCGGCACGAGGGCAAAGCACGCGAGGTTGCCTACTACGCGCCGGTTCCGCAGGTGGACGTGCGCTACTTGCTGGTCGCGTTCGCGGCGATGTTCACGCTCGCGCTCGCCGGTCTCGTGTACCTCGGACACCCCACCGCCCAGGCCGCCCGGTTCCTGGCGCTCTCCGAGGCGCTTTTCGCCGCGCTTGTGATACCGCTGCCCGTCGACCCGAACGCCTCGTGGCAGGGCCTCCTCCTGGTGCGCGACTTCGGGAGGCTCGCGCTGCCGCCGCTGCTCGTCATCTTCTTCGCCAGCTTCCCCGCTCGCATCAAATGGTCACCCTGGTTCTGGCTCGCGTTTCTGCCGTCGTTCGCAGTCGCCGCCGGGCGCACGTTGCTGGCGACCGGAGTGCTCCTCCCCGTGATGGGCGACGTTTTGCTGCCGGAGGCCCTGGACACGGCGACCGCCGTACTGGCCGTGCTCGGGGTCCTCGCCGCCGCAGGGTTTTCCGTGCGGGCGTACGTGAGCTACCGCGGCGACCCCACGCGCCGTCGCCAGGTCGAATGGGTGGCGCTGGGCGCCGCCGCGGGGTTCACGCCGTACCTCCTGCTGTCGTTGATCCCGCAGTGGGCGGGCGCCGAACTCGAGGTGCTCACCTGGATCTCGCTGCTGCCACTGGCCCTGGTGCCGCTCGGCGTCGCGTCTTCGCTTCTCGAGTTCCGGCTCTGGGACCTGGAGGAGATCGCACGCCAGGTTGTGGCGACAGGCGTCGCGGTCGTTCTCGGGGGCGTCAGCTTCGCGTTCCTGAACTACGCCGTGACGCAGTTCGGCTTCCGCCTCGGCAACTGGCGGAACCTCGTGGCGGTCGCTGGCGGAGTGCTGCTCGCGACACTCACGGTGCCCGCGCGCCGGGTCCTTCTGCGCGGGCTCGAGCGCCTCCAGTACCGCGAGCGGCTGGCGGCCCGGCGTGCCCTCACCACCTTTGCCGAGGAGGCTGTTGCCCACCGCGACCCGGAGACGCTGTTGCAGCGTCTGGCGCAGCTGCTGCGCGACGCGCTCGCGGTGGACCGCGTCGTGACCTACCTCGCTTTGGGCGGGCGCCTCTATCCCTCCGGCACCGGAGAACACTGGCCGGTGCTCTCCGAGGACCAGGTGCGCGGGCCCTTCCCCACCGAGGCCGAGCTGCCGCTGGTGGAGCGCGGCCTCTGGCACCGGTTCCCCGTCGAGCGCGACGGGCGCGTGGTCGGGCTCGTGTACTGCGGCCGCCGCCACGGGGAGCTCCCGCTCGGCCACGGCGAGCGTCGTCTGGTGGGCGCACTCGCGGCCCAGGCCGCCCTCGCGCTCGAGAACACGCTGCTGATGGCGAACCTGCGCCGACAGGTGGAAGAGCACAGGCTGCTCGAGGACTACCTGGAGCGCATCTTCCAGTTCTCCGCCGCAGCGCTCCTGATCTGCGACGCCTCGGGACGCGTGCTGCGGGCCAACGAGCGCGCGTGCGCGCTGCTGCGGCGCGAGCCCAACCAGCTCGTCGGCGAGTTCCTCCGGGAGCTGGTCGAGCTGAGCCCCGATCTGCAGGGGTTCCTGCCCAGCGACCTCGCGGGCGAGCAGGTGCGGTTTTCCGTCGGCGGCGAGTGGCGAACCGGTCTTCTCTCGACCTCTGCCCTCGAGGTGGAGCCGGGCCGTTTCGACGGCCGGGTCGTGGCCCTCGACGACATCTCTGCCCAGCTGATCCTCGAGCAGCGGCTGGCCGAGCAGGAGAGGCTGGCCGCCCTCGGTCGGCTGGCGGCAGGCCTGGCGCACGAGGTCAACACACCGGTCACCGGCATCGCGTCGTACGCGCAGCTCCTGCGCGAGCTGACCCCGGGGAACGACCCGCGGGCGCCTCTGGCGAGCAAGCTCGAGGAGCAGGCGTTCCGCGTCTCGCGCATCGTCACCAACCTGCTGGAGCTGGCGCGCCCCTCGGGCTTCGAGCGCCAGCTGCTTGACCTCGCCGAGCTCGCCCGCGAGGAGCTCGGCCAGATGCAGCTGGAGGCCGGCCGCGCCGGGGTAAGGCTCGATGTCGAGCCAACATCGAACGCCCTCGCGAACGTCAACCGCGTCCAGTTCGAGCTGGTGATGCACAACCTCCTCCGCAACGCCCTGCAGGCGACCGGGCCCGGGGGCAAGGTCGAGGTCCGCGTCGGGAGCGAAGGCGATACCGTGTGGCTCGAGGTACGGGACACCGGGCCGGGCATCCCGGACGAGCTTCGTGACCGGATGTTCGAACCTTTCGTCACGACCCGGCAGGGCCGCGGCGGGACCGGCCTTGGTCTCGCGATCACACGAGACATCGTGGTCGCACACGGGGGCACAATCCAGGCCCTCCCAAACACCCAGGGCGGCACCCTGATGCGGGTCGAGCTTCCGACACCACAGGAGAACGCATGAGAACGTTGATCATCGACGACGAGCCGGTCCTCCAGGACGTGCTGGCCACGCTGCTGCGCAGGGAGGGGTTCCAGGTGCTCCAGGCCGGCACCGCGGCCGAGGGGCTTCGGCAGGCTGAGGAGGCGGAGATCGACCTGGTGCTCCTCGATCTCATGCTTCCCGACAAGCCGGGGCTCGAGGTGCTCAAGGAGCTCAAGGCGCGTGACCCCGAGATCGTGATCGTCGTGATCACCGCGTACTCCTCGGTAGAGACCGCCATCGCCGCGATGCGCGAGGGGGCCTTCCACTACATCGCGAAGCCGTTCAAGAACCAGGAGGTCGTGCTCACGGTGCGGAAGGGGCTCGAGCAGCGCCGCCTGCGCACGGAGAATCGCGACCTCCGCCAGCGCCTCGAGGGGCTCGGCACGCTGGTGTGGCGCGCCCAGATCATGGAGCGCGTGATCGAGCTGGTGCGCCGGGCCGCGCCCTCGCGCTCCAACATCCTGCTCACCGGCGAGTCCGGCACCGGCAAGGAGCTGCTTGCCCGGGCCATCCACCAGCTGTCCCCCCGCGCCGACTCGTCGTTCGTCGTCGTGAACACCGGCTCCGTCCCGACGGACCTCCTCGAATCAACGCTGTTCGGGCACGTCCGCGGGGCTTTCACGGGCGCCGTGGCGAGCCGGCGTGGCCTGTTCGAGGTCGCCGACGGCGGCACCATCTTCCTCGACGAGATCGGCACGATCACCCCGCCCACCCAGGCCAAGCTCCTGCGCGTCATCCAGGAGCGTGAGTTCATCCCGGTGGGCGGCGAGCAGACCGTGAGGGTGGACGTACGCATCATCGCCGCGACCAACGCCGACCTGACCCGGATGGTGGCCGACGGCTCCTTTCGAGAGGACCTCTTCTACAGGCTCAACGTGATCACGATCGAGCTTCCCCCCCTGCGCAGCCGCCGCGAGGACATCCCGGCACTCGCCACTCACTTCCTGCGGCGCTACGGGGAGGAGAATCGCAAGTCCAACCTCGCGCTCACGCCGACCGCCCTCGACGTGCTCGTCGGCTACCACTGGCCGGGCAACGTGAGGCAGCTCGAGAACGTGATTGAGCGGGCGGTCGTGCTGTGCCCGGGCGACACCATCGATTCAGACCTGCTGCCGTCCGAGGTCCTCTCCCCGCAGCCGGCGTCGGCCGCACAACTCCCCGTGGAGGGGCTGGACCTCAGGGACGCGGTCAACGGGTACACCCGATCCCTCATCGAGGCCTCGCTCGCGCGCTGCGGTGGGGTCCAGCGCCGCGCCGCGCAGATGCTGCGCGTGCGCCCCTCCACGCTCAACGAGATGATCCGCCGCCTCGGCATCGCGTCGGCCGAGGAGGGCGACTGACCGCGGCTACGCGCTGCCGATGAGCACGGTGCCGGCCACGAGGTAGAGGAGCACGGTCAGGATGTCCGCCAGGGCGAGAGCGATCGGCCCTCCGGCGACCTTCGGGTCCAACCTCAGCGCGTGGAGCACCGAGGGGACCGTCAGCCCGAGCAGGCTCGCGCCCGCCAGCGACAGCGCGACGCTCGAACCCACCGCCAGAGCCGCCCCGCGCTCCCACAACGCAACCAGGGCCGCCACGAGCATCCCGCACGCGGCGCCCAGCATGAGCCCGGTCGGCAGCTCACGCCGGACGGCCCCTAGGTACCAGTTCAGGCTGGGCCGGCCGCCGCGGAGCGCCTGGATCGTCAGGGCGATCGACTGTGCCGCGACGCTCTCGCCCAGCCCCAGCACGAGCGTCAGGAAGAAGGCGAGCACCAGGCTCTCGGCCAGGGTCGCCTTGAAGGCGCCGGCGAGGAGCGCACAGATCATGCCGCCGGTAATAGTCACGAGCAGCCAGGGAAAGCGGATCCGAAATGCCCCGGCCGCGGAAGTTCCTCGGAGGGCGGAAACCCGGAACCCGATCGTCTCGAACAGATCGTCCACCTCCTGCCGCTCGGCAAGATCGAAGACCTCGTCCGCGAAGAGGCTGATGTCCACCGCGCCTACCATCCGTCTCTCCTCGTCCACGACCGGGAGCGCCAGGAAGCGATGCATGGCGAAAAGCTCGCACGCCTCCAGCACTGTGGCGGCTGTCGGCAGGGTGACGACCTGTGAGACCATGATCTCGGAAAGCCTCTGAGCCGGATCAGCGGTGAGCAGCCGCCTCACCGGCAGCACTCCCACCAGGCGTTCGCTGTCGTCAACGACGTAGAAGTAGACGATCCGCTCGGGTGGCACGCCTCGCCGGATTTCTTTCATGGCCTCGCCGACCGACAGATCGGCCCTGAGAAGCAGGAGGTCCCGCCGCGCGTGCTGAAGCACGGGATCGTCGTGGTGACCGAGTGTGGCCATACAATGCCTCCTCTTTGAAAGGGTAACAGGGCACGCTGCGCAGATGCTGCGCGTTTGCCCCTCCACCCTCAAGGAGATGATCTGCAGACTCGGCATTGAGGCCCAAGCGAGCGACGAGCGCCGACACCTCCGGGTACTGCCGCCAACGGAAGGGCGACGGGAAGAAGTGAAGGCGTGTCGGGGTTGAGGGGAGTGGAGGTTGCCACAGTGATCCCCCCCACCCACCGTGCCATCTCGATTCTTGCCGCCGCTGCGGCCCTGGCGTTCGCAGTTTCCGCCCGTGCCGAGAACCGCCTGTCCATCGAGCTGGAGGGCGGGGCGGTTTGGCAGGCGCGCAACGATTTTGCGGTCCCGGGCGATACCGGAACGCTCGTGCGGCTCCCACAGGGCGAAGCGTCCGCTGCTTTCCGCGCCTCGCTGCAATGGGACCTAGGCAGGCGGTTCTCACTGCGCTTCGTCGCTGCGCCGCTGTCCACCGAGACCGATTTCGTGCTCACCTCACCTGTGCTGTTCCAGGGCGTCACGTTCCAGCCCGGACAGACGGTCACCACCGACTACCGCTTCGACACCTACCGTGTCACGGGGTACTGGCGCTTCGCCCCCTCCCAGACTTGGCGGCTTCGGGCAGGTGTCACCGTGCTCGTGCGCGATGCGGCGATCGCGCTTTCTTCGGTTTCAGACCAAGCCGAGAAGACGAGCACCGGCGCCGTGCCGCTGCTCTACGGGGCCGGGCGCTGGCAGGCCACCGACGGGTTTGCGCTCGAGGTTGAGGCCGACGCCGCTGCGGCGCCGCAAGGGCGGGCTCTCGACGCCTCCTTCAAGGGCATTTGGGCACTTTCTCCGCGCACCGAGGTGCAGTTCGGTGTTCGCGCCCTTGACGGAGGTGCAGACAACGACGAGGTGATCTCGTTCGGCACGTTTTATTACTTGGTAGCCGGCGTGGCCTTCCGCTTTTAGCCTCCCAGGCACCGCACCCGCGATCGCGTCAGGGAGCGCCCCGGCTATTTCCTGGCCGGACTAGCGTCTGTGGGCTTTGGCTTGGGGGTCGGCGTTGCGGTCGGCTTCGGCTTCGCGAGGGCCGCCGGGTCGGAGAGCAGGCCCTTCACCTTCGCGGCGTCCACCGCAAGGCCGCCCGTGCGGCCGCCGACTGTCGCCACGTCCTCTCCGGCGCTCCCGCCAGGGTAGAACGCGGCGTCCACCGAGACACCCTCGCCGGAGAGCTTCACCCGCCCGAGCGGGGCGCCGGATGGCTTGGGCCTGTCGAAGGAAATCACCTGCAGGTCCGCGAGCGTCTCGAGACGCTGGCTCACCGCTTCGCCATCCACCTCGGTCGCGCCGGCCTTCCAGATCCCGTCCTTGCGTTCGAGCGCGGCCTTGGAGGAGCCGACCTCAAGCTCGAGCTTGTCCACCCCCCAGCTGTCGAACTCCACCAGCTTCTTCGACCGCCACTCCTGCCACGGACCGGCCAACCGCGAGGCGGCCTTGGCGTCCACCCAGAACACGCGCTCGCCGCGCTTGCACGCGACCTGCTTGCCGTCCTTGACGTCGCGCTCACTGCCGAAATCGAGCACGATGGGTGCCGCGTTGGCCCCGCGGCGCACGATTGTGAGCCCGAAGCGGCGCGGCTCCAGGCCCAGCGCCTTGAGGTCCGGCGCCGTGTCGAGGAACTCCTTGATGCGCGCGCCCGAGATGTCGGTGAGGAGACCCTCGGCCCGGTCGCGGTCCGCGAGGTCGGGCTCCGGCGAAGTGATCGTCCAGGCCGACGCGGTATGGGCGAGTGCGACCTGCCCGCTCGGGGACGCGAGGGTCAGCGAGGCCACGTCGGTCGAGTAGACTTGCGCCAGCTCGTCGGACCGCCAGCCGGCGAGGTCCTTGTCGAGATCAGACGCGACGAACTTGTTCACCAGGCACACGGCATCAGTGGTGGTGAGCGCGGCCCTCGAGTTGCCCAGCGGCATCTCGGCACCCAACTTGAGGGAGTAGGCTTTGCCCGCGTCGTCCTCGACGGTCACGGAGAGTGGCGGTTTGTCCAGACCGTAGTCGGAGAGCTTCACCTCCCCGGCCTTGAACGTCCGGTCGGCCTTGAGGCTCCCGAGCGAGTACAGCAGGCTCGACACCGACCCCTGGTTGGCCTGATCGGCGAGCGGCGCCTTGAGAGTCCAGACATCCTTCTCCTTCACGAGCTCGAAGCGCCCGTGGGAGTTGGTGATCACCACGCGGCGCGCCTTGGCCTGGTCAAATCCGGGGAACAGCTTGCCCTCCTGCTCCCTGCGCTCGTCGGTCGTGGGTGCCTTGCGCTCGACCAGGGCGATGTATGCACCCAAGCCGAGCACGACGATTGCGAGAAGGACGAGTCGGCCGGTACGCATCGTCCCCTCCTAGCGGCGGCGCCGCCACCACACGGCGACGCCCAGTACGATGGCGAGGACGGGCAGGCCGACCAGCGAGATCAGGAAGACGTTCCTCATCTGCGTTGCCGACAGGAACAGCTGGACCTGCTCCGGCGAGCGCGGCGCGATACCCAGCGCCTGCTCCTGCTTCGCCAGCCAGTTGACCGCGTTCTGGCCGAGGTTGACGTTGCCCGCGTTCGCGATCTGCGCGTTGGTGAGGAACGCCGAGTTGCCGAACACCACCAGTCGCCACCCCTTGTCCTTGTCCTTCTCGGACTGCGCGGCGACGCCCAGCGGGACCGGGCCCGGGGTGTCCTTCGCGTCCTTCTGCGCCTGGCCGGTCTTCAGCAGCGCCTCAAGATTGGTCTCGCCCCACCCCTTGTCCGATGTCGTCAGGAGGATCGTGGAGGTCGCGCCGGACGCGGAGACGGTCGTGACCGAGCGCGCCACCGGGAGCAGGACAGCGAGGCCCTGCAGCCCGTCCACCACGGGATGGGAGCGGAAGTCGGTCACGTACACCGCGGACACGTCAAAGAACGGCAGCTTGCGGGAGGGATCGATGACCAGGTCGTCGTTGACCTGGACGCCACACGTCTTGAGGAACTCCTCGAGTCCGGAGGGCCGCTGCTGCGCCCCCAGGACCGGATCGAGCAGCACGAGAGCGCGCCCGCCCTTCTCCAGGTAGCCCGAGAGCGCGCTTTTCTCCGGGTCCGTGAACGGCGCCCTCGGCCCCGCGATCACCAGCAGGTCGCAATCGGCAGGAACGGAGCCTGAGAGGAGCGCGGTCTTTTCAACCTCCAGGTTGTCGCGCTTGAGCTGCTCGCGGAACTGCGACATCCCGTCCTCGCCGACGCTGTCAGGGTCGTGCTCGCCGTGCCCGATCACGAAGTAGATCTTGGGGACCTTCGGCGAGACGACACCCAGGATAGCTGCTGTGAACTGCTCCTCGCCCTTGAACCCCTTGAGCTTGGGCGGCTGGCCCATCTGCATCCCGGAGTAGTCGTAGTCCGCGAGCTGGTCGGAGGTCACGTACTTCTTCCTCCCTTCGGCCGCAAAGACCACCGTGTTGGCCGCCGAGACCCCAAACTCCTGCGCGAGTTGCTTGGTGCGCAGCGGGTCGCGCTCCGGGTCGATGAACTCCACCTTGAGCTTGGGCGTCATCGCCTCGTACCGGGAGAGCAGCTCTTTTGTCTCGGTGAACAGCGGGGTCGTCGGTGTCATCAGCACCACGACCCGCACCTCGTCCTTGATCCCCTTCAAGACGTTCTTGGTCTTGTCGGAGAGGGAGTAGATCTTGGAGGAGGTCCAGTCGCCGCGCACGTAGTGGCGGTAGCCGAGCCAGTTGACCATGCCGACGAGTACAAGGGCCAGGACGACTCCCGCGGTGGCGCTCGAAGCGACGGCGATTCTCTCTTTACGCATGGCTCACCTCCCCTTGCTCGCTTCCAGCGCCTTGGTGGCGAGGAAGAGGAATAGCGCCGCGAGGCTCGCCGGGTACACCACGTGGCGGGTGTCCACGATGCCGCGGGCAAAGTCGTCCATGCTGTTCCACAGGTTCATGTAGCCGAGGAACCCCTTCGCCACGGTTCCCGTGACCAGGTTCTCGACCAGCCCAAGCGAGAAGACGATCACCAGAACCGCGAACGCCAGAACGGCGGCGATGATCTGGTTGCGCACGAGCGCCGAGGTCAGGAGGCCGACCGAGAGGAACAGCGTCCCCAGGAGCGCGATCCCCAGGTAGCCGCTGACCACCGGACCGTAGTCGATCTTGGCGTGACTCGCGAGAATCGCCACGTAGACCAGCGTCGGTGCCCAGAGGAAGAGGTAGAAGACAAACGCCGCAAGGAACTTCCCGACTACCACCTGGCCCTCGCTGACGGGCGAAGTGAGCAGCACCTCGAGCGTGCCGGTGCGTTTCTCCTCAGCGAGCAGCCGCATCGTGATCACCGGGACCACGAACAGGAGGAAGAGCCAGAAGAAGATGGTGCCGCCAAAGATCAGCTTCAACGGGGCCATCGCCTGGGTGCGCGGGTCGTTGAGGTAGGCAACGATGAGGTAGAACACGTACCCGTTGATGAACAGGAACGCCGTCAGCACCACGTAGGCGAGCGGCGACGAGAAGTACGCCAAAAGCTCGCGGTGAACGAGCGCGAGAAGCTTACGCATTGGCCACCTCCTCGCCCTGTGCCTCGTGCTCGGCGGGTTCCCGCGTGGTCAGGCGCAGGAAGATGTCCTCCAGGGAAGGCATCGTCTGTGCAAGCTCCAGGAGCACCCATCCCCTCCGGACAGCAAGGTTGAAGACGTCCCGCCGCAGGTCCGCGCCCCCGTCGATGACGACGTGGAAGCGCCCGTTCCCCTCGCTGCGAACCTTGCTGGCCGCGAGCAGCGCCTCCAGGCCCGCCCTTGCCTCCGCCTCCGGCGCCTCGAGCTGCACGGAGAGCTCGGCCGCGCCTGCCAGGCCGCTGCGCAGCTGGTCGGGCGTGCCGTCCGCGACGATCTTGCCGTCGTCGATGATCAGCACCCTGCGGCAGATCTGCTCCACCTCGGGCAGGATGTGGGTGGAGAGGATCACCGTGTGGTCACGCCCGAGCTCGGTGATCAGCTCGCGGATCTTGACGATCTGTCGGGGGTCAAGACCCACGGTAGGCTCATCCAGGATCAGCACCGGTGGGCGGTGGATGAGCGCCCCAGCGAGGCCGACGCGCTGGCGGTACCCCTTGGAGAGCGTGCCGACCAGCTGCCTGCGAACATCGCCCACCATGCATCGCTCGCTCACCGCCTCCACCTGCTCTCGCACCTGCGCGCGCGGGACACCCTCGACGGCGGCGCGGTAGCGCAGGTACTCGTCCACGCGCATCTCGGGGTAGAGGGCCACATTCTCCGGCAGGTACCCGATGCGCGCACGCACGCCGAGCGGGTCGCGCTCGACCTCCAGACCCCCCACCCGGACCTTGCCCGAGGTGGCGGGCAGGAACCCGGTGATCATCCGCATCGTCGTCGTCTTCCCCGCGCCGTTCGGGCCCAGGAACCCGAGGACCTCGCCCTCGGGGACGAAGAACGAGACGTTGTCCACCACGTCCTTGTCCACGAACCGTTTCGTCAGCGCCTCGACCTCGATCACGCGTCACCTCCAAGTGCGAACCGGCGAGCCGCGAGCCCGCCTCGCCCGGGCCCCGCCTGCGCGAAACGCTTCCGGCTGGGCGGACCCCTAGCAATCGGCCTGCCAATCTACACCATGGACTGAGTCGCACGCCAGATCCACACCTGCCGCCCCGGCACGCCACGTTGGCACTCCTCTTTCGTCTTCCACGTGCGTGGAGGCTCTGTTTGCCCCGCGGGCCCGGGCCTTGTTCTCTTCTTTCCGCTGCGTGGAGGCTTTCTTTTGCCGGTGCCGCGGTGGCCGTGGTGCGGCCTTGCGTCTCCCCAGCCGCTGCGGCCGCACGCTCCTGCGCCCGCGACCGGAGGGCGCGATCCGCACCGGGGCCCCTCGGCGTTCCCATGAAACAGGGCCGCCGTCTCCCCAGCACGGCTCGCGCGTCCGGTGCCCGTGGGCTCCGGAGTGATTTGCCACCCGCGGCACCGCGAATGAAGACCCACCCTTTGACTTGAAACCGCGGAACTGGGAAAGAAACGCCTCCAGGTGCGGGGACCTGTCGGTCGATTTGGGCCTCGGAGGGTGGGGGGAAAAGAATCCGCCTGGCGGGTGGGGCGGCCATGTCTCCGGAGGCCACGGGGTCCCCAGCGTGCGGATCCGGGTTGGGGTTTCGGTGACGCTGCTTCATGCGGACACCGAGGGGCCCTGACCCGGGACGCGCTGCTGGGTCGTGGCCTCCGGAGTCTCGGCGCGCCGCGAGCGGGGGCGAGCAAGCGCCGAGCGGCGCCCCACCCGCTGGGCAATAGACAAGCGTCACGCAGTGAAGACAGATCGGGTTTTGACCCGGTAACGTGGCCTGAGTCTCTCCCGCGACCGCACTTGACACGCGGCCGTGTTGGCCCTAGAAAGGCAGCGGGAGGGAGCAAGCATGGCCTTAATGATCACGGCCGAGTGCATCAGCTGTGACGCGTGTGTGTCGGAGTGCCCCAACAAGGCGATTTCCCAGGGCGAGGACATTTACATCATCGACCCCGAGCTCTGCAGCGAGTGTGTCCCGGAGCACGACCAGCAGCAGTGCGCTGCGGTGTGCCCGGTGGAGTGCTGCGTGCCCGACCCGAACCACAAGGAGAGCCGCGAGCAGCTCGAGGCGAAGTACCAGCGAATCCACGCCGCCTAGCAGCGGACAGCTCTTTCCGTCCCGGCCTTTGCAGCGTTCCGCTGCCTGGGCCGGGATGGTTGTTGTTTGCGCGCAGCGGCGAATTGTCGAAGGAAAGGACCCGGGAGGCCTCTGGATGCAGGGTCTCCCGTTTCTGGCGCCCCCTGTCTTGGCGATGAGTGGCGCCTGCCACCTGGTTCCTCTCTTGCTTGACACCTCTGCCCTGCGTTTCTAACCTGCGAGCTTCGTGGGGGGTGTCATGGAAATCACGCGAATCGGGGTGGTTGGTGCGGGTCAGATGGGGAACGGGATCGCTCATGTCGGGGCGCTCGCCGGTCGGGCCGTTGTGCTCACGGACGTCACCAAGGCGCTCGTGGACAAGGGCCTCGAAACCATCGCCCGCAACCTCGATCGCCAGGTCTCCAAAGGGACAATAACGGTCTCGGCTAGGGACGAAGCTTTGGCAAGGATCACGCCTGCCGTGGGGCTGGCCGAGCTTGGCAGTTGCCAGCTCGTCATCGAGGCGGTAGTCGAGAGCCTCGACGTCAAGGTCAGGGTGTTCCAGGAGCTCGACCGGCTGCTTGGGCCCGAGGCGATTCTCGCATCCAACACCTCCTCGATCTCGATCACGAAGCTCGCGGGAGCGACGTCGCGCCCGGACCGCGTAATCGGCATGCACTTCATGAACCCTGTTCCGGTGATGCCGCTCGTCGAGGTAATCCGGGGCATCGCCACCAGCGATGGGACGTTCCGAACGGTGGAGGAGCTGGCAAAGACGATGGGGAAGGTTCCCGTCGAGGTCAACGACTCGCCCGGGTTCGTCTCAAACCGGGTGCTCATGCCGATGATCAACGAGGCGATCTACGCGGTTCACGAGGGCGTGGGGACAGCCGAGGCGGTCGATGCCGTGATGAAGCTGGGGATGAACCACCCGATGGGACCGCTCACCCTGGCAGACTTCATCGGTCTCGACACCTGCCTCGCCATCCTGCGTGTGCTTTACGAAGGGTTCGGTGACCCGAAGTATCGGCCGTGCCCGCTGCTCGTGAAGATGGTGGACGCTGGCTGGCTCGGCAAGAAGTCCGGCCGCGGCTTCTACGTATACGAAAAATAGGGTCGGGCATTGTGCCGGACTTGATTCCACAGCGCACACGAGGGCGGCAATGACCGTTCTCTGCCAGTGGTGCGGCGCCGCAAACCCGGACGAGCGCGAGCTGTGTTTGAGGTGCAGCTCGCGCCTGCTTGTCGTGTCCGGGACGAACGGCGAGTTCTCGGAGGAGACCCTCGACGAGGAAGAGGCGAGCGTGGAGCGCGAAAAGCTCGCCTTCGACGAGCACCTCCTGGAGCGGCTTTCGGGCGGGGAGGAGGCGCTCAAGCGCCTGCACGCGGCCGTGGCACGTGTCGAGGAACGGGTTGTCGACCTGGAGCGCGGCCTCGCGCTGCTGGACTCGGGACTGCAGGCCCTCGTGGATCTCCTCGACCGCCGCAAGGTGATCAGAGAGACCGAACTGATGGCGGCCTGGGAGCGGGCTGCGTCCTCGGAGATGGCGCGTGAGGAGCTGCTGGAGCGCCTGCGCCAGAGGCGGGACGCCATCGTGTCCCGGGCTCGCACGGCCGGGGGAAGTGCGGCCGCCGCCTGCTCGCGAGCCCTGCAGAGCGCGGAGCTCGCGCTGCTGGCGGGCCAGCCGATGCGAGCCGCGGAGGTCCTGGGCGAGACCCTGCGGCGGTTCCCGCGCAACCCCGAGCTGGCCGAGCTGCTCGGCGAGCTGGCCTTCGAGCGCGGTGACCTCGGCACCTCGGAGAACTACTTTCGCCAGGTCCTGCGCTGGAACGCGGACGAGGTCGAGGCGCGGATCCACCTGGGCACGATCCTCGCGGACACGGGACGTGAACCCGAAGCTCTCGAGCACCTCGAGCGCGCCGTGGCCCTCGCGCCGGAGGCCTTCCTCCCACACTTCTCCCTCGGTGCCCTGCACGCGGCGGCCAACCGGACCGAGCCGGCACGCCGCTACCTGAGGGCGGCGCTCGAACGGGAGGAGATCCCCCAGGCCTATTTCCTGCTCGGGATGGTCGAGCTCGACTCGGGCCATGCGGGCGCGGCTGCGGAGGCGTTCGAGCGGGCGGTCGCTCTCGACGCCGAGTTCGAGGACGCCATCTACTACCTCGGGCTCGCCTATCTCGAGCGGCGTTGGCACAGGAAGGCCCTGGAGTGCTTTCGACGGGTCCAGGAGATGGACCCGCAGAGGCTCCAGTTCCAGGAGGCGGTCCGGCTGGTGGAGGGGGGCGGCGAGAGCGTGGTCCCCCTTCCGCCCGAAGCCGAGGTGCTCCTGCGCGAGGCGTCGCAGGCCTCCGAGGGCGGGGAGATCGAGCGGGCGCTGCACCAGCTCCAGCGCGCCTCACGCCTGACGGACCACCCCAGCCTGCTCGCCTCCCTGGCGCTGCTGGCCGCCGCCGCCGCGAAACCGCGCCAGGCTCTCGCCGCCGCGCACCGGCTCCTCCGCCTGGGAGTGCACGGTGCCCCGTTCCTGGCGGCATGGACGGCACTCCTCGAGACGCTGCGGGCGGCCAAACGCTATCGCCTGGTGGACAGGTGGGGTGGCCGGCTGTTTGCGGAGGGGCCCGGTCCTCTGGAGCGTGGCCTCGCGGCGTACGAGCTGGCGCTCAACGAGCTGGAACGGGACGGCGACGTCCGCCGCGCGCTGGAGTTTGCCCATGCCTCGCTCGAGCTCATCCCGCGCGAGCTGCGACAGTACCCTCTGGCGGCGCTGGGGAGGATCCACATGGCGCGCGCCGAGTACTCGGACGCGGTGGATTACCTCGAGCAGGCCGTGACGGTAGCCTCCTCACCGGCTATCCTGACTCAGCTCGGCCTCGCTCTGCTGGAGATGGGAGAGGGCGAGCGGGCGCGGGAGGTGCTGCAGCGGGCGCGCCAGGGCACCGCCCGCGACCTCAAGACCGACGTGTTGACCCACCTGGCACGGGTGGGCTGGCTGACCTTGCGCGAGGCGCGAGGCCGGCGGAAGGGCTAGGCATGCGCTGGACCCGTTACTTCCTCTTCACCCTGCGGGAGAACCCGTCGGACGCCGATGTCATCTCGCACCAGCTGCTCGCCCGGGCAGGAATGATCGACAAGCTGGCGGCTGGGATCTACACCTACCTGCCGCTCGGCTGGCGGTCCATGGAGAAGCTCGTCCGCATCGTGCGCGAAGAGATGAACGCCGCCGGGTCCGTCGAGCTGGTGATGCCATGCATCCACCCGGCCGAACTGTGGCAGGAGTCCGGGCGCTGGCAGGTCTACGGCAAGGAGCTGCTGCGCATCAAGGACCGGCACGACCGGGACTTCTGCTTCGGGCCGACCCACGAGGAGGTGATCACCGACGCGGTTCGCCGGCGCATCACCTCATACCGGCAGCTACCGGCGAACGTGTACCAGATCCAGACCAAGTTCCGGGACGAGATCCGGCCGCGATTCGGGCTGATGCGGGGTCGCGAATTCATGATGAAGGACGCGTACTCGTTCCACTCCTCGCCCGAGAGCCTGGACGAGGCCTATCGCGAGTTTGACAAGGCGTACCGACGCGTGTTCGACCGCTGCAAGCTCTCTTACACGGCGGTCGAGGCCGACACCGGCAACATCGGCGGCAGCGAGTCGCACGAGTTCATGGTGCTGGCCTCGACCGGCGAGGACGCGGTGGTCGCGTGCAGCTGCGGCTACGGCGCCAACATCGAGAAGGCGACTACGGGCGTCCTGCCCGCGCCGCCACCGTGGCCCGGGAAGCCTCCGGTCAAGCCCGAAGCCGTCCACACCCCCGGCACGACCTCGGTGGCGGATGTCGCCGCCTTCCTCAAGCTCGATGCCCCGCACTTCATCAAGACCATGATCGTCGAGACCGAGAAGGAGTTCGCGGTCGCGCTGGTCCGGGGCGACGACGAGGTCAATGAAACGAAGCTCAAGAACGCGCTGGACGCCGCACACCTGCAGCTCGCCTCCGAGGCCAAGGTGGAGCAGGTCACCGGCGGCGCCATGGGGTTCTCGGGCCCGGTCGGCCTGGCAGGGATACGCATGGTGGCGGACCCCGAGGTGATGCGCATGAGCCTTGCCGCCACCGGGGCCAACCGCGCCGACCATCACCTGGTCGGAGTGGTGCCCGGGCGCGACTTCAAGCCGGATCTGGTCGCGGACATCCGGCTCGCGCGCGACGGGGATCCTTGCCCGCGTTGCGGGGCGCCGCTGGTGCTCAAGCGTGGGATCGAGGTCGGCCATATCTTCAAGCTCGGTACCAAGTACTCCGAGCCGATGGTGTGCAACTACCTGGACGAGAAGGGCGAGACGCAACCCATGATCATGGGCTGCTACGGCCTGGGGATCGGCCGCACCCTGGCCGCCGCGGTGGAACAGAACCACGACGAGCATGGCATCATCTGGCCGAGGCCCCTGGCACCATTCGAGGTGGAGCTGATCGCCCTCAACCCCGACGTGCCGGCGGTCAACGAGGCCGCGGAGAAGCTCTACGCGGACCTGCAGACCGCGGGTATCGAGGTGTTCTACGACGACCGCGACGAGCGGCCCGGCGTCAAGTTCAACGACGCCGACCTGATCGGCTTCCCGCTGCGGGTCGTGGTGGGGAAGAAGGGAGTCGAGCAGGGGCAGGCCGAGCTGTCGCTGCGCCGCGACCGCGCCAAGGTCCCGGTGCCTCTGGGCGAAGCCGTGGTGAAGGCGAAGGGACTGCTCGCCGGCATGTAGGGGCTGCCGTGACGTACAACTTCGATCCCGACCGCTGGTACGAAAACCAGAAGGCCCTGCTGGCGGCCCGTCGGGCGCGCGGGGAGCTCGACGAGAAGGCTTTTGCCGAAGGTCTCGACGAACTGGAACGGCGCTACGAGGAGATGCTCTCCAGGCTGGATGGTTCGTTCCAGCTCCCGACCTGAGCGGGGCTCAGCGGATCTCGAAGGCGGACTTGTACTCGATCCTGGTGCCGGTGATCCTGTCCTCGATGATGTGCCGCTGAGTGTACCTGCCCCTCGGTACGCCAGGCTCGAGAGACACCCTCGCGGTCAGCGGCAGGTAGAACGTCGGAGGGTGGTAGATGAACGCGTCCTCGACGCTCTGCCAGTCGGGGCGATCGACCACGGCTTCGCCGGAGGGCCCGATGAGCCTGTACGCGATGTGGAGGCTCGCCTTGTCCTCGCGAAAGCCGATGCCGAAGATGTCGAACGAGTAGTGCACGGGTTGCTCGGCGAGGAACACCGGCGGGCTGACCGGGGGCCCGCTCTCGGCGGACCGAAACGTGAAGTCGCGCACCTCGAGCTTCGTGGCCGGTGCGATGGGCGTGCCTTGAACGGGGAGCACCGGTGAGCGCTCGGCGCTCTTCTTACTGAGCACGTCCTCGGCCCTGAGAAGCACCTTGCACATCCCGGACGGAACAAACGGCGGCAGCCGGAAGTGCAGGCTCCCGCCGACCGGTACGTCGCCGATGACGGGGTCGCGGAGGGCCAGGTTGACGGGCTTGTCGAGGGGCACTCCAGCCGGATCATACGCGGCCATCGTGACTGCGATGTCCACCGCATTCCTGGCGTCCCTGGCAAACCCGGTGAGCCCGAACCGGATGAACACCTGGTCGCCTGGCTTGAAGGGCCCGCGCTGGCGCACCGGGCCACCCTCCGATTGCAGGAACTCGAGGGTGGCGACCGTGATCCCGGTTGCGGGAGGGGGCACGGCCCTGTGCAGCGCGTACGCCCCGTACGCCCCGCCGCCCACGCCAGCGAGCCACAGGAACGCCACCAGTGCCCGCATGCCGGTCCGCTGTTCGGCCTCCACGACCACGGTGTACGCGACATGGTCGCCCAGGCGCTGGCGCTGTTTGGAGAAGATCGCGACGAAGAACCCCACCAGGTAGCCCGCCAGCGCGTCCACGACTCGGAGCAAGTTGCGAATGAGCGAGGGGCCCATCGTGCACGGGGCGCCGTTCTTCATCCTCACCTGCACTCCGGCCAATGCCTTACCGAGGGTGGCGCCGAAGATCCCCTCGAGGATCCACGTGTAGAAGAAGCCGAAGAGCAGCGTAACGACGAGCGCGATGATGGTGGGCTTCCCGGTGAGGGAGAAGCGACTCTGACTGCCCCCGCCCCACTGAATCACCGCCCACATCCCGGCCGCCGCGAAGGCGGCCACCAGCAGGATCGTGTCCAGGGCCACGGCGATCATGCGGTCCCCGAGACGCGCCACCTGGGGGACGCCGGACACGCGAACGCCGGCAACTCCTGGCGGGGGCGCCACGGCCTTCCGCCCCCCGCGACCGGGCAGCGGCTTGTTGCACATCTCGCACGCCGAAGCGCTGTCTGGGTTCTTCCACCCGCAGTCCGGGCAGAACATCGCCACCCCCATAGGTGACTTCAAATCAAGTTTGGGGCTGGAGGCTCCGGCTGTCAACGAAAACAGAGAGTTCAGGCGTGGCGGCGAATGTGCTCTAGTGCTTTGGCTTGTAAAGACCTGCCCAGTTGCTGCCGAGGAAGCCAGCGGCGTAGCTGCGCTCGTCCACTCTGGCGAGGGCGGCGACCTGCCTGGCGGTCAGCAGCGGGAAGTGCCGGACGGCGTCGAGCCGGTCACCGATCTCCTCGACATGTTCGTCGCTGGTCTCCCAGCACAGCTCGTCGAAGCGGGAGAGATCGAAAGGCGCCGAGTAGCTGCGCAGAGTCTTCTCGTAGTCCACGTTGAAGTAGTCCTCGAAGTATGAGAGCGCGAGCTCGCGCACCGTTCGGAACACCGGTTCTCGGTAGCGCAGGCCGACGCAGTTGGACTTGGCCACGGCACCGATGTGCCGACCGCGGCGGAAGACCGCGATGACGTGGTCGTCGTCGCGGACCGCGCGCATGTCCACCACCAGAGGAGGGTAGCCAATGCGGCGAAGCGCCGCCGCCGCGAACAGCGCCCCGTCGAAGCAGTTGGCCTTCCGATCGCGCAGCACGCTCCTCGGGGAGCGGGAGAAAGGGTCGGTGCTGTACGGGAGCCGGTCGATGAAAGCCTGGATGCGGACCGGGTCGGTGAGACGACCGAGGATCGCCAGTTCGGCACGCTTCCACGGGCTACGATACCTCGCGCCTCTCGGCTTCATCGCCTCAAGCACCGTGTGCCGCCACCGGGGCTGCCGCTGCCCGAGCGCCCTTGGAGGCTGTCCCGGTGAACTCATGGCACGATGCACAGTCGCCGCCGTCCTTGTAGTGGTCCTTCCTGTCGTCGTGACAGGTCAGGCAGGTGTCACGACCGGTGACCTTCCAGAGGTGCGGCTTGTGACAGTCCGTGCACGAAGCGTCCGGGTGTCCGCCCTCGGTGTGAAGGCCCGGCAGTGTGTCGTGGCAGGCCTTGCAGTCGTTGATCGGCTGCACCTCCTGCTCCTTGGCGTGGCAGGTGTCGCAGCCCGAGTCCATCATCGGTGCCTTGGTGTCCAGTTTGTGGCACTCGGCGCAGTTCGTGGGGGGCCGGTATCCGGCGGCGTGGCAACGGTTGCAGAGCATCGTCACGTGCTTGCCCTTGAGCTCCCAGGGGTGCCAGTTTTGCGTGCTCTCGGGCATCGCGGTCCCGATGGGCGAAAGCGCGCCGCGCTGCGGCATCGTGTGGCACACGGTGCACTCCTTCGAGAGAACCTTGCCCTCCTCGTTGAGGTGGGTGCCGTCGTGGCAGCGGAAGCAACCCGGCCAATTGCGGTGACCGATGTTCGAGCCGTAGGTTTTCCAGTTCACGTTCATGTCCGGGAAGACGCTGCGGTCGTAGATGTCGATCACCCGGATGATCGCTGCGTCGAGTTCGGCCGCTCGGCCTGAGCGGACCTCGGGGTAGTTCTTGGCGTAGAAGTCGAGGATGTACTCGCGCAGGCCGACCCGCGCCGCTTCGCGGTCCTTGTACTCCTGCACCAGCGCGTCCACCGCGACCTTCTTGATCCATGGGAGGGTGGCGGGGATCAGACCGGACGACATTGCCTTGTCGACTGCGCCGTCGGGTGCCTGGAAAATGTGCGTCGGGCGGTTGTGGCAGTCCATGCAGTCCATGACGTGCCGCGCCAAGGCGGAGGCCTTCTCCCGCGCGACGCCGTACGAGTCGCTGAAATACTCGT
>DATKMD010000102.1:0-5898 GCA_035542075.1 Thermoanaerobaculaceae bacterium
CCAGTCGACCAGGTCCGCGCGGAGCTCGCGGGCCACCGCTTCAACCCGGGGTCCCTCCCGCCCTTCCGGCCGGCCAACGAAACGCGGACACTCCATGGGCTCACCTGCCACGTCTACCGCGCCGCCGCCACCCGGCTGTCGGTCGAGGCGTGCGTCACGCGACAACTGACCGCGCTCGAGAAATTCCGGGGTCTGCTCGGCGCCAAGGCCGAGGTGCCTGGCGTCCCCCTGGAGTTCGTCATCCACATCGCCGCCCCGGATCCGTCCACCACGTACAGCATCCGACAGACGGTGCTGAAGGTGGAGACCACCCGGCTCGACCCGGGCCTATTTGCTCCCCCGGCGCCGTCCACGGCACCCCAGCGTCCGGCGTCGTAAATCGTAAAATGGAGGGCTGGCCACGGAATTCTCTGGAGGCAGGGGGCCGGACTGCCGAAAGTGACCCTCCCCTCCCAACGCGTGGGGCTTCGGCAGCCCTCGCTCAAGACAGATCCGGCTGCTTGGTTGCGTGCAGGGAACGCGGCGTGTACCTCCGCCAGCCACATCACGTGGACCTCGCGCACGTTCAGAAGGTACTCGCCCCAGAAAGGTGTGCTACCAGGACAGTCGTCTCCGGTTCACGCTGGGCGCTCAGATGACTATCCGCGCGATTGCCACAGTGGCAGATGCCGACATACTCGACCACAAAACCGAACGGACGTTCCGACCTCAACGTCCCGGTCGAAGAACTGCGGCCGGGCGGAGCTGCAAGCGCTCTGCCTCAACAGAGGATCGTTGACTATGCGACACGGCGTGTTGCATTCAGGGAGGTGGCCGGGAGCGCACCGACCGCGGATGCGGCGAGGCGGCGCGCTGGCGCTCGCGATCTCGATCGCGGTCATCGCCCTCCCGGCATCCGCCGCGGAGCCCACGCCCGCTTCCGTCACCCGGCTGACACCCGCGGCGCCGCCCGAGCAATATGGGCCGATCTTCCCGATCCTCGAAGAGGATATGCGGACGACGATCCGGCAGCGCTTCGAGGCGAAGCTCCCCGAACTCAAGCGGCAACTCACCGACAGCGTCCGGAACTACCGGCTCCCGACCATCCCCCGCCCGACCACGGACACGGGCCGTACGCTTCTGCTCGATCCCTCACTGACTCTCCAGAACGACGTGGTGGCACCCGACGGCCGGCTCATCGCCAGGGCGGGCACCCGCGTGAACCCGCTCCGGGCCATCGCGCTCGTTCGAACCTACCTCGTCGTGGACGCCAGCGATGATCGCCAGGTGGTCTGGGCTGTCCGGCAGATCACGGCGGGGGCGATGCACCCCAGTACCCTGCTGCTGACCGACGGGGACCTGGCGGCGGTCATGGCGGCCGTCCCGGCCGGCACCCCCGTGTATCCCGCCCCGGCGGAACTCTTCACCCGCTTTCCGATCGACAGCGTCCCGGCTCGCCTGAGTCGCGCCGGGGATCAGCTCCGCATCGACTTCATCCCGGAGCACGACCTCCAGTAGCCACGATCCCGCCAGCGCCCGTCCCCTCGCCGATCCGCTTCTCACGCGGCCTCCCACGCCGTGCGACTCGGTCGCTCATCCCGCTCACCCGGCGGCTGCACCCCCGCAGACCACTGAAGAAAAGCGTGCTGTGCAGAGACGTGTCCTTGTTGCGACCCGAGCGTCTGGCAGAATGCGCCCCGTCGCTGCACGGCGCAATGACCCCGCATGAGGGTGGAGGCCTGACCAGAAAGGAGGGAAACACGGTGCAGATCACGAGGATCTCCATGAAGAGACTTCTGGCACTCGCCGCAGTTCTCGGTGTGCTGGGAGCCATGCCGGTGTTCGCGGGAACGGACTCGAGCAATTTCCAGGTCAAGACCGACGTCGTCCCGTCCTGCAAGTTCACGGTGGCGAACGACGTGGACTTCGGGTCCCTGGATGTGTACGGGTTCGGGACCAAGATGGCCATCGGCAACGTCAGTGTCCTGTGCACCAAGTCCGGATCCTACACGATCGAGCTCGACAACGGCGTGAACCCGACGGGCGCTGGCGGGCGCCAGATGGCCAGTGGGGTGGCCGTGATTCCGTACGAGCTCTACCAGGACGAGCAGACCACGAAGATCTGGAAAACCGGGACCGACGCCCTGAGCTTCGTGGGCAGCGGACTCCGGGAAGACAAGATCGTCTACGGCGTCCTGACCTGGACAGAGGACATGCTGCCGAGCGCTCCCGTCGGGTCGTATGTCGATCTGATCACTGCCACGGTCAACTTCTAGCACCTCGGCGTATCACCCAGCCCAATCCCGGGCTGGCACCCCGCTGCGGCGGCGGCCGCAGCCATTCCAAGGCATGGGGGAGCATGCCGCCCCCAGCCATCGAAAGGAGATCGGCCCATGAAGAAGCTCCTGGCACTCGCTGTCCTCCTCGGCCTCGGCGCCCTCGCGGCTGGTCCTGCGCTCGCGGGGACCGACACCATCACCTTCGAGGTGAAGGCCACCGTGGATCCCTCCTGCAAGTTCACCATCGCCTCGCCCGTCGATTTCGGGTCCCTGACCGTCTACAACTTCGGGACCCAGGAGAAAGAGGGCAGCGTGACGGTCCTCTGCACCGCCGGCCCGAACTACAGCATCGAGC
The DNA here is from genome assembly GCA_035542075.1 of Thermoanaerobaculaceae bacterium. Taxonomy (GTDB): domain Bacteria; phylum Acidobacteriota; class Thermoanaerobaculia; order Thermoanaerobaculales; family Thermoanaerobaculaceae; genus RBG-13-68-16. The sequence goes on from DATKMD010000102.1 coordinate 2,614, forward strand.
TGAACAACGGCGCGAACGCCGACGGGACCCAGCGCCGGATGAAGCAGTCCGGGTCCGCCAACTACCTGGCCTACAACCTGTTCCAGGACGGTGCCCACAGCGTGGCCTGGGGCCAGGCAGCCGACGCCCAGTCGTTCATCGGCGACGGCACTCGCCAGGTCCTGACCGTGTACGGGCAGATGGACTGGAGCGAGCCCCTGCTCCCGTCGGCTCCGGTGGGCAGCTACCTCGACACCGTGACGGCGACGGTCAACTTCTAGTCACCCCCTGAGCACCACGGTTTCCCCGAACACCCGCGGGAAAAGGACCCCCACCCTCATGTGGACACGCGCGACGATCATCCGACGTGCTGCGACGCTGCTCCTGCTGGCCGGCCTGGGCATCCTTGCCCAGGCCCGGCCGGCGCGGGCACTGGAACTCAGCGTTTCTCCGATTCAAGTCCATCTCACACCCACCCAAAAATCCGCCATCATCCGGGTCGGGAATCCGAACGAGGAGGCGATCACCGTGCAAGCGACGGTGTTTGCCTGGACCCAGGACGCACAGGGCACGGACACGCTGACGCCGACGACCGATCTCCTGGCATTCCCCCAGATGCTGAGTATCAAGCCGGGGGTCGAACGGAACGTGCGAGTGGGAACGACCAACCCGGACCGGAGCGTCGAGCGGACATTCCGCATCCTCCTGGAGCCGGTGCTCACGCCGAGGGCGGCCCACATCGACCCGACGAGCAATCTCCGGGCCGCCGCGGCCACGATTATCACGCGCTCGTCGGTGCCGATCTTCGTCTACCCCACCAAGGGCCTGCCAGCTCCGATCAAGGTTGCCGGCCGGGTCGAGCGGGGGGCCCTCCTCCTCCAGACCACCAACCCCGGGACGGTGCACGTCAGCCCTCCCACCCTGATCATCAGAGGCTACACGGCGAGCACCGAGCTGCTCTTTGAGCACGAAACGCACGCCTGGTACGTGCTCGCGGGGGGCACCCGCACCGATCTGTTCAAGCTCCCGGCAGCGCACTGCGCAAAGCTCGAGCGGCTGGTCGTCGAGGTCCACAGTGGACAGCAGACCGAGACGCTCACCGTTCCGGTCTCGCCCGAATCCTGCCAGCCGTAGTCACGCACCCGTGCGCTGGCTCCTGTGCGGCCTCGCGTTCCTGCTCCTCGCGTGTCCGGCGCACGCGGCAGATCAGCGCGCGCTCCTCACGCTGACGGTGAACGCGAGCACGGTGGGCGAGGTCCCCGTCCTGCTCCGAGATGATGACCTCTACGTCCGCGCGCGGGATCTGGGGGAGACCACGGGACTCCGGCTCCCGCTGGGCAGTCGGGTCGAGTTCCTGGGCGACACCTACATCCGGCTCGCCTCCCTTGCCCCGGAGGTCACCTACGAGTTCAGCGAAGAGCAGTTGCGGGTGGACGTCGCCGCTCCCCCCACCCTCTTCGGAACCACCACGGCGCAACTCGCCACTCAGAAGCCGGAGGGGTTCCGGATCGCCACAGACACCAGCGCCTACTTTAACTACGCGGTGGAAAGTCTGGACTTCCGCCTGCCGAGCGGCGCGGTCGAGACGGGCGTCAGTGTGAATGGGAGGTACCTGTTTCTGGCCTCGGCCTCCCGGTCGGACCGGCTGGGGTTCACGCGAGGACTGACAAGCGTCAGCATCGAGGATCACGAGCGCCTGACCCGCTTGACGATCGGTGACGGCCTGGCGGCCACCACGTCCCTGGGCGCCTCGGGAGTATTCGCCGGCCTGACCTACCGGCGAGAGTTCGGGCAGGACCCCTACTTCATCCATCGGCCCGATCAACTCCTCACCGGATTGGCGGCCACGCCCTCGCTCGCCAAGATCTACGTCAACGGGGTGTTCCTGAAACAAGCCGCGCTGCCGACAGGACCTTTCGAACTCCACAATCTGACGATCCCCAGCGGGGCCCGCACGGTCGAGGTGGTGGTGACCGACGCCTTTGGGCGGGAGACGCGCACGAGCACCGCCGCCTACGTGGTCCCGGCACTGCTCGCGCCGGGGATCCACGACTACAGCTACACGCTGGGCCTGCCACGGCTCAGCACGGATCCCATGCACCCCTGGGGCCAGTATGGCACGCCGGCCTTCGTGGGGGCCGATCGCTACGGGCTGACGGATCACCTCACCCTGGGGGGCCGTCTCGAGGTCGGCCCGACCTTCGTCAGCCTGGGGCCCGGCCTGACGTTCGGATCGCCGGGGGGGCAATTCGACCTGGACGTGGCCACGAGCTGGGACCGGCAGCCCGGCGGTGCGGTCTCGGCGTCCTACAACTACTCGGCCGTCCGCTACAGCGTCGGGATCCTGGCGCGGCTTATGACCCCCCACTACGCGACGGCGGTCCTGCCAGCGTCCATGGACCGGACGATCGTGGAGATCCAGCCATACGCCTCCTACCAGCTGACCTCCAGCTGGACGATCGGCTTCTCGGCAGCCCATAGCCGCACGCGAGACAAGGGCGGCATGAACGCCGTGCACGTCGGCACGGGGGTGGCGCTCACCCAGAACCTCGGCCTGCTGCTCGATGCGGATGCCGTCACGATGAGCACCGGGCAGAAGACCTTCCAAGCCTCACTGAGCCTCACCTATAGCTTCGGCGGCGGCAACACGGCCCGCTTGGAGGCGCGGCAGGACAAGACCGGCGCCAGCACGAGCGCGATGGTGGACAAGAGTCTTCCGGTTGGCGACGGCTTCGGCTACCGGCTCACCGGGAATGCTGGAGCCAGGACGACGGGGGGATCCGGCTTGCTCCAGGTCCAGGGCCCCTATGGACGATTCGAAGGTGAGGTCACCGGAGACCCGGAGAGCACGACGGGACGCGTGCGGCACCGGCTGAACTACGCCGGTGGCATTGCGATGGTGAACGGCACCGTGAAGGCCGGACGGCCAGTGGATGAGGCGTTCGGGATCATCAAGGTCGCCGACTTGCCCAATGTGCGCGTCAAAGTCGAGAACGGGCTGATCGGGAAGACGGGCTCTGACGGGACCCTGCTCCTGCCGAACCTGTTGCCCTACTACGGCAACCGTGTGGACGTGGTGACGGAGGATATTCCGGTCGATCGGGCCATCGAGGTTCTCACGCGACTCGCCGTCCCGCCGCTCCGCAGCGGCACCTTCTTGGACTTCCGCGCCCCGAAGGTCTTTGGCATCAACGGGACGATCCGTCCCCAGGTTCCTGACCTGCCCCTTGAGTTTGGACCGGGCAGCCTCACCCTCACAGTCGACGGACAGACGCACGATGCGGTGGTCGGCCGCCACGGGGAGTT
>DATKMD010000103.1:0-38716 GCA_035542075.1 Thermoanaerobaculaceae bacterium
CAGGAGGGTGGACCGGCAGAGCTTGGGGGGGTCCTTCGCTCGCTCCGCTCGCTCAGGATGACAGCGAAAGACGCTGTCATCCTGAGGAGGGACGCCGAAGGCGGCCCGACGAGGGATCTCCCCAAGCCCTGGAGTACGACCCGGCCCGGCGCAGCTTGGGGGGATTCTTCGGCCGCTGCGCGGCCTCAGAATGACAGGAGGGTGGACCGGCACAGCTTGGGGGGATCCTTCGCTCGCTGCGCTCGCTCAGGATGACAGCCAAGAGACGCTGTCATCCTGAGGAGGGACGCCGCAGGCATGCTTCCTGCTGTCATCCTGAGGAGGGACGCCGCAGGCGGCCCGACGAAGGATCTCCCTAAGCCCTGCAGCGCAACCAGATCCGGTACAGCTTGGGGGGATTCTTCGGCCGCTCCGCGGCCTCAGAATGACAGGAGGGTGGACCGGCGCAGCTTGGGGGGGTTCTTCGGCCGCTGCGCGGCCTCAGAATGACGGCCCGACGAGGGCGTCAGCCTGAGCGCCGCCGCAACGTGATCGCGCTTGCCGCATACCGTGCCAGGCGCCACGCGAGGTCGAACGGACGCATCAGCCGACGCCCGAGGTACCCCGCCCGCGTCCGCGGCGTGCCGTAGATCATCTCGACCTGCCCGCGCGTCAGGAACACCGTGTGGTACGCCGACGTCGCAATCGTGAGCGCGCGCGATCGCCCGGTCGGCACGTCCCACGATCCGACCAGCCGCAGCGCCCGGCGGTACTGCTCGTCCGTGACACCTGCGATCGCATGCCGGAGCAGCACGACCTCCGGCCGGTCCCCCGCGTCGGGCGCGAACAGCGTCTCATCGGCCCGGACGAGCGCGACGCACAGCGCCCGCGCGGCGTCGGCCTCCTCGAAGCTCACGTCGCGTGCGATCAGCGCGTGCGCGCCCTCGACGAGGCCGCCGCCGTCCTCGCCTGCGGCCCCGAGGTCCACGAGGTCCGCGAGCATCCGCGTCAGCGGGTATCCCTGCGGCGCGAGCCCGTGCTGCGCGATCCCGTGCACCAGGACGTGCGCCGCGAGCAGTTCGCGCGTCGGGACGAAGCACGTGCCCGGCAGATCCGGCAGCGGTGCGAGCAGACCTGCGGCCTGGAGCTCCTCGAACGCCGCGTAGCTCCGGCGATGCGCTGTCCTGACCCCGTAGAGCGCGTGGTGCACCTCGACCATCTCGGCCCCGCCGCGCACGAGCGGGCGAAGCTGGTACTCCTGCGCCGGCACGTCCTCGAACCGGAACCCGCACCGCTCAAGCGCGGCCGCCAGCTCGCGCGCGCGGCCCGCCGGCGCCAGCACGTCCACGTCGGAGAGCCACCGCGACCCTTCCGGGACGATCGAGGAGAGGCGCAGCGCGACGCCCTTGAGGAACGCGATCGGGGTTGCGAGCCGGTCCGCTTCCTCCGCGACCAGGGCCGCGGACTTGAGCAGCTCCGCCGAGACCATCGCCGCGGTCGCCCCCGCGATCAGCAGCGAGCGCGCGCCCACCTCGTCCAGCTCGGCTTGCAGCGTCGCGAGCGGCGTGCGCGCGGCAATCCGCGGGCTCAGGTCGAGCCGCGCCGCGAGGTCGAGTGTCCTCTCGCGGTCGAGGCCCTGCGCGAACGGCTCTCCGACGGGGCCGAACGCCCGCACCAACGCCCAGCGGACCTCGGGCCCAAACACCACGGCCGGGGGCCGGAAGCGCATCCCCGATCGGCTCATGCCGGCATTATCGGGCCATCCGCGTGTTTCACGCACTGCTCCCTGTTGGTAAGATCACTCTGTCATCCTGAGGAGGGGCGCCGCAGGCATGCCTCCTGCTGTCATCCTGAGGAGGGACGCCGCAGGCGGCCCGACGAAGGATCTCCCCAAGCCCTGGAGTGCGACCAGGTCCAGCACAGCTTGGGGGGATTCTTCGGCCGCTGCGCGGCCTCAGAATGACAGGAGGGTGGACCGGCAGAGCTTGGGGGGGTCCTTCGCTCGCTCCGCTCGCTCAGGATGACAGCGAGAGAACGCTGTCATCCTGAGGAGGGACGCCACAGGCATGCCTCCTGCTGTCATCCTGAGGAGGGACGCCGCAGGCGGCCCGACGAAGGATCTCCCCAAGACCTGGAGCGCGACCAGGTCCAGCACAGCTTGGGGGGATTCTTCGGCCCGCCTGCGGCGGGCCTCAGAATTACAGCAAGAACGTAGGCTCCAGAAACACCGAGGGCCGGCGTGACCGCCAGCCCCATTCGCCCGTCCTTTGGACGCCCACCGGCGTCCCACCTTCATTCCCGCCGGCGTACAACCTTCATCCGCGCCGGTGTCCCACGTTCAGGCCCGTCGCATCACGGGTCCGCGATCGGTCCCGTCTGGCCCTCCTGCGCCGCGACCTTCTTGCGCATCTCCTCGCGCGCCTCCTCCGACAGGGCGCGTGCCTGCCTCGAGAACCCCAGCGTCCTGACCAGCAGCACCGCCATCACCTGCACGAGCACCAACCCGATGCCGAGCCCGGCATCCTTCGTGAGCCCGACGACCATCGCCATGACGCACGCGACGAACACGAGCGCGTAGATCACCCGCACGATCGTGCGCCGGCTGGCGCCGTGCCGCGCCATCAGGTGGTGGAGGTGGTTGCGATCGGCGCTGAACATCCGCAGAAGCCGATCCGCAGAGCGCCCCTTTGGCTCCTCGAGGAAACGCACCAGCATCACGAGCACCGTGTCCATCACCGGCACTCCCAGCGCGAGGATCGGCACGAGGATCGCGATCGCCGCGGAGGACTTGAGCGACGAGTGCACGCTCACCACGGCGAGCAGGAACCCGAGCGAGAGCGCGCCTGAGTCCCCCATGAAGATCTGAGCCGGCGCGCGGTTGTGCCGCAGGAACCCGAGGCAGGCCCCGACCACGCCGGCCATCAGGACGACCGTGAACGCGTTCTCCTGCAGCAGCGAGTACACGAGCAGGCTCGCCGCGATGATCGCCACGACCCCGCTTGCCAGCCCGTCGAGACCGTCGAGGAGGTTGATGGCGTTGGTCACGCCCACGATCCACACGATGGTCAGCACCGCGCCCGCCGACCCCAGCTTCAGGCTCGCTCCGCCCGGCAGCCCCAGCACGGTGAACTTCCACCCGATCCCCGCGATCAGCGCCGCCGCCACGATCTCGGCGAGGAACTTCTTCGGCGTCGAGACGCCCACCACGTCGTCCACGAGCCCGACCAGGAACACGATCGCGCACCCCACCAGCACGGCCGCCAGCTCGCTCTTGGCGATGCGGACGCCCCACACGTTCCACTTCATGAGCGCGACCGCGCCGGCGCCGCACGCGAGGCCGGCGGCGATCGCGAGCCCGCCGAGTCGCGGCACCGCGGCGCGGTGGAGCTTTCGCTCCCCGGGGTAGTCCACCGCGCGGAGCGCGAGCGCGACCTTGACCGCGACGGGGACGAGCACGCTGGTCACCACCCCGGCGATCACCGCCGAGAGGATCGCCGCCACGACCGCGTCAGGCATTCGCGTGAGCCCTTTCCGGCCCCGAATCTACCACGCCCGCGAGCAGCTCGGCCCACCGCCGCGTGCACGTCCTCCGCTCGTACTTTCGCTCGAGCAGGTGGCGCGCGCCCTCGCCCATCGCCCGGAGCGCCACCGGATCGAGGACCGCGTCCAGCACCGCCGCGGTGACCGCCGCCGGGTCGTGGTCGCAGCACCACCCGAGGCCCAGCTGCCCGATCTCGGCTCGCATCTCGGTCCCGCGCCCGCCGACGAGAAGCACCGGTTTGCCGGCGGCAAGCGCCGCCGGGTACTTCGACGGGACCACCATTCCCGACACCTCGTCGCGCAGCGTGACCAGGTGCACGTCGGCCGCCGAGTAGAGCGCCCGTAGCCGCTCGAGCGGCTGGTACGGCAAGAAATGCACGTTCGACAACCCTTCGGTCGCGGCGCGGACCTCGGCAAGGCGCGGGCCGCCTCCGACGAACAGGAACAGCACCCTCGGCTCCTGCTCGGCGACCTTCCTCGCCGCCGCCGCGACCGCGTCGAACCGGTGCACCAGCCCGAGGTTCCCCGAGTACAGCACCACGAATCGCAGCTCCAGCCCGTGCTCGCGCCGGAACGCCTGCCCGGCCTCCGAGTCCGGCCGGATCGCGCGGCCGTCCGCCCAGTTCGGGATCACCTCCACGCGGCGCGCGCCGCGCTCCTGCAGCACGGCGGCCATCGCGGCGTCGAGCGCGACGACGGTCTCCGCCTTACGGAGCAGAAGTCGCGAGAGCGCGGCGGTCGCGCGCGCTGTGAGCGATCCGGGGCGAAGCGTGCCGAGCATGAGCGCGACGTCCGGGTAGAGGTCCTCGACCTTCGCGACGAAGCGCGCGCCGCGCATGCGGGCGACCAGCCCGAGCACACCGACAAGCGGCGGCGTCGAGAGACACACGACGACGTCGCGGCGCCGGCCGAAGAGGATCGCGAGCTTGGCGCTCGCCAGGAACGTGAGGTAGTCCGCGATCCTCCCGATCATCGTGGCGCGCCCGAAGCTCGTGCACCACACCCGGCGGATGTGGACTCCCCGCCACTCCTCCCGCCGCGGGAGCTTCCCCGCGCGCCCCGCGACGTACGACCCGCGCCCCGCGAGCGCCGTCACGTCCGCTCCGCCGGCAGCGAGGTCCTCCGCGAGCTCCGCGAGGAGCTGCGCCGTCGCGGCCATGTCCGGCCAGAAGTACTGGTTAATCAGCAGCAACCTAGTATCGTGCGTCACGGAACCAGCTTCTTGCCAGCTACGACCATCGTGTTTCGAAGCAGGTGCGCGTCGCCACACCGGGAGAGGTGGCTCTCCTCTGCCTGGGTCTTGATTTCCGAAACACGTCTATGCGTGGGGCCCTCCAAGGCTTGGCCAACGCCTACTCGGTCCCGCTAATTGGCGGCTGTGGCAAGAAGAGACCATTGATGTGGGCCGGGAGCGCACGAGGTCGCCGCAACCTGCCGGTCCGGTCAAAGAGGAAGCACTGATAGCCAAGAGTCGCCAGATACTCCACGATCTGAGGCCCATGGTCGTATCCGAGCTCTACGTAGATGGCCCGCACGGCTCGACGCCGGATCAGGGAGTCGGCACCGCGTAGCGCACTCAGTTCGTGGCCTTCGACGTCCAATTTCCATAGGTCCACCCGCTTGATGCCTCGCTCCTCCACAACATCGTCCAAGCGACCAATGACGATTGGATCCCCCCCAGCCTCGGACACTTGATTCCAAGCGCCGTGAATGCTCGGTGGGCCGGCCGACATTAGGAAACCCGATCCGTTCGTATCGCCCAGTGCGAGGCGAAGCAACTCCACGGAGAACTCAGGGTGAATCTGCAGGCACTCCTCAAGCCAGTCAGCGGCCTCCTTGCAAGGCTCGAATGCAAGGACTCGCCCGCGGGGCACGAACTCGGCGAGATAGAGCAGCATCTGACCGATGTTGGCACCGGAGTCGACAACAACGGCGTCGGGCAGAAGGAATGTGCGCGCCCAGTCCAGGAACGCTCCGCCTTCGTATTGGCCGTACACGATCCACCGATGTGTGGCGTTCTCCAGGTCCAGTTTCCAAACAGCATGGGTTGCAGTCTCAACCCAGCAGACGCCGTGGACCGCGATCTTGCGACCGAACAAGCGCTCACAGATGCCGAGCTTGTGGGGAAGCGGCAGCCGGCGAAGGCCTCGCAAGAGGAGAGGCAACGTGACGGAGGCCTTGGGGTCGCTCTTCATCAGGCCGTCGCCACCACCATCTCGGAGAGCGCCGCGGACCCGACGGCGATCGCCAGTCCGGAGGGGGCCATTGCTCGTCGGCGGGTCATTTTCGGGAGCCGAGACTACTGGGCCAGTCCCCACCCACTACCTTATCGGCCCTCTCTGCGCTGAGGGGAATCTGCTCCGACAAACTGGCGTGATGAGCTGGGCTCGAAGCTCTCTCGGTCCGGGCCGGTGAGACGGCACTTTTGGCGGATGCGGTGGCTCATGACTGGTGAGGCTGAGCGGGTTCTTCAAGGGTCACCTGGAGGCCGGACCTTGCTCCCCCGAACGTAGAGGCTGTCCGCCAGCATCACCAAGGGTGGGAGCCGCCGACTTAGCCGTCGCATCGCACGTGATGTCCGCACGACAAGGCGATCCCGGAATCGCAGCTCGCTGAGACTAGCTTCCGCGGCCCCGACGCCAAGACCCAAGTATCCGTCAACTTCGAACGAGGAACTGCCGAATGCCTGCCGAAAGGCGTCCAGCAGCTCCCTTGGTCTCCAGTACCGCACCTCGAAATTGCGCGCGCCGCGAAAGCCACGCCGCATCTGCCGCCAGAGGCAACGCAGGCCGAACGCGTTCGGCATCTGAACCCATGCCTGCCCGCCGTCTGCGAGAACGCGGCCCATTTCGACCAAAGCGACCCGCGCTTGGTCCTTGGCGAAGTGTTGCAGGACGCTGTAGGAAAAGACGACGTCGAACGAGCCACTCGTGATCGGCAGGTACCTCGCGTCGCCAGCCACAAGGCACGCCTGGACCCCAGTAGCTGTGAACACCTCTTGGGCGGCAAGGAGTGCCTCGAGCGACGGGTCAAGAGCCACGCACTTGAACCCCTCCCGATGGGCTGCAACCACCCACCGGCCCCAGTTCGACCCCACATCGAGGAACAGCCCACCTCTCTCCACAGAGAAGGGCAATCTCGGAATCGGGTACCCGCGGAGGCGGCCCATCAAAGGTCGGAAGAGGCGGCCGCTCGTTGCCCCCACCCCCTTTTGGACGAAGGAACAGATCCCGTCGGCCCCGACCGGGACGAATTCTTCCTCGTCCAGCTCGATCGATCCGGAGGCGATCCCGAGCGAACGACTGGTGACCCAGTGCGTCTCGGGAATGTCCGGGCGCAGCATCACAGGGATGCCGCGGAACACCGGCCAGAGATGGCCACCTTCGCAGCAGAGATTTGAGCCCTCCTGCCGAACTTGCTTGCTGCAACAAGGGCACCGCAGGAGATCCAGGAACCAATTCTCGATCGGCTCTGCCCACTTACTCACGGAGCCCGCTGGAGTTCATCGGCGGGAGCCGTCTGCCGCGCTCCAGCCCGTTCCAGACAGACACTCGCGCCCGCGGGGACGGGCCACCGGCAGCTGCTCCACCCTCTTAGGTAATCCTCGCCGAGCGCTCCGTGAATGACCTCAGGCCAGTCGATCAGTGCGTCGATCCGTTGTTCGTCGATGTACCCGCCCAGTCGCCCGCCGCCCGCCGCCTCAAGCGCCGCCCTGTTGATCTTGCCGTCGAGATTCACGACATTCTCGTTGAAGTAGCCGATCACACCACTCTGAAAGGCCCCAACGCGCGCACCTCGCAGGTGCTCATTGATGTAGGCCGCTGCGAGCGCATGGGTGTTGCCGATGCGGCCAGAATGGAGGCTGCGATAGGCAGAGAGTGCAAACAACAGCATCACGGTCGCGAGGACCATCGCCAGGGTGCGGCGTTGTCGCCTCGCAATCGCGGCCACCCAGCATGCAGTCAAAGGAATCGTGATCACCGTGAGGGGGGCTGTGTACCGAACGTAAAAATGCGTCGACCAGAAGAGCAGACAATACGTCGCGGAGAGTACCAGCGTACCGGCGAGCCAGTACAGTAGCACAGTAAGGCGGGGCCCTTCGAAGGCTCCGCCTCCTACTGCCCGAGAACCAATGGCAGCAAGCGTTGGGATCGAAACCAACCCAACCGCCGTGAGAAACGGCCGGCCGGCGGTGTAGAGCGGAGGCAGCCATTGCTGCACGACAGCCCCGACCAGCGCCCAGAGCCGATCAGGTACACGGGCCCACGTGACCAGGGACGATTCGGCCAGACCTGACGTGGGAATCCAAAAGCCCGATACGGTCTTCACCCATGCAAGCCAAGGCAGCACGAGCGCTAGCGCAGTCACGCCTGTCAGTACAAGGCGGCTTATCCTGACCCGTCTTTGAACCAGCGCTGAGGCAGCGAACACCGCAAAAGGGACACCAAAATCGATTCGCGCCGTGCCCGTCAACCCGACGAGGAGCCCGAGAACCAGAGCCTGCCGGATCGAGCATGCCCCCCCGACCGGCAGGCGCAGCGAGAGGAGCACGCAACTCGCGAGCAGGAGCAGGTAGATGCCTGTCTCAAGGCCGTACGTGAACGTCCGAAACAGATAGAAGCTCCCGGCCGCGAGCGTGAACGCCACGGCAAAGGCTTCTCGCGACCGTTCCTCCTTCGCCGTCAAAGCGGCTGCCACCTTGCCAACAACCACTCCGAAAGCGACTAGAAGGAACGTTCCAAGAATGATGACGGCTCGGAGGAACACCCAATGGTCACCGCCGAGGCACCGGACAATCCAAGCGAGGGCACCATAGAGCAATGTGGCTAGGGGTTGCGTCCCGGTCACGTTCTGCGTTGGCCCTGCACTCATTCCCTTGCCGCCGGCGAGGTTCCACGCAATCGTGAGCATGTAGTAGCCGTCTTCGCCGAGAGGCTTGTCGGCCAAGAACGGCAGCGCTCCTTGGCCCGTTAGGCCCTCCGGGAAGCCCGTTCGAGCGCAGAGGCCAACGAAGGTGCCATACACCGTAACGGCGGCCGAAACCAAGGCAATGGGCCACCGCATCCGTCGGCTAGCATCGCTCATCTGGGGTTCCACCCTGCAGGAGTCAGCTACGTTCGCCGCCGCAGAGTAACGTTGTCGATCACGAGCCTGTCCATCCTGGTACGCAGAAAACATTCGACTGCTTCCGCCGGCGTATTCACGATCGGCTCGTTCTCATTGAACGAAGTGTTGAGCACCAGCGGCACACCGGTGATGCGCTCGAACTCGCGGATCAGGCGCCAGTAGAGCGCGCTGGTCCGCTCGGACACGGTCTGCAGCCGCCCCGTCCCGTCTGCGTGCGTCACCGCCGGGATCAACGGCCGCTTCTCGGGCCGGATCGGGTACACCTTGATCATGAACGGGTCCGGGACCGACAAGGTGAACCATTCGCCCGTCCGCTCCTCGAGGATCGAGGGCGCAAACGGTCGAAACGCCTCGCGCCGCTTGATCTTGAGGTTGAGGATGTCGCGCATGTCCGCGCGCCGAGGGTCGGCGAGGATCGAGCGGTTCCCGAGTGCCCTCGGCCCCCACTCCGAGCGGCCCTGGTACCAGCCGACCACCTCGCCCCTGGCGATCGCGGCCGCGGTCTCCGCGAGCAGCCGCCCCTCGTCGCCGATCGTCTCGACCACCAGATCCCCGTAGACGCCGTCGCGCCCTTCCGGAGCCTGGATGCCGGCGGCCACGGCGCGCCGGATCGCGCCTTCGTCGTACTCGGGCCCCCAGTACGAGTGGTCCATCACGAACGAGCGCGCCTGCTCGAGGATCGCGTGCTGGACGTAGAGTGCCGCCCCCAGCGCCGTCCCGGCGTCGCCGGCCGCCGCCTGGATGAAGATCCCGTCGAGGTCCACCTTCTCGAGGAGCCTGCCGTTTGCCAGCGAGTTCATCGCGCACCCGCCCGCGAGCGTGAGCCGCTTCATCCCGGTGCGCCGGAGCACCTCGCGCACGAGGACGAGGAACCGCTCCTCGTACACCGCCTGGAGCGATGCAGCGATGTCCTTGTGCCTCTGCTCGATCTCCTCCGCGGGATGCCTCCTCCGCCCGAGTACCTTCTCCAGCTCGGGCGTGAAGACATCGCCCAGAGTCGGTTCGCCCGCGTCCCAGGTCATGTCCACTCCCTCACTGAGGTGCCGGAAGTAGCGCAGGTCCAGGACAAATGTGCCGTCTGGACGGGATGGCACCACTGAGCGAACCTGGGGCACGAATCGGGGCTCTCCGTAGGCGGCGAGGCCCATCACCTTGTACTCGTCGCCATACTTCGGAAATCCCAGGTATTGTGTGACCGCCGTATAGAAAAGCCCGAGGGAGTGAGGGAAGTGAACCCTCTGAAGGACCTCGATATGGGTGCCTCGGCCGACCGCAAGCATCGTCGAGACGAAGTCCCCGAATCCGTCCACCGTCAGGCACGCCGCCTCCTCGAACGGTGAGCAGAAGAACGCCGACGCGACGTGGGCGAGGTGATGCTCGACAGGCACGACCCTCGGCGCCGAACCTCGGTCGCCGAACGTCGCGGCCAACCGCTGCTCGAGGGAGCCGACCTGCGCGATGTTGCGGACACGCCCCAGCGCGCGCCCGAGGCTGCGCGGGTGCGCAAGCGCCAGCATCGCCTTGCGCCAGAGGTATGCCCTTGGCTGGCGCGACACCCCGATGGCCCCTATGCTCTCAATTGATTCGGCACCGACCTCGGAAAGGCAGTGGCGGATAGCCTGTTGCGGAAACCCCGCCCAGTGCTTGATGCGCGTGAAGCGTTCCTCCTCGACCCCCGCAACGACGGAGCCTCTGCGGAGGATCACCGCGGCCGCATCGGCATGGAAGGCGTTGATGCCGAGGATCGTCATACGCCCGGTCCCGCGGCTCTGGTGTTCGTCGCGAACGTCACGACGATCGGTCCTCTCCCGGTCCTTCGTTGGAGCGTCCAGCGGACACTCTCAGCGCCCGGCATCGCGTCATGTCGGTTGCCGCGCTGCTACCGACTCGAACCAGCCTGCGAGCCGCGCACCTACCGCCGACGACTCGAACTCTCGGGCGGCCCATGCCCGCCCGCGCTCACCCATCGCGGTTCGACGGTCCTGATCCATGGTCATGGCTTCCCGCAGCGCCGACGCCAATTCGTCCTCACTCTCCTCGATCCACCATCCACAGCGATTGCCCACCAGGCCCGACCACGGGGCCGTCTTCACGGCGATTGCCGGCGTGCCATGCGCGAGGGCTTCCGCAACGCTCAAGCCGAAGCTCTCAGAGCGCGACGGCAGGACGAGTGCCCGGGCGTGTGCTAACAACGACGACTTCACCCGACCCTCGACAGGACCGACGAAGATCACGTCGTCCCCAACGCCCTCTGTCCGCGCCAGGTCCCGAAGCGTCTGCAGGTATCCTGCCTCACCGGCACCCGCAATGCACACGTGCATGCCGAGTTCACCTCGCCGCTTCAGGGACGCGGCCGCGCGTATGAGGCAGTCCACCTGTTTGAACGGGTGGAGCCGGCCCAGGTACAGGACGTAGGGTGTTCCCGCGACGCCCTCCAGCGGGGGCTCGCCCTCGGAGCCAGCGTCGGGCACCTCGACGCCGTTGGGGATGACCTGCCCGGCCACCTCGCCCAGTACCTCTCTCACAGCGTCAGCTTCCTCCGCTGAGGTCGCATGAAACTCTGCCAGGCCGGTCATCCCAAGTGCTCGGCACACCCCGAGCATCAGGCGTTTGCGCACCGGTTTGACCTGCAGCGCCGCCGGCTGGAGCATACCGCGTGGAGAGACGATGAGCGGGAGGCGCATTGCACGGCAGACGAGCACGATCAGCGGCATGAGCCATACGAAGAAGCCCCAAACGTAGACGAGGTCGGCGCGCCGCGCGGACCGCACGAAATCCCACGCCATCCTCGGGGCGAAGAGCCCGCTTCCCCACCGCTTGCAGTAGCGCACCGTGACGCCCTGGGCAAAGGGCCTCCAGCCTACGTCGGGTCCCAGGTCAGCTTGGCCATTCCCGTTCGTCGTGAGCACCTGCACCTCGTGCCCTCGCTGGCCGATGACCTCGCTCACGAACGCGGCTGAGCGGACGGGGCCCCCGTACGCGGTTGCCGGGGGAAAGTACAGGGTCACGAGCAGCATGCGCATTGTTGAGACCTGCTCCCTCGCCCACCGGCAGGCCCCACAGGCCCGCTGCGGCCGGGGGGGCCCGCACGTTCGTCGCGGTCGCTTACGCCGGATGCACTGTTCCGGGTGTCCGCTGATGCGGATTCGTGCGCGGCGCGGTGCCCGTCAGTTCGGCAGTGGCGTTGATCGCGAACAAAGCGAGCCAGCAACCCACGAAGAACGTGAAGAGCGACGCGAGGATGTTCTGGAAGGCCGACAGCGACTGGAAAAAGAACGCGCTAAAGAGAAGCTGGATGATGAGCGACATGTGCGAGCCCTTAGACCTCGCGTGGGACACCCAGCCGACCAGTAGCCCCAGGAGCGCCGGGTAGAGGAGTGCACCAAGGACGCCGAAGTCCCAGTAGCCATCGCCGGGTTGCGTGATGCCGAACGTCGTCTGCTCGACACCTTCCGCCGATGCGTAGCCGAAAGCGATGGCAAACCGGTTGTTGATCAGGTCCGAGATCCCCGGCTTGTCGCGCCAGATCACGCGGGGGACGAAGTACAGCGCCGTCGTCTCGAGGCCGGCTCCGTTGTTGAAAGGGACGACCGAGGGTACCCACTGGACGATCTGAGCGAGCGCAAGGAGGCTGCTGGTCCTTCTCGTCAGCATGTCCAAGGGCGAGATGCTCGCCGCCGCGTCCGACCAGGAGAACGCCGCCTGGTCGCGCCAGACCGTCAGCGATTCCGCCGCCCGCTCGGTGAAGCCGGCCTCGGACATGCCCACTCCGGCTTTCCTGACGGCGTACTTCGCCGGGCTCAGGAAGATGAAGACCGTGGCCGCCGCGACGATCCAATGCGCCTTGAGCGTCCTCGTCCACACCCAGCGGGCGACGATCGCGATGTAGATGGGGACCACGATGCCCTCCATCATCCCGGAGATCAGGCCCGCCAGCATCAGGACCGAAAAGACCCCAACGGAGAGGCCGCGCCACCCGGGCGCTCGCCACCGATAGAGCACCAGCAAGCACAAGGCAAACGCCAGGTAGGGCTGAAAGAGCATTGCGGCGAAGTTGCGGAGCTCCATCGGGAAGAGGTCGGGGCGGATCGTCCACTCGACCTCGAAGATGCACGAGAGCGCCACATAGACTAGGATCCCGGTCTTCCAGCCCGTATGGGGTTCGGGGAAGAAGCGCATCAGGTGGCTTCGCGTGCGGGCCGCCCGCCGGCGCCCCCACCAGTAACCGAGCAGGACGGCAACCTCCGCGGCCAGCGCCAGGCCCATCGCGGCGGTGATGGCCCAGCCGTCCGGCACGAAGAGCGTCGCGAGGCTGCCGAGGAAGAGACTCGTCTCACGGAACTGGGGCAGGCCGTACATCACGTAGAACTGCAGGGCGATGAGCGGGAGCAGAGGAACCCTTCGCTCGCCGTCCAGAAAGAACCGGAAGACGACAGCGAGAAACACGCACAGCAGCGCCCACGCCAGGATCCGATCCCACCACTCGTAGAGGGGGAGAGCCAGGAAGACGTGCGCGAACCCGCCGACGAGCGCAGCGAGAGCGTAGAGCCGCGGATCGCGCAGGACCGGGTTTCCCGGCGAACCCGGCAGCGCGCCCGGGAACGCCTGATCCAGTGCTTGGTGCTCGCGGGGGATCACGCACTTCTCCGGCCAGGCCCATGCCCGGCGCGCGTCGTGAGGCGCCCGGCTCGTCGTACCCACGCCCCCAGGGACCGACTCACCCCAGCGCGCGAGGAAAGCTCTTCAATCCGGCTTCGGGTCGCAAGCGATACCGACCGCGGTGCCCTGCGCAGCTCGAAACACGGCCCAGCAGCAGTCACGGGTTGAACACCCTCCAGTCGGGGGTCGAGGGCTCGCCGCGCTCGTCGAGGGGCGTCCCTTCGGTCATCGTGCGATGGGGCCGGCGCAGGTAGCGCAGCCAGTCGCCCCAGGTGAGCCCGGCGGCGGCGAGCCGGAATCGGGCAAGCGCCCACTGTCCTCCTGTGAGATCGTAGTAGACCGCCTTCGCGAGCCCGTAGACCCAGTTCCGTCTCGCCGCCTCTCGCTCCTCCGGCGTCAGGGGGCAGCCGGGCGCGCTAAGGGCGCGCCAGGATTCCGCAGCAGCCGCGGCAACGTCTCGTTCGTATACCGGACGGTGAATCTCCTGTCCAGGGTGAACCCGATACCAGAAGAGATCACCCGGCACGAGCAGCACCGAGGTCGTGCGGCAAGCGCGATGCCAGAAGATGACGTCCGAACAGATGCCCTCGTTCGGGAGACCGCCGAGATCCCGAAACACGGCACTCCGAAAGAGCGCGTTGGCCGGCCCGCCATTGAACATCCCGAAGCCCAGGTACTCCCTCTGGTAGCACATCCGCGGCGTGAGGAGCATCGGGCACGGCCCGCCGGCCCAGGCCCTGCTCGCGGTCAGGGCGAAGCCGGCGCGCGGCTCCGCCCGGAGCGGCCAGAGCATCGTGGCGAGGCAGTGCGGGTACATGAGGTCGTCCGAGTCGTGGTACTTGAGGAACTCGCCGCGGGCGAGGGCCGATGCCCGATTGCGATTCGGGTAGTCGCCGAGGTTCCGTTCGTTCCGCACCACGCGGACGCGCGGGTCGCGCGTGTAGCCCTGTGCAACGGCAACGGTGCCGTCGCTCGAGCAGTCGTCCACGACCACGAGCTCGAAGTCGGGCATGCTCTGGGCCAGAACGCTCTCGATCGCCGCCGCGATGTACCGCTCGCGGTTGTAGGCGGTCATCAGCACGCTGACCAGCGGAGCGCCGCTTACCATCCTGATGCCCTCTCTGCCGGCGCCGTCGGCGTCGCCCGCAGCAAGCGATGGCCCGCCGTGGCGCAACCACTTGGCAGGCAGCGGGCAGCGTGCCGACCGGCCCAACACGGTCGCACAATGGTGGAAGGAAACGCGCCCCGCGCTAGGACCCGATCATCCGACGAGCCGTTTCGACACGACGCCTGCTCTCTTGCCGCTGTCCTCAAGATCCCCTGGTAACGCCGCATCGCGAGTCTTATCCCGATTCCTTTCGAATCGCCAGGCCAACGCCGTAGCCGAGCGCCGTGAACTCCCAGGAGGCGAATTCGCGGCGGCTCACGACCCGAGTCTTCCACACCTGGCGAAGGTGCCGAAAATCAGGGTGACAGATGTCGTCGAAGACCAGCACACCGCCGATCTTGATCCTGGGCATCACCTGCCGAAGGTCGAGGGTGGCGCCCCGCCGGCTGTGGTCGCCGTCCACGGTGACGACGTCGAACTGTGCCTCCGGGTTGTCGCGGAGATAGCGCGGGACGGTCGCGTGGCTGTCGCCCGAGACGAGGTGGAGCCTCCCGCGGTGACCGATCTTCTTGAGCTCGGACCCGACGAACTCCGGGCCCGGGTTAGGCATCCCCGCGTAACCGGGTAGCCACAGGTCGAACCCGAGGATGTCGCACTCGGGGCACACCGCCGCAACGACCGCAAGGCTGCGCCCGCGCCGGACTCCGATCTCGAGGTAACTCTTCGGCCTGACGAGCTCCGCCGCTGCGTGCAGCGCAGTAAGGATGTCAGCGTACAGCCAGCCGTCGCCGAAGCGGGCCAGGCCCTCTCGATAGTACGCGCAAACATAGGCGGCATACGCGTCGGGCTCGAGCCGCTCGAGCGTCGCCAACACCCCCCTGGCGCACGCCGCGCTCGTCGCCCGGGCGCCGAGGCTCTCCGCCGGGAGCATGACGGGCGCATACCAACTCCCGCCGTCCGGCGGTGCGAACACGGTCGCCGGCACCGACCCCAGCGGGCGGTTGGCCTCGGCCAGCCCGAGCCGGCAGGCGAGCCGCACGAGCAACCGCTTCCAACGCTGCGGCCTCGTGAGCTCGTACGCCAGGCCCCGGAGGTTCATGAGCCCACCAGCTCCCAGATCGCCCGCTTGCAGAAGAGCCCTCGGCTCGGGTGCATCTCATACGGTCGCCACGGTCGCTCCGGATGTGACACGTCGAAGGAGAGCGCGCCGGCGACCTCATCCACGTGCTGCAGGTGCGGGATGGCCAGGAAGATGTCGAGTCGGTAGCGGCCCGGGATGAGCGTCGGACCCGGCAGCCGGACTCGGACCCGGCCGGCGTCCGATGCGGGAAGGTCCGTGCGGGGGTCGTCCACGTTCATCACGGACAGGAGCGGGTCGCCCGCCTCGGTGGCGACGACCAGCTCGAGGACGAGCCCCCGGAGGCTCGCACCCCGTGTCTCCGGCTCTGTGATACAGAGATCGAGCTCGAAGATGAGGTCCGCGTCCGCAGGGCGGCTGTCGACCGGTAGGCCGTGTTCGTCCAGGAAACGCACGTCGGTGACGCGCGCCCACCCCGTGCCGCCTCGGCTCATCGGTGAAAACCGGGCCTTGCCCGTCACCGGCCGGCTGGAACGCAGGTAGCGCTGGACGACCTCGCCGGCGGGACCGTCGGCGGAAAGGCGACCACCGTCGAGCAGGAGCGCACGGGCGCAGAGACGCTGGATGACCGCCATGTTGTGGCTCACGAGCAGCACCGTGCGACCGCCCTCAGCCACCTCCTGCATCTTCCCGACGCAGCGGTCCTGGAACGCCGCGTCCCCGACGGCCAGGACCTCATCCACGACCAGGATCTCCGGCTCCAGATGCGCGGCAACCGCGAAGGCGAGGCGGACGTACATGCCGCTCGAGTAACGCTTCACGGGCGTGTCGAGGAAGCGCTCGACCTCGGCGAACGCGACGATCTCGTCGAACTTCCGGTCGATCTCGCTCTTCCGCATGCCCAGGATCGTTCCGTTCAGGTAGATGTTCTCCCGCCCCGTCAGCTCCGGGTGAAACCCGGTCCCCACCTCGAGCAGGCTTCCCGACCGCCCCCGCAGCTCAACGCGCCCCTCGGTCGGGTCCGTCACACGGGAGAGAACCTTCAGGAGCGTGCTCTTCCCTGCGCCGTTCCGGCCGATGATCCCGACTACCTCGCCCCTGGCGACATCGAATGACACGCCCTTGAGCGCCCACACAGATCGCTCGTCGGTTGCCGCGCGGCGACCGTCCCTCCACCGACGCGCCGGCGCCGAGACCGCACGTGTCACGACCTCCCGGAGCGAGTTCGTCGAGAACGTCGCGGTGCCGAGCTGGTAGCGCTTGGACAGCTGACTCACCCGGATGATCGGCTGTGGAGGTCTAGACGACATCGGCGAACGACCGCTCCATGCGGCGGAACTGCCACAGCCCGAACGCGCTTGCGACGACCGTTATGATCCCGGCGGCGGACAGAGCACGCCAATCGATCGGCCACCCGAGGGCGGCGGAGCGGTACGCCCCGATCAGGCCGGTCATCGGGTTCAGCGTGAGCAGCGCCTGGATCCTGGGCGACGCGATCCGCGCCGGGTACACGACGGGCGACAGGAACATCCAGATCTGCACCACGAACGGGATTGCGTGCTGGACGTCACGGTACCGCACGTTGAGCGCGGCGAGCCACATTCCCACCCCTGTGGCGATCAACGCGGTCGCGACCGTGAGGGGAAGCAGCAGCACCGCGCTCCACGCTGCCGGGACGCCGTAGAAGAGCATCAGGCCGACGAGGAGAACCGCCGCGATCGCGAAGTCAACGAGCGCGGAGAGCGTGGCGGACAGCGGCACGAGGAGCCTCGGGAAGTAGACCTTCGTGAGGAGGTTGGCATTGCCGACCAGGCTCGAGGACGCTCGCGTGAGGGCGTTCGCGAAATACGTCCATGGGAGCAGGCCGAGGTAGCAGAACACCGGGTACGGCAGGCCCTGACTGTCCATCTTTCCGTAGTGCCCGAGGAACACGGTGAAGACGATCATCGTGAGGAACGGCTGCAGGAATGCCCAGGCTACGCCCAGCGCGGTCTGCTTGTAGCGTATCGAGATCTCCCGCTTCGTCAGGAAGTAGAGCAGGTCGCGATACCGCCAGATCTCGGCAAGGTCGACAGGCGCCCATGCCCGACGCGGCTCGAGGACCAGGAGGTACTCGCCAGGAGGTGACCCTGCGGTGTCGTGCGGGACCCCTTCAGTGATGGGCGATTGCCTGCGATGGTCGGTGCTCATCTGCGTCCGCATCCTGCCTTGACGGACTCAAGCCCGCGGATGACACCATCGCAGGCGGCGTCAATGGAGTAGCCGCCGATGCGCTCGCGAGCGTTCCGACCCATGGACTTGCGTGCGTCGGGGTCTTCTACCATGCGCGCCATGGCGCCGGCCAGTCCTTCCGGCCGGCCCATTGGGTAGACCAACCCCGTCTTCCCGGGGACGATCAGATCCGGGGCACAGCCACAGCCATCGCTCACGATGGCGGGACGCCCCGCTGCCATCGCCTCGTTCACGACCAAGCCCCACGTTTCGCTCTCGGACGAAACGACGAGCACGTCGCCGGCGGCGTAGGCTGTCGCGATTGCGCTCTGGTTCATGAAGCCCGCGAGTGTGCACGGCGTCGCATGGTCGCGGATGTGGGCCTCGAGCTGCGGTCGCATCGGTCCGTCCCCAACCACCAGCCCCCAGGCATCCGTTCCCATTCGCCGGAGGATGTCCAGGGCCTGCAGGAAATCGAGCGGCCTCTTGATCGGCAGGAGCTTCCCCACGAGAAGGAACACGACCTTGCCTGCGGGGACACTGAGACCCGCCCTCACGCCGCCGCCGTCCATGCTCGCTGCGCCAACTCTCTCGGTGAAGAACTCGTTGTCCACACAGTGCGGAACGAAGAAGATCCTCTCCTCCGGGACACCGTAGCTCACCAGGTATTCCCGGTGGCGAATGCCGGGCGACAGGAACACGTCGAATCTCGCCAGCATTGGGCGGTAGGCAACCCGCTTCGCGGCGCGTTTCCACCACGCTCGCGGACCCGCCAGCAGTGAGTCGCCCCGGACGAGGACCGGCATGCCGACCTTGCGTGCCGCCCTTGCCGCTTGCCAGTACGAGAGCTTGTTCCACCCGCTGACCAGCAGCCCGTCGAAGCCGCCTTCGGGAAGCAGCCGGCGCAAGCCCGGAGTGTTGCAGCCGAAGAAATGGTGGATCCCCGGGCGCCGCGCGCGATTCTCCAGCCACGTGTGGTCGTACCCATCCAGGAGAGGGACGTCCCAGTCGAACGGCACGTCGAACCCGGCGCGTGCCTGATCGGCGGGAGTGGCTCGATGGGCGTAGAACACATGGACGCCGATCCTGCGCGCGAGTGCGCGATACACGGGTGCGTGGTACTGGATCGGATGCGATGCGACGATCGCCAGGCGGACCACCTACACTCCTCGTGAACCGCAACCCCGTCTAGACGAAGCTGCAGTCCGACATCAGGGGACTCTCCTTCCGGACGACGACCACGTCCCCCATGCGAAGCCGCTGATCCCTCCGTCGCGGAGCAAGCGCTGCGACGTCGTACAGCACGAACCCGAACTCTGCAAGATAGCCAAGGACGTCGCTGAAAACCGGACGCCCGAGGTTCCAGAAGTCGAAGAAGGCCACCTCGCAGAACACCACCTCGACTTTCGACAACAGGCCGGTCGCGCCTTTGAGTGCCTCGAGTTCATGACCTTGGAGGTCCAACTTGAGCAGTACCCGGTCATCGTCGGTGATGACGTTCGCCAGAAGGGCATCGAGCGTCGTGGCATCACACTCGAACTCGTCGGAACAGGAGGAATCGGCAGACCCCGCCACCCGTGCTCCGGTCCCCTCGCCGCCCGTTCCCCCTCCGACCAGCCGGACCCGCTTCACGCCCGGCTTGGTGACAGCCACGGCGTGCACCGTGATCGTCGGCCGCGTCTCAGCCATCGCACGCAGGACCTGGACGCACCGCGGCTGCGGCTCGACGAGATGACACCTGGCCTCCGGGAAGACGCGCTGTGCCATCGCTGTCCAGTTTCCGACGTTCGCGCCGGCGTCGATAATGAGTTGCGGACGGTATCCGAGCCGTCGCAGTAGGGCCAGCGCATCTTCGGCCGCATCGAATCGGTTCGTGGGCCCGGCTCGGGTCACCCTGTACCCGAGCCGAAGCAACAACCTCCGCGCGATCGCTCGGGTCCTGCCTTTCATTGCGCGACAACCTGATCCAAGAAGGAGGCGAGGCGGCCCGCCAGGGTTTCGGCCGAGTACTCCGTGAGCAGCTGCATGTCGACATCGCGATCGTTGTAGGCGGGCCCCTCAAGGAGGTCGCGAAGCGCTCGGAAGGCGTCATTCTCCATGGACTCTGCCCGGCGCTCGTCGTCGTATGCGATGAGCCGCACCGTGGGTTTTCGGGTACCCCGCTGGAGGATATCCACGACCGTGCTCGACCTGTGAAACAACGCCAGCAACGGCCGTCGCGCGAGTAGCGCGGGGTAGAGCTTGCTGGCCGTGTAGTGGTGTTCACTGCTGCCCATCAAGAGGATCGCATTCGCCTGGGTCAGAACGGCCAGAGCGTCGAGGTAGTCGATGCGCGGGGCGATCTCGGACACGCAATCCCCCACGCCGATCTCATCCGCGACGGGCACGACCCGCCGGACGCTGCGTGGGTCCGTCTGGTTGCTGGTCCCGATGAAGTGCACCCGCAGCCGCGCGTAGAGCTCGGGCCGGGCACGCCGCAGCCGGGCGGCCGCCTTCAGGACCGTCCGCAGCGTCTCGAAACCAAGAGGCAGCAACGTCCCCACGTAGCAGAGATGGAACAGGCCGTCTTTGGGGTCGAATACCGTGTTGGCGAGGGGCTTCCCGCGGAGCTTCTCGAAGTCGGTCGCTTCGCCGCCCAGCGGGAGGGAGAGCGTGGGCACGCCACGCACCCCGGGGTTCCGTGCGAGGATCTCCTCGTACGTGCCACTCGAGACCGCGGTGATCGCGTCAACGGCTCTGACCACACGCGGCTCGAGCCGGAGAGCCACCCAGCGCGAGGCCCGACTCTTGAAGTCCGGCTTCCCGTGGGGTCCACCGCCGACCGACGCACCCCAGGAGCCAACCCAGGGGTCCTGGTAGTCGAGCACGAAGCGCAGGCCATGGCGCCGCTTGAGCCTGGGCCCCAGGAGTGCGGTGTAGCCGGGGTGGATTGTGATGAAGACAGCGTCGTATCTCTCAGTGCGGAGTAGCTCCTCGCAGGTGCGAGAGATCCCGTGCAGCGCGCGCAGGCCCAGGCTCCCGACCCCCACGAGACGGGTTCGGCTCACGTTCCACGCCGGCGCACGAACCACGCGCACGGTCCTGGGCACGAGCTCTTCCAGGGCCGGATCGAGGCGACCCTCGTAGTCCTGCGGCCGCACGGTCACGACCGTGGGCAGCCAGCCAAAGCTCATCAGATGAGGCGCGAGCAGACGCACGCGGTGCGTTCCGGCGCTCGTGTCGGGCGGGAAGTGCGGGCTGATCATGAGGATGCGGCGCATGTGCTGTCGCGTGGCTCCGCGGCACCATCAGACGGTTGGTCGCACCCCACAGGACACCAGCGATCCCGACTCGGCTAGGCGCCCCGGCACTGGTGCACCATCCGCCGGAGAAGCTGCTCAAACGAATCAACCACAACCGAATCGCTGAAGCGTTGCTCGCACTCCGCTCGAACCGCAACACGGTCGAGCCGCGAAAGGTGCGCAACGGCGTCGACAGCCTCACCGACGGAACGACAGACGAAACCCGTCACACCTTGCCGCACAATCTCGGGAACGCTTCCGTTCGCCATGGCGATAACCGGCGTGCCACACGCCATGGCCTCGACCATCACCAAGCCGAACGGCTCTGGGTAGAGACTGGTGAAAAGTAGCGCGGAACACTCTCGCAACAGGCTGTTCTTTTGCGTGTCGTCGACGGGCCCCACGTACTCGATCTGCCGGCCATCGAACTGCGGTTTCAGAACCCGCTCGAAGTACTCGTGCCCATCGGGCTCGTCGGTGGGGTTGCCGGCGACGATCAGCTTCGCGGAGGCTCTCCGCGCGATCTCGATCGCGATGTGAGGACCCTTGTATCGCACGAGCTTACCTATGAAAGCCAGAGGGGCGCCCTTCCCTACCGCGCTTGAGGGTTGATAGCGAGCGACTTCAACGCCGTCCGGCACCACCTCCCAGCGCCGCCTCGCCGTGTCCGAGAGCGCTCCAGCCTCAAACACGCTCGCGGTTGGAGCGGCGAAGCGAACCGATGACCCGGCCACCAGAGCGGCGAGTCTGGTGCTGCGGAAGGGCACGCCGTGTCGGCAGTACCGTTGCACCTTCGCAAGACGACGCATGGGCAAGACGGGAGCGAGTGCAGCGAGGCGTCCCCAGCTCAAGACCGCATCGACATGGCCCGCGCGCTGCGCGACGCGCGTCGCGAGCTGCCAGAGCTCCCTTGTCCTGGCTGCGCTGCCGCTGTGAGGAGGCTGCCCGTAGGGGACGAGCCTGCCCGCAGTATGGCTCTCGGGGTGCGCGAAGAGGGTAACATCGTGCCCTCGCGTAACTAGGCCGCGAACGACGAAATCCACAACGCGCTCGATGCCACCGTACTG
Source organism: Thermoanaerobaculaceae bacterium (assembly GCA_035542075.1). Lineage (GTDB taxonomy): Bacteria > Acidobacteriota > Thermoanaerobaculia > Thermoanaerobaculales > Thermoanaerobaculaceae > RBG-13-68-16. The sequence goes on from DATKMD010000103.1 coordinate 22,051, forward strand.
AAGGGGCGGAACCGGGAGGTAGGGGTCAGCCGTTATCGCGATCCGCACGTTCCGCTCGAGTCTCGCCTGCTGCGGTGCGCCAGGGGCGCCCCGGCGCCCGGTCGTGCAGTGCGCAGGCGGAAAGTGCCTTCACCCGCCATACCCAACTCGGGCTTCGGTGACGGGCGCCGAAGGGCCGGTCAGTTCCGCACCCCCGGGTCCACTCCGCCCGCTGGGCTGAGAATCGAGCGGAAGATGTTCGCCACGTCGGCTGTGGTCGGAGATGATGCGGCGACCGCTACTACGTCTCGCCGGGCCTGGTGAGCCACGTCGGGCTTCATCATTGCGAGAGCGACCCGTGCCAACGAGGGCGGATCCGCCGCCTGGGGGATCCGACCGCTCCGCCAGACGTAGCCACGGCAGCCCGCCGGCGTCGTCGCGATGGGAATCCCCCAGCCAATGGCCGTTGCGAGTTTGGTGCTCACGCCACGCGCAAAGCAGAAGAGCGGGTGGACGAAGCAGTTCCAGGTCCGCGCTTCGACCTCAAGCTCGGAATCGTCTAGCGGTCCAAGATACCTGACGAGCGGGAAGCGTCTTGCGAATTCACGCCCGCACTCTTCGGGTCCGCCGACCACCACCAGTTGCACTTTCGGGGGCGCGACCGCCGACAACGCCTCCAGAAGGAGCAGCAGTCCCTCGGCGTTTGGGGGGTGGCTGAGCGTCCCGACGAATCCGAACCGGCCGGGTTGCGGCTCCCAATCCAGGCTCCTTGCCTTGATGGTGCGCGGCACGACGGTCACGGCCGGCGCGCCGAGCCAGCGTTCGACGCCGGCCTCGAAATCCGAGGGACAGCAGACATGGTCCAGGTACTTGTTCTGTCTCCCTTCCTCCGCCAGCAACGCACCCAGGCTGCCGGACATCGAACTGCGTGCCACAATCGAACCGAGTTGCCGTCGGGTTCGAATGCTGTGGTAGTAGTCGACGCTCTCCAGGCCGTGAGACAGGAGCACGATGCGACCTCCCGCCGCCAGGAGTGGGCGGATCCCGGGCGCAAGCACAGCCAGGCTCCGCTGGTTGAGGAAGACGAACCCGATCCCGTCCGAGAGCCGGCCCGATACCGTCTTGAGCGCAGCTTCCACATCTATCAGATGCCGGTATGGATCTGGCCGCACTCGTCTGAGAAGACGGACCAGGGGCCGGCGATCAGTCGGAACCTCCATGGTCGCGAGCTCGACGCCCGCCGCGACGATCGACTCGAAGTACTCCCGCGTACAAGCCTGGACACCACCGCCCCCGGCTCTCAGGTGGCCCCCGTGGACAATGAAAAGGCCCTTGGGCATCTCCGCGGTCATTCCGCCCAACCGTTGCGGCGACGCAAGCGACGCTCGCGTGGAGCTCCTGGGATTGACCGTAAGTCGGTACGACTCCTGCTCGCGCCACCGCGCCTGCAGTTCATCGCGCGGAGCATCTCCGGTAAAGCTCGAGGTAGTCGGCCGCCACTTGGTGCATGGTGCGACCCGGGCGGAGCGCCCGCCGCCAGGTGTCGATCGTGGCCGCGGGTTCAGAGCCAACGCGGCGGAGGACGTCAGCGAGGGAACGCCAGTCGCCCGGCGTGACGAGCACACCATTGACCCCATCCTCGATCAGCTCCGGCATGCCGCCCATCCGCGTTCCGATCACCGGTGTGCCGACGGCCTGGGCCTCGATCGCAACTGTCGGACCGTTCTCGAAGCAGGTCGACGGACAACAGAGGACGTCGTAGCCTCGGAGGATTCGGTCCATTCCCGCACTTGGCGCGGCGGGTTCGATCGTAACCCTTGGATCATCCCCGAGGAGCCGCCGGATCTCGGCCACCGTGCCCCGGTCCCGCTCGTCCTTCACGGGACCTCTGAACTCCACCCTGATCGGGAAGTCACGAGGCAGGCTCGCCACCGCTCTCGCCAGGTCCAGCGCACCTTTGATGGGTTCGAACCGTCCGGCGTAACCGATCTTGACCGGCGGCTTGGTGGGCTGCTCCTCGGGGCTTGGCTTGAACGACCCCCGCGGGATGCTGCTGCCGAGTCTATTGAGGGCGACTTTGTCGTTCGGTGCCCCGTTCGCGATCACAACGTCATACGCCGCGCGACTCAGCACCACAAGAGCATCCACCAGAGCGACCATGCGGGCCTGGTTATCCAGGTTGCGCCGAATGAGATCGCTCATGCCGAGCGCGGTCCCCGCCTTGCCGTGAATCCGAGCGAACGCTCGTCCGATGCTCGGCGGGATGCCCCCAACAATGGCCGCTACAGGTCTCGGCAGGCCTCGCATCTGTAGCATGCAGGGAGCACACTTGTTGGTCGCCGCGTGGCCATCGCAGGGTTTCTCTCCCCACTGAAGAAGCGTCCCACGCTGGCACAGCCAACCGTGGCTCCCGAGGTGGCTCGTCACGATCACCGCCGCGCCGAGCTGCTTGGCGTGCTCCAACTCCCGGAGCCCGAGCCCCGTCGTGAGGGTGTGTACATTGACAACGTCGGCCCGTTCCGAGGCCAACCAGCCGTGGAGGAGATCGACGCCCCGCACCGGCTTGAGGCCCTGGCACTCCGCGCGGCTCAGGGCCGCAGGAATACCGTAGCGGAAGACCGCCACACCCTGCTCGTCATACCTTCGCCGTCCTTCACGCCCCCGTTCCGGGGCGGCCACGGCAACCGTGTGCCCGGCCTCCTTCATGAGGCGGGCTATCGCGGCAACGTAGACCTCGGTCCCTCCGAGGCTGTCCGGGAGATACCAGCCGACCGCATGGATTACCTTCACGACGCGGGGATCCTGAACCCTGCCAGGCGCCGCGCGGTCCGGATCGGGCGGACCAGCGCATTGGGCAGCCACCGCTTGTCCAGTCGGCTCCCGAATGGGAACGGTCGCGGCGGCGCCCACGGGCGATACAACTCCCGGAACCGCGAGAAGAGCGCCTGGTAGTCACGCGTCCGCTCGCGTGCGTCGAAACGCTCGACGACAGTCCGGCGTGCCTCTCGACTCATCGCGACGTGGCGCTCGGGACTGCGCATGAGGGTCGCGACAGCTCTTGCGAAGGCTCGCGCGTCACCCACCGGCACCCTGAACCCGTTATGCCCGTCATTCACCACGTCCCGGACACCACTCGCAAGATCGCTGATCACCGGCACGCATCCGGCAGCCATGGCCTCGAGCAGCGCCACCGGCAGCCCTTCGAACCGGCATGGCAGTACCAGTGCATCATGTTCCCGGTAGAGGGCCAGCACCCTTTCCATCGGCTGAACGCCGCACCAGCGCACTCTCGGGTGGCTGCCCCAGACCGCCCTCAACTCCGCTTCGTCCGGCCCGCTCCCTTGGAGGGTCCACGCCGCCTCGATGCCCATTTCACAAAGTGCCCTGTCGATGTTCGGCAGGTCGAGGATCCCCTTGTTCCTCGTCATGCGGCCGACGAACAGCAACCGCGGCTGACTGCCTGGCACGACCCGTTCATCACCGGGCACGTTCACTCCGTACGGCAGGAAGTAGATCGTCTCCCGGCGGTCCGGCAAGAGTTCAAGCAGGCGTGAGTAGATCTGCCTCGAGTACGCGATGTACCCATGGATTACTGATTCGTGGTTCACAGCGAGGTCGTAGTAGTAGTCCCAGTCGCCATGCACCAACGAGAAGACGGTCTTACCACTATCGTACGCCGTGGCCATCGCCAGCTCGAGCCAGTCGTGGGCCACCAACACGCCCGGTCCCATCGGGATCGCCCTGCGAAGCCTGCGAAGCGCCGAGTAGATGTTCTCGTTCGGCAGGTGGTCCACGACCGTGACCTGTCTGTCGGCCTTCAGGCGCCCGCCGAACCGAGTATCTCGGGAATGGACGTTGTGGGTCAGGACGACCTGATGGCTGAAGCCATCCGCGGCGCGGTTCGTCAGGAGGTTCTCGACGAGGTTGGTCACACCACCGATCTTGTCAGGGAAGACGTGCGTTACGGTGGGCGTCCGCTCAGACATCGCTCAGGCCCCGGACTTCCTTCGCGTTCTGCTTGATCCACTCGATCGTTCGCGAGAGGCCCTCATCCAAGCCGACCCGGGGCGAGAAGCCCAGCCGCCGCACCTTAGTCGTGTCAGCATAGAACCGGTTGACGTCTCCGGGGACCGAGGTCCCGCTAGGGGCGACTTGGAGATCCTCGCGCCCCATCAACCGGAGGATCTTGCGGGCGAGGTCCGCGATCCTCACCGGCTCGCCTGACCCGAGGTTGTAGTCTTCGCCAGCTGAGCCCACCTCTCCGATGAGAGCCAACCCCCTCACTGCGTCGTCAATGTAGAGATAGTCCCTCACCTGATTCCCGTCCCCCAAGATCAGGAGCCTCGGGGGGTCTGCCATGACCCTCGAGACGATGTCGTAGATTGCGAACCGCGTCATCCCGATGCCGTAGACGCTGAACATCCTCGCGATTCTCACGTCGAGGCCGTAGCAGCGGTGGTAGGCGAAACAGTATGCCTCGGCCGCGACCTTTGCCGCAGCGTAGGGCGAGGCTGGCCGCACGAACGCCCTCTCGTCGAGTGGTAGCTCATCTCGGCCATCGAAGATCGATGCCGTGGAGGGGAAGACAACACGGGCTCCAGCCTTCCGCGCCGCCTCAAGTGTCTCGAACGTGCATTCGAGCGTCGTTTGAAAGTCTTGGCGTGGGTCGGCGACTGAGCGGGCCACATCGGCGCTCGCGGCCATATGGAAGACCGTGGTTCGTGCGGTCAAGAAGGGCTCGAGGGCACCCGGCTCCCGAAGGTCGACGACCAGTGCCCCGTCAAGGCCCGCCTCCGGAGACCGTAGGTCCAGCGCGGTCACGTCCACGCCTGCCGACCTCAGGTAGTGGACGAGCGCTCGGCCAATGAACCCCTGCGCTCCAGTTACGACTGCCCGCCGGACTTGTGATTTCAGAATGACTCCCGCCTCCGAGTGCCGGCCAGTCCAGCCGATCGGAACCAGCCCTGTTTCCGATCTGGTTCAGGACTCACCAATCGCCTCGCGGTTCTTCTCGACCCACTCAATGAGCCGTCGTACGCCAGCGTGCGGCGTGATTCTCGGCTCCCACCCCAAAGCCTCCGCGGCTCGGCGGATGTCGCAGACGAACACCTTCTGGTCGCCCACGCGCCAGTTGCCGCGCTTAACCGGAATGTTCCTCTTCAGCTGCCCTTCGAGCATCGCGACCAACTCCAGCAGAGAGAGCGTATTGTCGGGACCTCCCCCGATGTTGAAGGCCCGCCCCGACACGTCCGTCCGCCGTGCAATCGCGGCGTCGTAGGCGGCCAAGAGGTCGTCGACGTCGAGGACATCGCGGACCTGCCGCCCGTCGCCGTAGATGGTGAGGGGTCTTCCCGTTACCGCAGCAATGACGAACCAGGCAAGCCACCCTTGATCCTCAATGCCGAACTGGTGAGGGCCATAGATGCAGGACTGCCGGAACACCACGCCCTGGATCCCGAAGCTCTTCACGTAGTCGAGGACGTATTGGTCGGCCGACCCCTTGGAACACCCGTACGGCGAGTGGAAGTCGAGCGCTTGATCCTCCGAGACGCCGCTTGGGCAGTCCCTGAACGTCCATCTGCCTTCTGCCAGCGTCACGCCCAACTGGTGCAAGTCGCCATAGACCTTGTTCGTCGAGGCGTACAGAACCAGCGCCCGTGTTGCGTGATGCCGAACGGCTTCGAGCACGTTGAGCGCCCCCCCCGCGTTGGTCTCAAAGTCCCCGATCGGGTCAGCGAGGGAGGTTGTCACCGCAACCTGCCCGGCCAAGTGAAGCACGACGTCCGGAGCAGCTTTCGCCACCTCTTCGGCAACGCTTACACGATCACGGATGTCGGTCGGGGTGAACTGGAACTCCGCCTGCCCCTTGAGCCACGATAGGTTGTTGGCCGCTCCACGGCGTGAGAGGTTGTCGAGCACGGTCACCGACCAGCCCCGCCGCGCGTAGTGTGCAGCCGCGTTTGTACCGATGAATCCCGCTCCGCCTGTGACTAGGATTGAAGGCACGTCCTCTCCTCCACGAATGTCGAATCGAAGGCACGCCAGAAGATCCTCTCCGCCGCAGCGAAGCTGTACTTCGACTCGACCAGCGCCCGGGCACCCCTGGACAGCTGCGAGCGCAGGTCGCGGTCGCGAACGATGGCCTGAATCTTTCGGCTCATCTCCATTGGTGCAGGTTCGCATAGATAACCGGTCTTCTCATCCACCACGAACTCTTCCGGGCCACCGCAACGCGTCGAAACCACGGGGCAGCCACATGCCATCGCTTCGAGAGCGGCGATGCAAAGGCCCTCCTGCTCTGACGGAATGACAAAGACGTCCAGCGACTGCAGCAGCGGGACCAGTTGGTGACGCGGGAGGAACGGTAGAACTTCCAGGCAGTCCCGAATGCCCAGGCGGACTGCCAGCTCCCACAACCGGTCAGGCAGCGCCCCCCCGACGAGCGTCAAGGTGACTTCAAGGCCGCTTTGGCGACACATCCAAGTGGCCCGGAAGAGGAGTTCGATGTTCTTGCGTGCGTCGTCCAGGCGCCCAGTGAACCCTAGTCTAAGGGTGCTCACTCTCGCTGGATATGGGAAGAACGTGTTGGTCTCGATCGGTCGCGGCATCACGTCCCGGACAACGCTTCGGCCGGCTACGCCGTCAAGCCGCGCCCGCGTGTACTGACTCAATGCAAGCAGCGTACCCTTACGAAGCGTCGCCCGCTCGATCCTCGACGCCAGCGGACGAACCACGAGCATATCAAAGGCCCGTCGACCCAGCGAAAGATGAGCCTCGCGTTGCCGCCGGTCGGCCCGCCACGGCGTCGCGATCCACATGAGAAAGGTCGTGCCGGTCGCGGCGAACGGTAGGGCCGCAAGGCAACTCCCTGAAACAACGATGTGGTGCCTACACGACGCGATCAGGGCTCGCCAGTGGTGCGTCGGCGCATAGTGGGTGACCTCAAGTTCAGGGAGCCATGAGCCGATCTCGTGAATCTCATGCCCCTGCCTATCGGTGAGGATCCTTGTCCCCACGCGCCTCCAGCCGAGGCAGTACATCGGGACGGAGAGGCGGGGATCAACGGAATAGGGCTTGTAGTACGCGATAACCGGCTCGAAGCCGCGGTCCGCGAGGCATGCGGTGACGAAGTCCAACATCACCGGCACGCCTCCACCGGTCAGTGGCAAAGTGGAGATTAGGATACGACGCGATTCTCGCGGTGTCCCGCGGAGTGGAATCCCCTGGGTGGCGTTGGATCGACCGGACGCGGTGCAACCCATAGGTGCTACGGCTTCCTGCATCTTGTCGTAGTCCGGCAGGCCACGACTCACAATTTCGCCAAGGCTCTCCGAAGCGAATACAGGGCCCAGGGACGCGACCAGTGCACCCTCCCCCTAAGGTAGTCGCGCCAGCAACGCTTCACCCCGTCGGGGTCAAGGACCTCCCCCTCGATCCAACCGTGATCGGCCGTCCCAAACAGACCCTCCTCCAAGATCGGCCGCCACATGCCCCTCATCCACGTGTCGAACGGCAGTGTGAACCCCATCTTCGGCCGGTGAGTGCACACTCTCGGCAACGCGCTTGGCAGGGCGTCCAAGAGGAGGCTCTTGGCAGGTCGCTTGAGGATCATCGACCCTGGGGTAGTGAAGAGAACTTCCACGAGTTTGTGGTCAATCAGGGGAACTCGGATCTCAAGCGAGCTTGCCATCCCGAAGACGTCGCTGTCCCTAAGTAGCTGGTTCCGCATGTAACGGGTGATTTCCAGGCGCATCGTTGAGTGCACAGGACCAACGTCCTCGCTGCTCAAGACATCTTGACCGGACATCGGGTGAAACGGACCGCTAGCCAGCCGCCACCAGTCCTCGGACTCGCCGCTTGCGCTTCCGATCTCGGCCAAGAGATCTTCCTTCATCAGTCCTCGCGCTTGAGACGGCATGAAGAGCCCCCGCGACAAGAAGTAGAGCCGGTCAACGGGCCGGCGGCTGAGCCCAATGGCCTCCAGCTTCTGGAGCTTGCGGCCCAGGTGGTCTGAAGCCTTCCGACTTGCCCAGGAAACAAGGCTGGGGAGCCCTCCAACCAGAGGAGAGGTCATCGCGCTTCGGCGAAAGGACGGATACCCCGCAAACAGCTCGTCTCCCCCAAGGCCACAGAGCGCGACGGTTACTCCACCTTGCTTGGCGATCTTCGAGATCAGGTACGTGTTGAGCCCGTCGGCGGTAGGCTGGTCCATCGATGCGAAGAATCCATCCAGCTCATGCTGGACCATGTGGTCCGTGACCGATACGTCTTCGTGTAAGGTTCCAAACTGTTCGGCGACCCGCACCGCGTACGGTCCCTCGTCAAGATCGGTCTGCGGGAAGCTGATCGAGAAGGTCCGGAGATCCTTTTGGCCGGCCGTGCGCATAAGGCTCACCACTGAAGAGGAGTCCACCCCACCGGAGAGGAATGCCCCTACCGGGACGTCGGCAATGCAGCGGAGGGCGACTGCCTCACGCAGCACTGGCTGCAAGGCATCGATCGCGTCCTCACGCTTTCTCCAACGCGGGGGTGCAACATGGTAGTCCCAGTAACGCCCCTGACGCTCACGCCCCTCGCTCCACTCGAGCCACGTTGCCGGTTCGACGGACGTCAGTTTGTCGAGGATGCAGTGCGGCTCGGGGACGCTGCCCCACAAGAGATACTGCCAGAGCCCTAGCGGACTGATCTCGGACGGACCGCCAGGTAGACTCCTGAGGGCCTTCACCTCGGACGCGAAAGCAATCCCGCCAGGGAACCGCCACACGTAGAGCGGCTTGATTCCCATTCGGTCACGCGCCAGAAACAGGCTCTTTTCCCTCCGGTCGTAGATCGCGATCGCGAACATGCCGCGGAATTCGTTCAGGCACGCGTGACCCCTGGCCGCGTAGGAGGCGAGTATCACTTCGGTGTCGCTCTGGGACTTGAAGACGATGCCCTTCCGCTCCAGCCTCGTCCGGATCTCCAGGAAGTTGTAGATCTCGCCGTTGTAGACGATGACGAACCGGCCGTCGTCACTCACCATCGGCTGGTGGCCGGCGAGTGAGGTGTCCAGGATCGCGAGGCGACGGGCGCCCAGCAGGACCTCGGCTTCCTCGTAGACACCGCGGTCGTCGGGCCCCCGCTTGGTCATGACGTCGAGCGCCCGGCCGAAGGCCGCAGCGTCGAACTCGCGTTTACCGAGGTATCCGAGGATGCCGCACATCTTGCCTGTGACCCACCCGCGCTACGCGGACCCGGTCAAGCTGGAACCACGTTCCCCGCGCGACGCCGCAGGGTCCCCCTTGTGTCAACCACCAACTTCGCATGCCTTAGTACGACCTCGTAGTCAACTAGTGAGTGATCGGTCACGATCACCACCGCGTCGTGAGCCGCGAGCATTTCAGGCCCCAACGGGAGAGACCGAAGGCCAGCCTTGTCGGGGTGGCGGCGGGTGCGGGGGATGACCGGGATGTGTGGGTCGTGGTACCCGACTTCCGAGCCCAGACCCTCCAGGAGCTCGATGATCTCGAATGCGGGGCTCTCGCGCAGGTCGTCGATGTCCTTCTTGTACGCCACGCCCAGGACGAGAACCCGACTTCCCTTGACCGGCCTCCCGCGCTCGTTAAGAGCGTGCTGCAATTTGCCGACGACATACCGCGGCATGTTGACGTTCACCTCGCCGGCCAGCTCGATGAACTTCGTCGGTACGCCGACCTCCCGCGCCTTCCACGAGAGGTAGAACGGGTCGAGCGGGATGCAGTGACCGCCCCACCCGGGGCCGGGGTTGAACCGCATGAAACCGAACGGCTTCGTCTCCGCGGCGTCGAGCACCTCCCAGACGTCGATGCCCATCCGGTCGTAGACGATCTTGAGCTCGTTGACGAGGGCAATGTTGACGGCGCGGAAGATGTTCTCGGTCAGCTTGGTGGCCTCCGCGGCGCGCGCCGACGAGACACGCACGGTTTGCGACACTACCTGGTCGTAGAGCGCCTGGGCGACGTCACCCGACACGTCGTCCACGCCGCCCACGACCTTCGGTGTGTTCGTGGTGCCGTAGTTTTTGTTGCCGGGATCCTCCCGCTCGGGCGAGAACGCGAGGAAGAAATCCATGCCGCAGCGAAACCCACCCTCCTCGAAGATTTCGCGGAGCAGCGTGTCCGTGGTGCCCGGGTAGGTTGTTGATTCCAAAACCACGAGCTGCCCGCGCCGCAACGTGGCCTTCACCTGCCGGGCGGAGCCGACGACGTAGGTCATGTCTGGCTCCCGTTGGGGCGTCAACGGAGTGGGTACGCAGATCAGGATCGCGTCGGGTTCGCCCAGGCGACTGAAGTCGCTCGTTGAGTGGAGGCGTCCACTCGCCGCTGCAGCCGTAATACGTCCCTTGTCGATGTGCTTGATGTACGCCTCGCCGCGGTCGAGCCTCGCAACCTTCTCGGGGTCCACATCGAACCCGACCACCCGGAACCCCTTCTCGACATACGCGAGCGCGAGGGGCAGGCCAACATAGCCGAGGCCGATGATCCCGACCAATGCATCGTGTGAGCAGATCTTGGTGAGAAGCGTCTGACGGAGGTCAAACGATCGTGGCATTGGTACTCCTGGCTCAGGATTTTCGGGAGTTCGTCAGGCCCGTCGGTTCATGTGCTCCCCGCGAGGCACTCGCCCCACGATCGGAGAAACCGAGGAGCAGCGCGGAGGTCGACCTCAGCACTCGAGGAACTCCGCACACGCCGAAAGGATGCGATCCGTCGCCTTGCCGTCACCGTAGGGGTTGATCGCGCGTGCCATGGCGTCGTAGGCGGCGCGGTCGGACAGGAGCCTGGCGGTCTCCTCGACGATGGTGCACTGGTCGGTGCCCACGAGCTTGACGGTGCCGGCGGTCACGGCCTCCGGCCGCTCTGTCGTGTCGCGCATGACGAGCACCGGCTTGCCGAGGCTCGGCGCCTCCTCCTGCACGCCGCCCGAGTCCGACAGGATCACGGTGGAGCGGCTCATCATCGCGACGAACGGCAGGTACGGCAGCGGCTCAATGAGGTGAATGTTGTGCGTCCCAGCGCTGCGCAGGATCGCGTTGACCGGCCGGCGCACGTTAGGGTTGAGGTGTACCGGGTAGACGAACTCGGTATCGGGGAAACGACCAGCCAGCTCCGCGATCGCCTTGCAGATGGACTCGAACCCGGGGCCGAAGTTCTCGCGACGATGGCCCGTGATCAGAACAAGGGGGTTGGTGCCGTTGACGACCTTCTTCGCGAGGCCGGGCACTTCGGGCGGCTGTTTCTTCACGATGTCGAGCGCGAGGAAGAGCGCGTCAATCACCGTGTTGCCGGTGACCGTGATGCGCTCGTCCGGGATCCCCTCGCGCAGGAGGTTCCGGCGGTTGGTCTCGGTTGGCGCGAAGTGGAGCCGGGTGAGGCGGGTCGCCAGCACGCGGTTAGCCTCCTCCGGCCACGGCGACTCGAGGTTCCCGGTGCGCAGGCCGGCCTCGACATGGCCGACGGGGATGTGGCGGTAGAACGCCGCGAGCGCCGCGCAGAACGTGGTTGTAGTGTCGCCCTGGACGAGGACGAGGTCCGGCTTCGCGGTCGCCAGGTAGCGGTCCACCGCCTCGACCGCGCGTGCGGTGAGCCCCGCGAGCGTCTGGTCCGGCACCATGAGGTTGAGGTCGGTGTCGGGCGCGGTCCTGAACACCTCGAGCACCTGGTCGAGCATCTCTCGGTGCTGCGCCGTGACGCACACGTCGCACGCGAACCGCGCGTCGCTCTTCAACGCCAGGATCACCGGCGCGAGCTTGATCGCCTCGGGGCGGGTGCCGAAGATGACGGAGATCGTTCTCACGAAGAGTGAGCAGTTCTGATCAGGACGCACTACTACTGCGGCGACTCGACACCCGGCTCCTCGTCTGGCGGGTGCTTGGTGTACTTGAGGTAGTCGAGGTACCACATCGCAACAAGCCCGATGAGGAACGCCAGGATCACAATGACAACGATGCTCACGCGGCGCTTGATCTTCTTCAGCTCGTGACGGTCGATACGAAGCCCCGTCCACTCGCACGACTGGCACTGCCAGCGGTGAACCGGGACCACGAGCGCCACGATGTGGTCGAACCGGCGCCGGTGCTGCAGCGCAACGCTCCTCCCGCACAGCGGGCAACGCTTCGAGTACAAGTGGCGGATCTTCGGCCGCCTTGACCGCCGCGTCTCATGTCCGGCAGATGCGCGTCCCCCGCTCCGGGCCTGCGTGCCGTCACTGACGGCGTTGGGCGCTACGACCGGCGGCGGCACGTCCACAACGCCGGTCGGTCGGTCGCTCCTCGGCGCCGGAGGCGGCATCGCGCGTACTCGCCGCTCGACCTCCGCACGGATCGCCCTCGGAGGTGGTATTGGTGACTTCTCATTCGGAGGCTTAGGCACCCGGGTGCCGGCCGACTGCGACTCGTGCAGCTTCGAAGCGCGTGTCTTCAGTCTCGAATGGAACGACAGCGGCCTGCGTCCCGGCAAACCAGGGTTTCTGTCCAGCGCTGTGGGTCGTTGGCGCTTCATCGACTCAAGCTAGTGGCTGTCAGCACTGGCATGGCCAGGATGCGGGCGTCGCTCGCATGCAAGTGCAACCCTCGACGCGTGTCACTACGGTATGCCTCGGGGCAGGAGAAGCACGCGCGGAGCACGTGCTCCACAGAGACACCGCAATGCTGCGGACCGCTTCCGCTGGAGGTCTCCATCACGCGACCGAGGAGCGCATGCGCCACGGGACCACGGGATTTCTCCGCCACTGCGGTCACCGCCCCCGGCGGAGCGCCGCGGCGTGGGCGAAGGCGTGGAAGTACCGTCGCCACGATTCGTCCGACGAGCCGAACTCGTTGTCGAACATGAAGTGGTCCGCGAGCGCCTCGCGCACGCGGGTGAGCTCGCGCAGCCGCTTCCGGTGGCGGGGGTCGGCGATCGTCAGGTCGAGCAGCTCGAGGCAGCGGTCGAACGCCGCGGCGCTGTTGCGCTCGCTGCGACCGCGCCAGGCGATCGTCCGCTCGACCTCGCTGCCGACGTTGGCCATCTGCTCGACGAGCGGCATCTCGAACCAGCGGCCGGCAGCGAGCTCGCGGTGCACCGCGGTCATCGGCGCACCAGGCGCGTCACGATCTCCCGGATCCGGTCGCGCGTGGCCCGGTCGTCCACTCCCCTGCTGCGGTTCCCGGAGGCAGGGCGAAGGTTGATCACGGAGTCGAACTCGAGCCAGTCCACGCCCTCGACGTCCGGGTACAGGTTGATCCCCCAGAGATCGTGCTGGTCCGACCCCCGTTCGAGGAGGAACGCCTCCTCGTCCGCATGCAGCTCCGCGTCAATGGCCATCACCCCTGATGCGACGTCCACGACCGCCTTGACGAGCGTGCCGAAACCGCGCTCCGCCATTTCCTTCAGCTCGCTCAGGGCGATGCCGTCGTCGACGAGCTTCACGGGAGAGCTCCGGGCCAGCCGCCCGGCGGGCGGCCGTTGCGATCGCGGCCCCCACCCCGGCCCTTTCCCGCACGCGGGAGAGGGTGAACGACACGGGCGGGGGCAAGCCCCGCCCCTACGAAAGACATCGGAGAGCACGCTCGGAGCGCGCGCTCCAGAGAGACACAGCCCGCGCTCTCGGAGGTCGACACGGTCATGCGTGTGGGGCGACCGAGAGGTGCCTGTCGCGCTCGGCGACGGCGAGGTCGCTCTCGACCATCATCTTCACGAGGCCCTCGAACCCGACCTTCGGCGCCCAGCCAAGCTTGGTCCGCGCCCTGGACGGGTCGCCGAGCAGGTGCTCGACCTCGGTGGGGCGGAAGTAGCCGGTGTCCACCTCGACGAGCACGCGCCCGCCGGGCCCGACGCCCTGCTCCGCTCTGCCCTTGCCGCGCCACTTGATCTCCGTGCCGGCGCACTCGAACGCGAGCTGGCAGAACTCACGGACGGAGTGCGTCTCGCCGGTGGCGACGACGTAGTCGTCCGCCTCCTTCGCTTGCAGCATCAGCCACATCGCCTCGACGTAGTCGCCCGCGAACCCCCAGTCGCGCTTCGCGTCCAGGTTGCCGAGGTAGAGCTTGTCCTGCAGGCCGTGCGCGATGCGCGCGACGGCGCGCGTGATCTTGCGCGTGACGAACGTCTCGCCCCGGCGCGGCGACTCGTGGTTGAAGAGGATACCGTTGACCGCGAACATGCCGTACGCCTCGCGATAGTTGCGCGTGATGTGGAACGCGTACGCCTTGGCGGCGGCGTACGGGCTGCGCGGGTAGAACGGCGTGCTCTCGCGCTGCGGCACCTCGACCGCCTTGCCGAACAGCTCCGACGACGAGGCCTGGTAGAAGCGCGCGTCGAGCCCGAGCTCGCGCATCGCCTCGAGCAGCCGCACGGCGCCCACGCCCGTGACCTCCGCGGTGTACTCGGGGACATCGAACGAGACCTTGACGTGCGACTGCGCGCCCAGGTTGTAGATCTCGTCCGGCCGAACGATCTTTAGCAGCTTGTTGAGCGAGGACGCGTCGTTGAGGTCGCCGTACACGAGATGGAGGCGCACGTCGGGCTCGTGCGGGTCCTGGTAGATGTGGTCGATGCGGCCGGTGTTGAACGTGGAGGCGCGCCGCACCATCCCCCACACTTCGTACCCCTTGCCCAGGAGCAGCTCGGCGAGGTAGGAGCCGTCTTGGCCCGTTATTCCGGTTACCAGGGCCCTCTTGCCGTTACGCGGTGGCCAACTCATGTGAGCTCCGAGAGACAGTTAAGAGTTCAGAGTTAAGAGTGAAGAGTTCGAAGCCAGAAGAAAACAGTGCCCAGTGTTCACGTCAGTTGCGTGCTCCGCGCGTCAGTCGGCTCGCACCGAGCGCCTCGGGAGTTGTGGATTCCTTCGTCGTCTTGACGATCGACGCGAGCAGCCTGATCAGCTCCTCGACCTTCTCCAGACACGGCTTCGTGTCGGCCGGAACGAGTTGCGACCGATGGAGCAGCAGCAGCCAGTAGCGGGCTTCCCGAGCCTCCTTCAACGCGATCGACATCTTCGAGAGGAAGTCCTTGCGGCTCTGACCTGCGCTTGCTTCCTCGACGTTGGCGCCGATGCTTGTCCCGGCCCGCAGCAGCTCGCGCGGCAACACGAACTCCCGACTGGCCTTGAGCACCTTGTAGAGCTCAACGACCTCCAGAGCGAACTCGAAGCTCTTCTCTTCGACCACACTCGGAGTCATTCTGGTTCCCGTCGACCGGGCCGCTCGGGCGCGCATGGCCGCCCGACCCTGCCCCGCGTTGTTGCCGTTAACTCTTCACTCTTAACTCTCAACTCTTAACTCCCGTTCTATCCGGCGCGGAGCTCAGCGCGGTGGTCGAGGAACCAGCGGTAGGTGGAGGCGATGCCGTCGCGGAGGGCGATGCGGTGGCGCCAGCCGAGGGCGTGGAGGCGGGAGACGTCGAGGAGCTTGCGCGGGGTGCCGTCGGGCTTGGTGGTGTCGAACGCGAGCCTCGCCTTGGGGTGGACGACCGCGCGCACCATCTCCGCCAGCTCGCGAATCGAGAGGTCCTCGCCGGTCCCGACGTTGATGTGGATGTCCTCGTCGTAGCTCTCCATGAGGAACACGCACGCGTCGGCGAGGTCGTCCACGTGGAGGAACTCCCGGCGCGGCGAGCCCGTCCCCCAGATCACGACCTCCTCTCGCCCCGCCGTCTTCGCGTCGTGGAACTTGCGGATCAGCGCGGGGAGGACGTGCGAGCTCGTGAGGTCGAAGTTATCGTTGGGGCCGTATAGGTTGGTCGGCATCGCGGAGATGAAGTCGCACCCGTACTGGCGGCGGTACGCCTGGCACAGTTTGATCCCCGCGATCTTCGCGATCGCGTACGGCTCGTTGGTCGGCTCGAGCGGACCCGTGAGGAGGTGCTCCTCCTTCATCGGCTGCGGGCACTCGCGCGGGTAGATGCACGAGCTGCCGAGGTAGAGCAGCTTGCGCGCGCCCTCGCGGTACGCGGCGTGCACGACGGTCGCGTGGATCATCATGTTGTCGTAGATGAACTCCGCCGGCCGCGTCGAGTTGGCGAGGATGCCGCCGACGGTGCCCGCCACGAGGAAGACGTACTCGGGGCGGTTGTCCGTGAACCAGCGGTCCACCGCGCCCTGGTCGCGCAGGTCGAGCTCGCCGCGCTCGGCCGTGAGGAGGCCCGTGAACCCGCCGGCCTTGAGGCGGCGCGTCACGGCCGATCCCACGAGGCCGGAGTGGCCGGCGACGTAGATCCGTGCGTCCTTGGGAATGGGAGGCATCAGGAGGCTCCGAGTGACGGATGCAGTTAAGAGTTAAGAGTTAAGAGTTGAGAGTTGAGAGTTATGAGTTGAGAAGCCGAGACTGACGGGACGATCGCCGGCGACCCATCGGTTGGAGACACACCGGCGAACCCAACCGGGCGGCACTCCCTCGAGCGCAGCCTCGAAGCTCCGTCCTGCCAACTCTTAACTCTGAACTCTTAACTCCCATCGTCCCCTCTCTGGCCGTGGAGCCGCCTGGCGGCTGGCCTAACGAACGGGCTCCCGCCATTGGTTCGCCGTGCAAACCTCTGACCGGTGAAGGCATATGCTCGATGCACCCAATCTGCACCCGCTCCGCGGCGCCGCGGCGCCTTCCCGCCGAACGCCTGGAGCGTCACCTCATGAATCGCGATAATTCTAGAAGGTCCGGGAGGTTTTACAAGGGCGGGAAAGCGCGGTGGAGATC
>DATKMD010000104.1:0-75083 GCA_035542075.1 Thermoanaerobaculaceae bacterium
GCCGGTGTCGTCGTAGACGCGCTCATCGCCGCGCACGTACTGGGTGTCGAGCAACGCGTCGGCGAGCCTGGACAGCGGCTGGTCCATGCGGACGACGAAGCTGCCGGAAGCAAAGCCGAGGATTTCATCCTTCGGCGTCGCCTTTTCCTTGCCCTTTTCCTCGTTGCTTGGCCTTCCCTCCGCCCCGACCCTGGGAGGCCATTCCTGCTTGACGGAAAAGGCCTTGTCGGCGATCTCGACCTCGATGCCGTGCGTGCGCAGGAGCATCATGAGGTCACGCAGCTGGCCCTGCCGCTTTTGCCCGGCGTCGAAGACGTACGCGGCGGGACCCTCGGTGCGAGCCTTGGCAACCGAGCGCTTGCAGAGCGTCCAGTACTGCTCCAGGAAGTGGCTCCGTCGCGACGCCACGTCCGAGAGGGCGAGCAGGACGCCGCTCTCCTGGTAGTTGACGTTGTTGCGCAGCGACCACCTCACCGTCGGCAGGGGGGGGTTGGGCCGGAACCAGGCGCGGTCGCTCCACCCGCGCACGACGCGCTGCTCGGTCGAGGGGACATGGTTGCCGAACGTCTCGTAGAAGCGCCCGATCGCGTTGTGCCCCAGTCCCACCCAGAAGAGGTAGTTGGGCGCCCAACCGTCGTAGAAGCCGTGGGTCCACACGCCGGGGAGGCCCTTCCTCGTCAGTTCCTGAACCTCGAGGTCTGCCATGCGGGTGAACTCGTCGATGACCAGCGGATCGAGCCACGCGTTGTAGGGGCCGGTGCCGGTCGAGATGTAGAGGAACGGGATCGACTCGTGCAGGTCGTGGATCACCTGTGGATGCCAGGCGAGGGAGGTTCGCAGGACGTTCCGGGTCAGGGCGAGGCCAAGCCCGATCGCGTCCCGGTTGTCGTCATGTGCGACGTAATGACCCCAGTAGACGAGCGGCGGCAACCCGGCCGACGGGTTGGCCTGGCCCCAGCGCACGATGTCCACCATGCGATCGCGGCCGTCCACCTCGAGGACCGGCGTGATCAGCGTGATGACGTTTGCCCGGATGGCCGCGATCATCGGGGAATCGTCCACCGCGAGCCGGTAGGCGAGCTCCATCAGCATCTCGGGGCTGCCGGTCTCGGGCGAGTGCATGGCACCGGTCAGGTAGTAGATCGGCTTGCCCTGAGCGATCAGACTCCGCGCCTGCTCGTCGGAAGTCGAGCGCGGATCGGCGAGCTTGGCGGTGATCTCGCGGTAGGTGTTGAGGGAGGCGATGGTCGCCTCATCGGCGACGGCCACTGCGATCATCTCGCGCCCTTCCTCGGTGTTCCCGATCGCGAACACCTTGACGCGCGGCGACGCCGCCTGGAGTGCCCGCATGTACGCGTTGACGTCCTCGGCGTAGGTCAGGTGATCGGGCGCGCCCGCGATGTACCCGAGGAACTTCTTCGGGGTCGGGACCGTGGCCGACGCGGGCAGGTGGTCCACCAGGTCGGTTCCGAACTGGGGGTCCGTCGTGGCTTCACGGATCAACCTCGAGTACTCGGCGTCCCACTCGGGGTGCTTGTCGATGGGCTCGATCGCGTAGGGGACAGGTCGGGGTGGAGCCGAGGCGGATTTGGGGGAGTCTGCGGCCACCAGTACCGCGGGAACGAGCAGCGCGCACACTGAAAGGGTTCTGGCGTTCATGGGGCGGAACCCTAGTCGGGACGATGCCGCAAATCAAGGTGATGGCAACAGGGTCAGGGGCCGGCGTCGGGCGCGGGAGCGCCGGTGAGGACCGCCCTGTCGAGACTCACCGTGACCTCCCCAATGTGCTGCACGCGCCCCGACAGGGCGACAGGGAGGGCCGTGCCGACCTCGAGGTAGATCGTGAGCGCGCCGCGCATCCCGAGGAAGCCGAGGTCGACGTCCTCGCTGGATTCGGTCGCACCCAGGGCCCTGGCGGTCGCCCGCACGATTCGCACCAGTGTGTCGCCGGTGCGGGCTCGGTCTCCACCCGGCCAGGACTCCTGGAACCTCACTCGGCTGAAGGTGAGGTTGCCGGAGATGAACGTCACCTCGACGAACCGGTCATCGGCCAGCATGACCAGCTTGAGCTGGCTGTCCTTGCGGTCCAGACGGGCGGCCGTGGCGAGGTAGATCAGCGCATAGGGGTCGGAGACCGGCGTTCCCTCCGGCGGCCCCACCGCTGGCTCCACGAGGTACTGCTTGAGGTGCGTCCACGTGTTGACCGGCTGGGCGGCCTCGCTGCTATTCGCCGGTGAATTGCGCCACGTGAACAGCCCACAGTCGGTGTAGCGGATGAGCTTGTGATAGGGATTTCGGCCCAGCATCGTCTTCTCGCTGCCCAGCGCTGCACCCGTGCTTGGGTCGATGAACACCTTGACCGTTTCGTCTCGGCCGAACGGCAAGTCGGTTCTCACGGAGACCGCAACGGCGCCGCTCTCCGGAAGCGGTACCGGCCTGCCGCCGGGCGGTGTCCGCAAAATGTCGGCCAGCTCCCCGGCCCCAGCGCGCTCGGCGCGCAGCTTTGTGTGCGCAGCCAGGAAGAACTTGCGCGCGGAGTAGTCGAGTTCCGTCCACCCGACCTGGCCGAGCCGCTGCGCCGCGGGGGGCGTGACCGGGCTCGCCTCGGGCGCCGGCACCTCGGCGCGACCGCGACCGGCAACGACGAGGACTAGCCCCGTGACGAGCAACGCCGTCGTTCGTCGGAGCCTGCAACCCACGTGTCTCACGCCCTTTCCCTCGCTGCTGCGCGGCCCGCTCCATGGTACCAAGCTGCGTGCCGGGGGTGCGGCGTTTGGTTCGTGACCAGTGGATTGGCGATACCCGCCGAACCGGTGGCCTGCGCGTGCTCCAGGGCCCGGTATCATCATCCCGCACGGAGAGATCGCATGGCGATCGAGATCAACCCGAACGTGAGCCGTCTGAGGTGTTCATCCTCGGGGGAGGAGATCCCCGGGCGGCCGTTCTCGTTCCCTGTGGGCCTGTGCCGCTGTTGCCCGAGCCCCGGCAAGCCCATCCTCGTCGAGTACGATCCTGAGAAGGTGCGCGCCGCGCTCCACGGCGCCGCGCTTGCTGGACGGGAGATCCCCGGGATCTGGCGGCACGCTCCGCTGCTTCCCGTGATCGGCGTCCCGAGCGACTATGCCGCGGACGTCGGCGGCACGGCCACCGTGAGGTACGAGCGGTTGAGTCGGGAGCTGGGCGTCGAGGTCTTCCTCAAGAACGAGGGCACGAACCCCTCGGGGAGCTTCAAGGACCGCGGGCTGGCGGTGGGCGTCGCGCTCGGCCTCGCGAGCGGCGCGAAGCGCTTTTGCCTGCCCACTCAGGGGAACGCGGGCGTCGCGGCCTGCCTCTTCTCCGCGCGTCTGGGCATGCCCGGCTGCCTGGTCTGGATGCCGGAGGGGTTCCGTGGGTGCATCTACCACAGGGCGTGCGAGTTCTTCGGAGGCGAGGTGCGTTTTGCCGGCCCCAACATTGCCGCGGCAGGCCGCGCGATGCGGGAGGAGCTCGCGCAAGAGCTCTCAAGCGGGGAGTACGTGGACATCTCGACGTTCTTCGAGCCCGGGCGCCTCGAAGGGAAGAAGACGATGGGCTTGGAGATCGTCGAGCAGTTCTCCGGCCGGCCGCTTCCGGATGTCATCGTCTACCCGACCGGTGGTGGTACGGGCCTGGTGGGTATCTGGAAGGCCTTCACCGAGCTCGCGTCGTTTGGCCTCCTCGATCCCGCTCATGCGCGCCTCTCCCGCATGGTCGCGGTGCAGTCCGCCAACTGCGCGCCGGTCGTCGAGGCGTTCCGCAAGGGGCTCGATGAGGTGCTCCCGGTGACGTCGCGCGGGACCGTCGCGGACGGTCTCGACGTGCCGGGGGCGATCATGGGACACGGGATCCTACGGGCGTTGCGGGAGTCGGGGGGCACCGCGGTTGCCGTGACCGAGGACGCGATCGTGGCCGCCTTTGCGCGTTACGGCCGACTGGGTGTTCCCGCCGGATACGAGAGCGCCGCCACGCTCGCGGGTCTGGTTGCACTGCGTGAGACTGGCCAAATCGCCGACGACGCCCGCGTCCTGCTGCTGAACACCGGCAGCCATCTGATCCCGCTCTCGAATACGTGAACCCTGGTCAAGAGGCTGTTTCAGGCGCTCTTCGAACGCGGCCTGAAACGTCGCAAGATGCTCGTGAATTGACGGTCGCGGGCGGGGCGCCTAACCTTTCGACGGCTACGGAGGGGAGGGTGTCATGAGCGAGCACGACGAGGAGAAGCCAACCATCGAGCGCAGGGACCTTCTCAAGCTGGGCGCCGCAGCGACCGTGGGCTACATGGCGCGGGGCGTCGTTCCCGACGCGTCGGCGTCGCTGCCCCCTCTCCCGATCAACCCCGTCACTCCGGGCGCGATGCCGACCCGAAACCTCGGGCGCACCGGCTACCGCGTCGGCATATTCAGTCTGGGTGGGCAGGCCGCGGTCGAGCAGCCCGACAACGAGGCCGTGGCCGTCCCGATCGTGGAGAAGGCCCTCGACATTGGCGTCAACTACATCGACACCTCGGCCAGGTACGGCGGTGCGGAGCGGTGGAGCGAGCGCTACATCGGGCAGGTGATGAAGCGCCGTCGCAGGGAGGCGTTCCTCGCCACGAAGACCCACGACAGGACGCGCGACGGCTCGCTGAAGCTGCTCGAGAAATCGCTTCAGCTGCTGCAGACCGATCACATCGACCTGTGGCAGATCCACAACCTCGCGAAGATGGAGGAGGTCGAGCAGATCTTCGCCCCCGATGGGGCGGTGCAGGGTCTCCTCAAAGCTCGCGAACAGGGGTTGGTGCGCTTCCTCGGCGTCACCGGCCACGCCGACCCCGCCGTGCTTGGCGAAGCGATCCGACGCTTCTCGTTCGACACGGTGCTCATGGCCGTGAACGCGGCGGATCCCCACCACCTGAGCTTCGCGGCGGAACTGCTCCCGCTCGCCGTGGAGAAGGAGATGGGCATCATCGGGATGAAGATCCCGGCCCGCGGCCGGATCCTCTCCAGTTGGACCCCGCCGCCCCCGGATCAGCAACGCCCCGGGCAGGTGGCGACCCGGTCAGGGACCATCACCATGCAGGAGGCGCTGCGGTACGTGCTGTCGCTTCCGGTGAGCACGGTTATCGTGGGCTGCGACACGGTGGCGCAGGTCGAGGAGAACGTGCGGTTGGCGCGCGCCTTCACGCCGATGAGCGCAAATCAGATGGCCGAGCTCACGACGCGGACCGAGCCGGTCAAGCGCCAGGCGCTGTTCTTCCGTCGCTGGGAGGGCTGAGCCTTAATCCACTCCGTGGGGGTGTAGTCTCCCCCCGCGGGCCACCTAACCCGACGCAGTGACAGAGTCAGGGCAGACCGCTGCCCCGCCGTGCAAAGGAAGCCCCCACGCCCTGGGCAGAGAGATCGCGAGCGCTCCAGGCCTGCCGGGCTAGTTGGCTACTCCTTCGTCCACGTCGGGACCCGGCCCGGCGTCCAGGGCGCCCCTGCTTTCTCCATCGCGTCCTGCAGATTCTTGAGATCGACGTCGAGAAGCGTGCGCAGTTTCGGGAGCAACTCGCCGAACTCATCGCCTGCGATGTCGTAGGAGTCGATCATGGTCTGGGTGGGCGCCTGTGTTGTTGCCCAGAGGCTGTACACGATGAGCTGAACCCGATCCTCGATCGACGGGGGCGTGGGCTCGTTGTGCTTCTCGAGCACCCGGTCACCGGAGAGCGCCACCTGGATGTCCTGGAGCCGCCGGTCGTTTGCGCTCGCCTGTTCCGTGAGCTCGGGCCTGGCAGCCGGGGTGTCCGCGAGGGCGACCTTGATCCTGGCGAGGCGACCGCGTGCGTCCTTCGAGGCCTCGATCGCTCCGAGGACCGCCCGCTGGAGCCGTGCAGCCTTCTGCTCAAATGCAAGCACGGCGACCCTGTCCTGTGCCCCCAGCGTGGCGAGGCCGAGCGGGACCACCTGGAACTGCTGCGGCCCGGCAAGGTCGGTGACGACGCCCCCGACCCGCTTGGCCAGCGAGACCCTGTAGACGCCTGGCGCCACCATCGGTCCCTGCTCCGGAGCGTCCCACGGGTCCTTCTCGGTAACTTCTGAGGGTAGCTTCGCGGGGTCGGGCGCGGGGAAGCGCAGGTCCCAGGAGACGCGGTGGATGCCCTTCTCGGGCCCGGCGCTGATCCGCCGTACGACGTTGCCCTGCTCGTCGGTGACGGTGATGACGACCGACGGCTTCTCCTCGCGTGCCTCCTCGCGGAGCTGCTCGGCGGTCGGGTATGCCGGCGCGATCCCCTTCTTCTCGGCCTCCTTCTCCGCGTCGTGTCGAAGCTCCTTCTTGGTCTTGAGCTCGTCCTTCAGGTAGTAGGTCACGACTGCGCCGAAGGGGGGATTGTCGGCGGTGAAGAACGAGTCGCCCAGGAACGCCTTGCCTTTGCCGCCGAGCGGCGAGGACTCGACGTACGCCAGCGCGTCTTTCACCGGGAACAGAGCGGCTGGCTTCTCGAGGGTAGCCCGCGCCAGGCCGCGCAGCGGGGTGAGGTCGTCGAGGATGTAGAAGCCGCGCCCGAAGGTAGCCAAGACCAGGTCGTTCTCACGCGCCTGGATGGCGAGGTCGCGGACGGAGATTGTCGGCATCCCGCCCTTGAGCTTGATCCAGTGACCGCCCCCGTCGAGCGAGAAGTACGCCCCGAACTCACAGCCGGCGAAGAGCAGGCCGGGCTCCTTGGTGTCCTCGGTCACCGCGTACACGACCTCGCCGTCCGGCAGGTCGCCTGCGATCGAGGTCCACGTGCGCCCGCGGTCGTTGCTCCGGAGGAGGTACGGCTTGAAGTCCCCCTTCTTGTGGTTGTCGAACGCCGCGTAGACTGCGTCTGCGCCGTGGCGGGAAGCCTCGACACGGCTCACCAGGGTCATGGCCGGGACCCCCGGGAACGACTCGATCTTCCGCCAGGTGGCGCCGCTGTCCCCGCTCACGTGCACCAGGCCGTCGTCGGTGCCCACGTAGAGCAGCCCTTCCACAACGGGCGACTCCGAGAGCGCGGTGGCGTTGCCGTAGAACGACGTGGAGGCGTTCTTGGCCACGGCATCTGCCGGCCACACCTTGCCCATGACGGGAAGCGTGTTGCGGTCGATGCCGCGCGAGAGCTCACCGGATATGACCTTCCAGGTGTTGCCGCGATCGTCGCTGCGGAACAGCTTGTTGGCGGCGAAGTAAAGGCGCGTGTGCGAGTGCGGGCTGATGATCAGCGGCGTGTCCCAGTTCCACCGCAGCGGCGGCTCGCCCTTGCCCTCGAACGGTCTGATGAGGATCTCCTCGCCGCTCCTCCGGTCGTAGCGGACCAGAACGCCGTACTGGGATTCGGAGTAGACGATGTTGGGGTCGGTCGGATCGATGGCGGCGAAGAAGCCGTCGCCTCCGGTGGTCACGAACCAGTCGCTGTTGACAATGCCGCTGACCGTGGTCGTGCGCGAGGGCCCGCCCATGGAGAAGTTGTCCTGGGTCCCGCCGTAGACGTAGTAGAACGGCTTGCTGCCGTCGACGGCGACCCGATAGAACTGTGTCACCGGAAGGTTCGCCTTGAAGTCCCAGGTCTTCCCGCGGGAGAACGTCTCGTAGATGCCGCCGTCGCAACCCAGGAGCAGGTGGTCGGTGTTGGCGGGGTCGATCCACATCGCGTGGTTGTCCACATGCTTGGTCTTCTCGCCGACCCTGGTGAAGGTTTTCCCACCGTCCTCGGTGACGTGCAGCCAGGTGTCCATCGAGTAGACGCGGTCGACGTTCTTTGGGTCGCAGAAGAGCTCGTTGTAGTACTGGCCGGAGGTGGACATGTAGTCACCGCGCTTGTCCCAGCTCTCGCCGCGGTCAGCGGAGCGGAAGACGCCACCTTTCCCGTCGGCAGCCTCGACAATCGCGTAGACGACGTCGGGGTTGGCCGGCGAGACGGTAAGACCGATGCGTCCCAGGTCGACACCCTTCGGCAGCCCGTTCTCGAGCTTCCTCCAGCTCTTCCCGGCGTCCGTGGACTTGTAGATCGCGGATTCGGGACCGCCGTTGATCATCGTCCACACGTGCCGGCGCCGCTGGTAGGCGGTGGCGTAGAGCAGATCGGGGTTGCGCGGGTCCATTACCACCTCGGAGACACCGGTGTTCTCCGAGATCGTGAGCACCGCGTTCCACGTGTTGCCGCCGTCGGTGCTCTTGTACAAGCCGCGGTCACCGCCAGGGGCCCACAGCGGGCCCTGCGCGGCCACGTAGACCACACGGGAGTCGCGCGGGTCGATCGCGATCCTGCCGATGTGCTCGGAGTGTTTCAGCCCGAGGTTCTTCCAGTGTTTGCCGCCATCGTCGGAGCGGTAGACGCCATCGCCCCAGGCGACCGAGCGCTGACTGTTGTTCTCTCCGGTCCCCACCCAAACCGTGTTGGGGTTGGTCGGGTCGAGCATCAAACAACCGATGGAGTAGGAACCCTCACCGTCGAAGATCGCGGTCCAGGTCGTGCCGGCATCCTCGGTCTTCCATACGCCGCCCGACGCCACCGCGACGAAGTACCGCGCGGGATTGGCCGGGTCGAGCGCGAAGTCACCGATCCGGCCGGAGGTCCAGGCCGGACCGATGCTGCGGAACTTCAGCCCTGCGAAGGTGTCGGCCGACATGACGTCCGCCTTCTTCTCTTCGTCGACCTTGGCTGTTTTCGGGGCAGCCCCGAGACCCTGGTGCGCAGCCAGGAGCAGAATCAGGAATGGCACAACGCGAGCTCGCATGGTCGGTTCCCCTTTCGGCCCGGGTAGGCTCATTCGCGCCCGGGTTTGCCGAAGTCTAGCAACTCCTAATGGGAACGGTCGCCCTTGGTCGGGGCCTCACTCCTCGGGCGGAGGCGAAGGGCCGGCCTGCATCAGTTCTACGATCGCGGCGTGGCCCTTGTCGGACGCGATTTGCAGGGCCGTCGTTCCGTCATCGTTGGCGGCCTGGGGAGAGGCGCCGCGGGTGAGGAGGAGGCGCACGACCGCCATGTCCCCGTGAAGCGCTGCGGCGTGGAGCGCCGTCCATCCTCCCTGCTGTCGGGCGTTGGGGTCTGCCCCGTGCATCAGAAGCAGGCGAACCGTGTCGAGGTTGCGACCCGCGACGGCGCTGTGCAACGGGCTGACCCTCGATGCGTTCCGGGCCACGGCGTTGGGGTCGGCGCCGGCCCGGAGCAGGAGGGCCACCACATCGGGCTGGGCGAAGAACGCGGCCAGGTGGAGTGCGGTGAAGCCGTCGCCGGAAAAAGCGCTCGCTGCCGTACGCTCCCCTTGCAGGTGCATGGCAACGATCTGTTTCTCCCCGAGCGCCGCGGCCTCGAAAACGTCGAGTTTCGGCCGGCACGCGAGCAGGAGAGCCACCATGTCCATGCGCGAGCGGTACCTGGCGTGAAGGATGGCCGAGACGCCCGACTCGTCGCGAGAGGCGGCGAGTGAACCATCTTGAGCGAGGAGCGCCTCGAGCTTGCCGGCGTTTCCTACCTTGATCGCCTCGATCACGTTAACGCTCTTGCCCACGTCGCAAACCCCCCAAGGCGGCCGCACGCACGGTCCCTTCCGTGATGCGTGGCAGGCTCCACGCGCGCGCGTCGCCGCTGTGTCTCCCTCATATTTTACCGTGCCCCGCCTGTCCGGCCGGAGCTATGATCGCCGAGGCATGCCCGAGCTTCCCGACGTTGCCCTGTACGTTGAGCGTCTGACTGCCCTCACCGGCGGCCAGACGTTGGAGCGCGTGCGGCTCGCCAGCCCTTTCTTGCTCCGCACCGTCACGCCTGGGCTGTCGGAGGCGGAGGGGAAGCACGTTGCCCGGGTCCGGCGGCTCGGCAAGCGGATCGTGATCTCCGTCGAGGGCGACCTTCACCTGATCATTCACCTGATGATCGCCGGCCGCCTGCACTGGCGCACGGCACAGGCGGCATTGCCGAAGAAGGTCGGCCTGGCTGCCTTCGACTTCTCCTCCGGGACTCTGCTGCTCACCGAGGCCGGCTCGAAAAGACGGGCGTCGCTGCACGTGGTGCGCGGCGAGGCGGCTCTGGCAGAGTTCGACCGCGGCGGGGTGGAAGTGCTGGAGGTGAGCCTCGAGAGCTTCCGCGCGGCACTCCGGCGGGAGAACCACACGCTCAAGCGTGCCCTGACCGATCCGACCCTGTTGTCCGGGATCGGCAACGCGTACTCCGACGAGATACTGCACCGGGCGCGGTTGTCCCCCGCCGCGCTCACCGGGAAGCTCACCGAGCGCGAGGTGGAGGCACTCTTCGATGCGGCCCGGGCGACGCTCTCCGAGTGGGTGGAGCGGCTGCGGGGGGAGACGGGCGACGGCTTTCCCGAGAAGGTCACGGCGTTCCGCGATGGCATGGCGGTTCACGGTCGTTACGGGAAGCCGTGCCCGGCCTGCGGCTCGCCCGTCCAGCGCATCGTGTACGCGGCCAACGAGGCCAACTACTGCGCGCGCTGCCAGACCGGCGGCAAGCTGCTCGCAGACCGCGCCCTCTCGCGCCTCCTCAAGGGTGACTGGCCGCGCACGCTGGAGGAGTTGGAGGAGCGCCTCTCCTCCCAGCTTGGATCCCCAGAGAAGAGCTGACCTCGGGCCGACAGCTATGGCGGCGCCGAGCGCCGGAGCGAAGACATGCGTGTCGCCCGAGCTCGACGCGCGAGGCGGCTCACATCGAACGGCGGAGGAAAGAGACGAGGGCGTTGCGCGGGAGAGCCTCGCAGAAGTGCCACCCCTGCCCGAACGGGCAGCGCAGCTGCTGGAGCGCGTCGGCCTGAGCCTGCTGCTCGATCCCCTCGGCAACCACGTCGATGTTGAGGCCGCGCCCGAGCCTCACGATCGCCTGCACGAGCGCATTGGCGCCCCTGTCGGTCGTGATGCCGTCGATGAAGACGCGGTCGATCTTCACCATGTCGATCGGGAAGCGCCGGAGGTGGGTGAGCGAGGAGTAGCCGGTGCCGAAGTCATCGAGGGCGAGCCTGACGCCGAGGCTCTTGAGGCTGGTGAGGTGAGTCGAGGTCCTCTCGGTGTCGATGAGGATGGCGCTCTCGGTGATCTCGAGCACCAGCGTCTCCGCCTCGAGCCCCGTTGCGGTCAAGACCTCCACGACCTGGTCCACCAGTCCGGCGTCCTGCAGGTGGGTGGGCGAGATGTTCACAGACAGCAAGAAGGGAGTCTTGAGAGGGACGTCGGTGCGTAGGCTCTTCACGGTCTCGCACGCCTCGCGGAGAACCCAGCGATCGATCTCGACCATCAACCCCGCCTGCTCGGCGAGGGGAAGGAATGCGGCTGCCGGCAGGAGGCCCCGCTCCACGTGGTGCCACCGGACCAGGGCCTCGATGCCCACGACCTGGTTGCCCATGAGGGCGAAGATCGGCTGGAAGTGCACCGCGAGCTGCTGCTGCTCGAGTGCCTTCTGGAGCTCCGCCTCGAGGTCGAGGCGCCTGAGCGCGTCGACGTGCATGGTCTCCTCGAAGACGACAACGCGTCCCTTGCCCTGGCCCTTCGCGACGTTCTTGGCGGTGTCCGCGTTGCGAAGCAGGGCTTCGGCGCTGGAAGCGGCGAGGCTCTCGACCGAAATACCGATGCTCGCCCGCATCCAGATGCTCCTGCCCCCCACCGTGAAGGGCTCCGCGAAGAGGGCGAGGATGCGCTCGGCCGCCGCGACGGCGTGCGCCGGTGAGGAGATTTCCTCGATGAGAACGGCGAACTCGTCGCCGCCAAAACGTGCAAGCGCATCCCCGGACCGCATGCAGCCGCGCAGGCGCTCGGCGAAGGAGATCAGGACCTCGTCCCCTGCCGAGTGACCGAGGCTGTCGTTGATGAGCTTGAAGTCGTCGAGGTCCAGGAACAGCAGCGCGAGGAGCTGATCCTTGCGCCTCCGGCGGGAGAGCGCGTGCGTGACCCGATCGAGGAAGAGCGCGCGGTTGGGCAGGTTGGTCAGCAGATCGTGCAGGGCCTGGTACACGTTCTGGGAGGCGAGCAGCCGCTGCTCCTCGTAGAGCCGAGCGTTGGCGATCGCAGCGGCGGCCTGCTCCCCGAAGAGAGAGAGGGCGCGGAGGTGGTGCTCGGTGTACGGGTGGGATTCGGTTGCGTTGATGTTGAGGACCCCGAGGAGCACATCGCGGTGGATGAGGGGCACGGAGAGCGAGCTCATCGAAGGGCGGTGCCCCCTGGGTTCCACCGTCGCTCGCTCGGCGGCGATGATCCCGCTCACCAGCAGCGGCTCGCGCGTGCTGGCCACCCGACCCGCAATGCCCTCTCCGAACCTGAGGCGCGCACCGCGTGCGGCGCTCTCTCCCGACGCGCACACGGTGCGCAGTTCGTCCTCGCCGTGCACGAGCATGATCGAGCCGTCACGGCTTCCGAGCAGCTCGTGAGCGCAGTCCAGGATCGTCTGCAGCACCTCCTGGAGATCCAGGACAAGGTTCATCGCCTTGCCCGCCTCGAGCAGCGTGCTCACCTCGCGGAGCCGGTTGGTGAGGGCGGTCGTGAGGACGCGCTCCTCGACCAGGAGCTGAGACAGCTTGCGGAGCTGGAGCTCCTTCTCGATGGCGTACGCGCAGAACAGCAGGACGATCCCGACGACGCCCCACTGGAGCACCTGCGGGTGCAGCCACTTGGGCGGTCGCAGGTCGTGCCAGAACGTAAAGGTGGCGAGCGCCACGGCCCCCGCCACCAGCAGCGAGAGGGTGAGGACCCAGAGCTGGAAGCGGCGATGCTCGATGTCCTCGAGCGTGGGTGTGTCGAAGCTGCGCAGACCCGCGATTCGGGCTGCGCGTTCTGTGAGAGTCCGTACCGACGGATCCTCGGTGGGCTTCACGTTTGCCGTCCGCACCCCTTCAGGCCTCACGCGGATCTGGACTCCCGATGCGCCAGTTGCCCCTGGTCCGTAATGCCCTTGAATTACATCGTATCACGCCGAGCCGTCGTTGCTGTTCTTGCTTCGTGGCCGTGCTCGTAGGGGTGCCCGGGCGAACAAAACGTCTGACGGGTTGTTTTTTCTCGCGGTGCGGGTTGTCAGTCTTGAAGCAGGTAGGCGGCGAGCGACTTCATCCTCGCCTCGTCGATCCGTGCCGGGCTGGGCATGGAGGTCTTGTAGCGCGCGGCGAGTTGCCTGAGCCGCGGGTCCGCACACCTGGCGGCGGAAGGGTCGCGCAGGAAGCCGATGAGGTCGTCCTCCCTCCACCGCGCGCGCAGCCCCTCGAGCGAGGGGCCGTTGATCGTTCCCGTCCGGTCCTGCGCGTGGCAGGTCGGGCAGGCGTCGGCGCGGTAGATCCTCCGGCCCTCGCTGACGGCCGCGCTCTCCTGCGCCGGCGGTTCCTTGGCCGGGGAGCAGGCGATCCCCG
The DNA here is from genome assembly GCA_035542075.1 of Thermoanaerobaculaceae bacterium. Taxonomy (GTDB): domain Bacteria; phylum Acidobacteriota; class Thermoanaerobaculia; order Thermoanaerobaculales; family Thermoanaerobaculaceae; genus RBG-13-68-16. The sequence goes on from DATKMD010000104.1 coordinate 13,335, forward strand.
CTGACGTGAGCACGAACAGCACCATTGCACCGAGCGCCCCAGATCTCATGGGGGTGAAGGATACACGAGTGCGAGTGCCAGACCGCGCCTCATCGGTTGGTGAGGGCCTGATGGATGGCCGCGGCCGCGGCAACGGCGCCGTTCCGCCTGCTGCCTCGGGCCCCGGGGAGGGCGAGAAGCTCCGGCAGGCGTTCGAGCCATCCGTCGCTGGTGATCTCGGCCGTCGTGAGTGCGAGGCCTGGCATGTGCGCGGCCGTGAACGAGGCGAGCACGGCGGACTCCCTGAACGTGGGCCGGCCAACGTGCCCGAACGGAACACCCGCCGCGTACACCTCGGCGAGCGTGCTGTAGCCGAGCTTGCCGATCACCGCGTCCGAAGCGTGCACCAGATCCGGGTGGAAGTACCCCGAGCGGTGCGGGAGCGAGACCAGCGATCCGCGGCGCTCGAAGTGCTCCGATCCGCCCGGCACGACGAAGGTCACATCACCGTGGTCCTCGAGGCGGCGGAGGGAAGCGGGCTGCCACGGCACGCCGCCCATCGTGAGGAGCACGACAGGTCCGTCGGCCGGGACGCCGAGGCGGTCGCGCACTTCCCGACGCGAAGCGCGAGGGGTCCGGCTCATCGGCGGCACGCTGGCAAGACGCGGGTCGGGGCGGCACACGGGCTCAGCCTGAATGTGAAGCGTTTCTCCGTCGAACAGCTCACCGAGGAGAGCGACGTGAGGCGCGAAAGCGGGCCAGCGCTCGACGTAGGGCTCGTAGATCCAGTCCCAGGTGAAATTCTCGATCAGGGCCGACGGGATGCCGGCGTGTCGGGCCGCCGCGAGGCCGAGCGGGGAGATGTCGCAGAGAACCAGCCGGCAGCCCAACCCGCACAGGAGCCGCGCAAGTCCTTCGAGGTGGGCCTCGGCAAAGGGGAGGAACTCAGCGAGCCGCCTGAGCGTCTCGTCCGGATCCTCCACGAGCGCTGTGGTCTGCACGAGCCCGACGTCGGTGAGGAGCGGATGGTAGCTGAACGGGCAGGTCAGGGAGTCCGCGAAGAACCACTCCGGCACCAGGGTGAAGATCTCGAAACGCACGTCCGGCAGCGTCGCGGCCAGAGCCTCCATCGCGGCACACGCGCGCGCCGCGTGCCCGTAACCGTGCGGGGAGACAAAGACGGCGACAGGGAGAGCGCGGGTCATGCGAGGGCGAAGTGTACCAGCGGCAGGAGGGCGTTCTCGGTTGGAATCGCGCATCGAGCCTGAAGCGCGACTTTCCCTAACGACGCTCCTTCATCGCGGCCTCCGCCTCCCTGTCCATCGTCCGCCGCCTGAGGGTCTCGCGCTTGTCGTGCAGCGTCTTGCCCTTGGCGAGCGCGAGCTCCACCTTGATCCAGTTCCCCTCCAGCCCGACGGCGATCGGAATCACCGTCAGGCCCTTCTCGGCGACCTTGGCGGCGAGCCGCGCGATGTCGCGCCTGTGCATGAGGAGCTTGCGGCGTCGGATGGGGTCGTGGTTCGCGTACCCGGCGTTCTCGTACGGCGCGATGTGGACGTCCGCGAGGAACGCCTCGCCGGCCTCAAAGGCGACCCAGCCGTCCTGGAGCTTGACGCGGCCATCGCGGACAGACTTCACCTCGCTGCCGGTGAGAGCGATTCCGGCGGTGAGGCGCTCGATGAACTCGTACTCGAAGCGGGCCCGCCGGTTGGCGGCCAGGACCTTCACGCGCGGACCACTTCGGCGAGGATGGGAACCAGGTCTGGATCGAACTGCTTGCCGGCCTCGGCGCGGATCACCTCGAGAGCACCTTCACGAGTGGCGGGGCGCCGGTACGAGGAGGGGGACGTGAGGACGTCGTACACCTCGGCGATGTGGATGATGCGGCTCGGGAGCGGGACGTTCCGCCCGGCGAGGCGCTGGGGATAGCCGGTTCCATCCCACCGTTCGTGATGGCACCGGATGGCGCCGGCGAGGTCGCCCGGAAACTCTGCGGCTTCCACGATGCGCGCCCCCACGGTCGGGTGACGCTGGTAGAGGCGGCGCTCCTGCTCGCCTGGCCGATCCATCCTGTACACGCGCGAGTACTCCAGCTCCCGCATCCCCACGTCGTGCAGATACGCGGCGACGGTGATCAGTTCCTCTTCTTCCTCCGGGAGGTGGAGAGCGGCCACGATACGCTGCGCCAGCTCGGACGTCCCCTGAGAGTGCTGGCGTAGGTGGGGGAAGGCGGTCTCACCGGGCTCCAGCAGGACCCGCGCCAGGTTGCGCGCGGCGCGCCGGTAGTCCCGCACCAACCGGGCAAGGTCGAGCTGGCGGGCGGCTGCGGCGAAGACCGCCTCGGCCACCGGTGAACCCGTGGGCGTCACCAGCGAGAGCACGACCCACACCGGCGGTCCGCCGTGCAGGACGGCGGTGCGGATCTCCTCGTAGCGCGTTTCGCCCCCGGTGCTGTCCTGCTCGTCCCACCCCCAGCGGTTGGCCGCCGGCAGCCGGACGCCCGACTCCAGCAGCGTGCGCGACTGGTGGGATGCAAGCGCGTCCCTCCGCTGCTGGTCGAGGGGGGTGGTGCGGAGCACCAGCGCGCGGACCGTCCTGTTGTCGGTCACCGTGAGGGCGGATGCGGCGACGCCGGGGAGGCGAGAGAGCGCTCTGAGAAGACCGGTCAGCTCCTCGATGATCCAGCGATGGGGGAAGCCCGCGCCCTCGGGTCTGGGCGGTGCAACAGCAGGGAGCGGCGGGGCCTGCACCGGCGGCTGCACCGGTTGCGGCGCGACCGTCGGCTTGCCGTATGCCCCGATCTCGATCAGAAAGCTCTCGAACGCCTGGGCGATGGACTTCGCGACGATGATGTCCTCGGGTCCGAACGGCGCCTTGCGGGACTTGTCGCGGGCATCAACGAACCCGACCAGCCGGCTCCCGACTGCCAGCGGGATGGTGAGCATGCGCGAGGTCCCGGCCGCCTCAAGCAACGCTTGAATCGCCGGTGACTCGCTCGGCTCGTTGATGTACGTGGGGGAGGTCCGGTTGCGCCGTACCCAATCCCACAGGGGGTGGCCAGCCTTGATGGTCGCCGCCAGCGAGTCGCGGCGCCCGAAGCCATAGCTGGTGGCAAGCTGGAAATCGCCGTCGCTGCCCTCGAGGAAGAGCGCCGCTTTCGTGGATTCCAGCTCCTCCATGCAACGGTAGAGGATCTCCTTCGCGCGCAACTGACGCTCAGAATCCCAGGATGGAAGCATGTCTTCTCCTGCTGCGAGTCTAGCACCGGTGTGTGGCTTTCTCGCCACGCTTCGCGGCGTCGAGGCCACAGTTGAGCCCTACGGGCATGTCCGAACGGCGGTCGGAGACTGGCACGCTCCTCGCACCACCCCACCGCGGGGGTGAAGTGTGGCCTGGCAGAAGACGATACAAAGCTCGGTTGCCTGCAGTGGGATCGGCATTCACGGTGGCGAGCAGGCCAACCTTCGCCTGCGCCCCGCGCCCCCCGGCACGGGGATCGTGTTTGTTCGGAAGGACCTGGGGATCTCGATCCCGGCGCGTGCCGAGAACGCCCGCGATCAGGCCTATGCCACCTCACTCCACCTGCGCGGCGCGGAGGCACGCACAGTCGAACATCTGCTGGCCGCCCTGTCGGGCGTCGGCGTCACCAACGTGTACGTTGACATCGACCGGGCCGAGGTGCCGATCCTGGACGGCTCGGCACTGCCGTTCGTGCAGATGCTGCTCGAGGCGGGGGTCTCCGAACAGGGCGCGAGCATCCCGGAGCTCCAGGTGAAACAGCCGGTGTTCGTGGGTGACAAAGAGCGCTGGATCGAGGTGCGCCCGGCACCCGAATTCGCCGTGGACTACCGGGTGAGCTACGACTCCGCGGCCGTGGGGCGCCAGCGGTTCCAGGGCGTGCTCACGCCACAACGCTTCGCCACCGCGATCGCCCCTGCGCGCACCTTCGGCTTCCTCTCCGAGGTCCCGGCTTTGAAGAAGAAGGGGTTGGCGCGCGGGGGAACTCTGGCCAACTGCATCGTTGTTGACAGGAACCGGGTTCTCTCGGGCGAGCTCCGCTTTCGCGACGAATTTGTCCGCCACAAGGTGCTCGACCTGGTGGGCGACCTTGCGCTGCTCGATTACCCCCTGCGTGCGCAGGTTGTGGCGCACAAGGCGGGCCACGCGCTGCACGTCGCAGCGGTGAACGAGCTTCTCGCCCACCCCGAGGCGTGGGAACTCGTGGAACCCGAGCGGATCGCCTCGCTCACCGTAAGACCCTACCCGGCCGAACCGGAGCGCGAGACCGCCCTCGCTGGCTGAGGGGAGGCCCCCGCCGGCTTCGGGCTTCACCCGGGAGTGTCGACGTGGCTCGACCCGGTGGCGCAGGCAACCGGGTCGCGGCCAGCGCCTGGCGGTGGGAGGTCGGCCCCGAAGCCCTCGCCGGCGGCCGCGCGTCGCAAGCTGTTAGCTGTTGACGGTCAACCATTAGCTGTTGTCGGCGCCTCCGGTGTGGTACGATTGCCACACCATGGTGCTGGCTGCGATCCTGCTGGCCGCGGCGCCCCTGCCGGAGCTGAAGGTGGAGCTGTTTTCGAGCCCGGGGCGACTGCTGGTCCAGATGATGGTGCAGCGCGAGCTCCCCGCGGAGTGGAGCGATGCGCTGTCCGCGGGCGCACCCGTCGGCATTACGTACCGCCTTCGCCTGTACCGCAACCGGCACTGGCTTTGGGACCAGCGCGTTGGTGCCCACGAGCTCGTGGTCAGGGCGCAGCGCGACCCTCTCACCGGAGTGTTCACGTTGGTGGCGGAGTTGGACGGTGAGATCCTCGCCTCCGGCCAGGTCGGTTCGCTCGCAGAGGCGATCCGCTGGGTGACTCACCCACCTCCGTCTGAGATCACGGTGCCGCTGCGCGCCGAGCCGCTGCTGCTTTTCGTGCGCGCGGAGTTCCTGACGCACTACAAGCTGCTGGTGATCCCCTCGACGGTCGGGACCGAGTGGTTCCAGTTCGCCGTCCCGGAGTCGCCGTGACGAGCTGGCGGCGGCGCTGGCAAAGGTACCGGAGGCAGAACCGGTTCCTCGTCGGGGTCTACCTGGGCCTGCTGTTGCTGGCGGGCGGGGCCTATGCGCTGTTCACCCGAATGGCCGGTCTTCCGCCCGAGCAACTCACCAACCGCCTCCTGACCTTCCTCCTCTGGTGGTTCGACCTCACGCTCATCGCGGTCCTCCTCTTCGTCCTCCTCCGCAACTTCCTCAAGCTGGCTCTCGAGCGGCGCTACGGGATCCTGGGCTCCCGATTCCGCACCAAGCTCCTGCTCTCGTACCTGGCGCTCATCCTGGTGCCCACCGGTCTGCTCTTCCTCCTGAGCGCGGCGCTGCTGTCGGGCGCAGCAACCGCGTGGTTCTCGGCGCCGGTGGAACGGATGGCCCGAGCCGGAATTCAGCTCGCGGACGGCGTGCGGGCCGAGGCCGAGGCCCGCACTCAGCGGGCGGCGCAGCTGATTGCGAGCCGGCTGGTCGGGTTACCCGCGCCGGCGGCGAGGCTGGCGGAGCTCGAGCGCCTTCACACCGAAATGGGGAATCACCTCACGGGCTTGGTGAGGAACGGCATCCCGGTCGTCGAGCTGGTCGATCCCCGCCAGCTCGTGCTGCAGCGGCTCGCCCCGCTTCCCGCCGAGGTTTTCAACACGGATGGAGTGCGAGGCGAGCGGTTCGGAGGCACCCTGGTCGTGAGGGCGTGGCACCGCCTGCCGGATGGCTCGGTCGTGCTGGTGGGCGAGGCGCTGCCCGAGACGCTGGTGCGGGCACAGGCGCAACTGGCAGCCGGTGCGGTCGCGTACGAGCACCTCAAGATGGAGAGGCCGACCATCACGGCCACCGTGGTGCTGGGGTTCGGCGGGCTCGCGCTGCTGGTCGTGTTCGCTGCGATCTGGCTCGGTCTCTACCTGTCCCGTCGTTTCACCGCGCCCCTCCTCGCACTGGCCGCAACGACCCAGAGGGTGGCAGGGGGAGAGTCGCTCGAGCAGGTGCCGCTTCCCGCCGAGGACGAGGTCGGGATGCTGGTGGGCTCGTTCAACTCGATGGTCCTGCGGTTGCGTGAGCGCGACGAGGAGTTGCAGGCGACCGTCCGGCGACTCGACACGGTGCTGGGTGCGGTGCGCACGGGTGTGCTCAGCCTCGATCCGGAGCGGACGCGGGTGCGGGGGAACCCGGCCGCTGCGGCGATCCTCGGGCTGCCCGAACTCGCGAGGGCGGAGATTCCCCTGGAGGCCCTCGACGCGGCGGGCTTGCCGCGCCTCGCCGAGACGATCCGGAACGCCGGCGGCTCGGTAAGGGGGTCGCTGAGCGTGTATCCGGGGGGCGTCGCGCGAAACCTCGAGATAACCGTCGTTCCGCTGGGCGGACCGGAGCAGCCGGAAGGCTGGGTGGTGGCGGTCGAGGATCTCACCCAGCTGCAGCGCGCCCAGCGCCAGGCGGCGTGGAGCGAGGTGGCGCGCCGCATCGCGCACCAGATCAAGAACCCGCTCACGCCGATCCGGCTTGCCGCGGAGCGGATGGCGCGCCATTCGGAGCGCAACAGCCCCGATCTGCACGACGTTGTCTCGCAGGGGTGCCGGGCGATCGTCGAGCACGTTCAAGCGATGCAGGAGATGGTGGACAGCTTCTCCCAGTACGCGAAGATGCCGCCGCTCGCTCGCCGGCCGACCCGCTTGGGGGAGCTGGCGGCTCAGGTCGTGACGCTGTACCAGGGCGTGCGGCAGGGGCTCCGCGTCGAGCTCGCGGATCAGTCGGACGGGCGCGAGGTCCTCATTGACCCGGAACAGTTCCGCCAGGTGCTCGCAAACCTTCTCGACAACGCGGTGGAGGCCTCCCCCGTGAACGGGCTTGTCGCGCTGACGGTCTGCTCGGAGGGGGGTGAAGTGGTCGTGACGGTGACGGACGAAGGCCCCGGCCTCCCGGTGCAAGACTCGGAGCTGCTGTTCCAGCCGTTCTACTCGACGAAGGGGCGCGGCTCCGGGGTGGGTCTCGCGATGGTGCAGAGGATCGTGACCGACCATGGCGGCAGCGTGCGGCTCGAGGCAAACGAGCCATGCGGCGTCCGGGCCGTGGTGCGGATCCCGGGGGGCCTGCCTTGAGTCACGGGAACATCCTGGTTGTGGACGACGAGCGGGGGATCCTCGACCAGCTCGCAGGCATCCTGCGGGACGAGGGATTCGCGGTCGCGACGGTGGCCACCGGCGAGGAGGCGCTCGCGGCGGTCTCCCGCGAGATCTTCGATCTGGTGTTGCTCGACGTGTGGTTGCCGGGTATCGACGGAATCGAGACGCTTCGCCAGCTGCGCGCCGCCGGTCACCAGCTCCCCGTGGTTCTCATCTCAGGTCACGCCACCGCCGAGCTCGCCGTGCGCGCCGTCAAGGAAGGGGCTCTCGACTTCCTCGAGAAGCCGCTGGCTCTCGAGCGCGTGCTGGTTACCGTGCACAACGCCCTCGCACACGCTCGGCTCGAGCAGCAGTTGCGGGCCGAGCGCGAAGAGGAAGAGCCGGTGCTCACCGGGGTCTCACCCGCGGTCGTCGAGCTACGCAGGCAGATCCTGCTTGCCGCTCCCACCGACTCCCGGGTGCTGATCAGCGGGCCCAATGGAGCCGGCAAGGAAGTGGTCGCCAAGCTCCTTCACCTCCACTCGCGCCGAGCACAGGCTCCGTTCGTAGCGGTGAACTGCGCGGCAATTCCTGCAGAGCTCATCGAGAGCGAGCTGTTCGGTCACCTCAAGGGGGCGTTCACGGGTGCCGTGGAGAACAAGCGCGGCAAGTTCGAGATCGCGGACGGCGGCACGCTCTTCCTCGACGAGATCGGCGACATGAGCCTGCTCACCCAGGCGAAGGTCCTTCGCGTCCTCCAGGAGTCACGCTTCACGCGCCTCGGCGGCGCCCAGGAGCTTCGGGTGGACGTGCGCGTAATCGCAGCCACCAACAAGAACCTCGACGAGGAGATCGCAGCAGGCCGATTTCGTCAGGACCTCCTCTTTCGCCTCAACGTGATCCCGATCCGGGTGCCGGCTCTCGACCAGCGGCGTGAGGACGTTCCCCTGCTGGTCGAGGAGTTCATGCGGCAGTTTGCCCGGCGAACGGGCGTCAAGCCCAAGCGGGTGAACGCCGAGGCGATGGGGATCCTGCGGGCGTACGGCTGGCCCGGCAACGTGCGTGAGGTCCGCAACCTTGTGGAGCGCCTCATGATCATGGTGGCGGACGAGGAGATCACCGCGGCGGCGCTCGACCTCAGCGCGGTTGTACCTCGGCCCGGCGGCGATGGGGCCTTTGCGACGCTGCGAGAGGCGCGCGAGCAGTTCGAGCGCCAGTACGTGACACGCGTCGTGGAAGAGTGTGGCGGCAACATGTCGAGGGCCGCGCGGGTGCTTGGTCTTGAACGGTCCCACCTCTACCGGAAGCTCCGGGCCCTCGGGGTACGCACGCGTTGACCCTGCCGGCGCGCGGCGCTAGCATGACATGATGGTTTATCCCGGCGACGAATCCCTCGACCCGACGGTCCAGCAGCGCGTGCTCACGGCCTTTGCCGAGGCTGTGCGTCTCCACCGCGAGGGCCACAGCGACGAATCACGGACGATCCTCCGCTCGATCACCGACGTTGATCCGCGTTTCGCGCCAGCGCAACGTCTCGAGCAGGCGATCGCTGCCGGCTCGCCTGTCGACCTCGGGCAGCTCATCGGGGAGGTGACCGCCCGCACGGGAATGGATATCGAGGGCACCCTGGTCAAGGCCCACCGGGCCTTCGGCCAGCGCGACTTTCAGGGCGCACTGACGCTCGCACAGTCAGTGCTGCGGGAACTGCCGGGTCACAGCGAGGCCCGCCAGTTGGCCCTCGAGGCTCAGGCGCGCGTGCGCGCGACCGGCGAGATCCACACCCACATCACCCGCGTCCGCGATGCTCTCGATGCCGGATTGATCGAGGAGGCGCGGGGCTTCTTGAAGCTCGCCAAAGACATCGATCCCAGCAACCCCGAGGTAGCGGTGCTGGAGCAGCGTCTGCAGCTGGCGGCGAAACCGGTGGCCGCCGAGGCTGAACCGGAGTTTGAGTTCGAGATCTTCGAGAGCCCCGCCGACGCTGCCGCCGTGCCACCGCCCGCGCCTGCAGTGGCGGCACCGACTCCCCAGGCGCCGGTCGCTGCTCCGCCTGCGCCCGAACCGCCGCCGCGCCCCACAACTCCTCCACCTCCTCCGGTCGAGGCCCATGCACCCCCGCGCGCGGGCAAGATGCAGTTTGACGACGGCGGTGGCGCCTCGGCAATGGAATTTCATCCGGGGTTGAGCGAGGAGTTCGGCGCCGAACCCGAGGTTGTGAGCGAGGAGGGGGAATCGGCAGCGCGCATCCAGGCCCTGCTTGACCAGGGCCAGGAAGAGTTCGATCGCGACGACTTCCAGGCGGCGGTTGACAGCTGGTCGAGGATTTACCTGATAGACCCCCAGCACGCGGAAGCGGAACGGCGCATCGGGCAGGCGCGCCGACGGCGTGCGGAGCTGGACCGATTGGCGGAGCAGCATTTCTACGAGGCACGCGAGGCGTTCGAGCAGAAGCGATTTGACGACGCCAGGGGACTCTGTCAAAAGGTCCTCAAGCTCCAACCGCAGCACCTGGAGGCTCACGACCTGCTGCAGCGCCTCGAGACCCCTGCGGCCCCGCCGCCTCCGCCAGCAGCGCCGGCGCTTTCGGGCGAGGAGGACCTCTTCCGGGATGACTTCGTTCCCGCGATACTCCCACCTCCGGTCGCGGGCGCTGCGATTCCGTCCGGAACCATGGCAGCGCCACCGCGGGCGGCGGAGCGCGCCGGGCGCGCCCCGCGCGCCAAGCTGCAGATGCCTTCGATCCCGCTGCCCTGGCTGGGCCTGGGCGCCGCGGTGGTCGTTATCCTCCTGGTGGCCGGGTTCCTGTTTCGGGGGAAGGTGTTCTCGGGCGGTGGGGGTGCCGTTGCGGAGGCCCTGGCGGAGTCGGAACAGCTCGCGAGCCAGGGACGGCTGCAGGAGGCCATCCGGCTGCTCCAGAGCCTCCAGGGCCAGGCGGAGGGGGAACAGGCCAACCAGGTCAGCCAGCGCGTCCTCGAGTACCAGCGCCGGCTCAAGGCAAAGGCCGCGCCTCAGCAGGCGACGGGCAACAAAGTCGTATCCGATCTGCTCGCCAAGGGGCAGCGGGTCAAGGCGATGCGGCAGCTTCGCGAAGGGCTCGAACGGGTTCCCGGTGATCCCGAGCTCCTGAAGCTGCAGTCGGAGATCACGTCGTACTCTCCCACGATCCCGTCCCTGGCCGATGCGATTGGCGACCACGCCTGGGAGAGGATCCGCAATCTCGCCGAACAGGTGCTCAAGCAACACCCCGACGACCCGGAGATCCAGCGAATCTGGTCGGTTGCCACGTTCAACGCAGCCGTCTTGCAGCTACGGAAGTACCAGGTGGCGCAGGGGCACGACCTCCTGGTGCAGCTCTCGATAGCGAGTCCCGACCCCGAGACGCTGCGCCTGAAGGATCTGGCGAAGAGCTACCTCGCGCGTCCGGCCGATCCCCGCTACCAGATCTTCGTGACGAACATCGAGCTGCGGACGCTGGAGTGATGCCCCCACGCACACCATCCCCGGGGCAGCTGGACATCCCGCTGGTCTGGGGGGGCGCCCAGGAGGGCCGCCCCTCAGATCAAGACGATTCGACACGGCCCCCGGACGCGCTCACGCCCTTCGGCAGGACGTGGCGCCTCTGGCTGGGCGCGCTGGCCGATGCCGGGATCGTGACTCTCTTCCTGGCGGGTGGAGTGGGCGTCGCGGCGGCGATGGGCGCCGAACTCGACGGCGCTCAGCTGGTGCTGGCCGGCCTTGCGGGCCTTGAGGCGGCGAGCGTGGCAGCGGCGGGCTGCCTGTGGGGGTGGCGCGCGACACCCGGCATGCTCCTCGTCAGAATCTGCTTCTCGCGGCCGATCCCCTGGGCACGGGTGTGCCGTCTCTGGCTATTTTGGTTGCTCTCACTGCCACTCGCCGCTATCCCGCTCCTGCTTCGGCGGCGGGGGGAGAGCGTGGCGGAGCGGCTGGCCGACGGCGAGCTCAGCCTGCGTTCGCTTGCAGCGGGCGCTTGAAGACCATGCCAATGTGGTCCGTGGCGCCGGTCTTGAAATTGATCGCGGTGATGCCCACCAGCTCCCACCCTTCGGCGCCGAGGCTGTTGAGCTGCGGCTCATACTTGGGGTCGAGCTGGTAGTTCTCCGAGCGGATATTGAGGATCTTGTACTCCCAAAGGACGTGCGCCATGCCAGCCTCCCTCCCCTGCCGGCGATTTTCACCCTGCTTGGGCTTGGCCGAGTATAGCAGCGGACGGCCGCGCCGTGGCTGACGAACGCCGCCTCACCGTCGTGATCCCCGCCTTCAACGAGGAAGGCAGGCTGCCCGCGACGCTTGCGCGCATCGCGGAGTACCTCACGAACCAGCCGCAGCTGCTCCCTGCCGAGATCATCGTCGTGGACGACGGCTCCACCGACGCCACGGCGCGCGTGGTGGAGGGTTTCTCGGCCCCGCCCGGGCTCTGGGTTCAGGCGGTGCGCCTGGGGCACAACCGGGGGAAGGGCGCGGCCGTGCGGGCGGGGCTGGCGGCGAGCACGGGTGCGTGGGTGTTGATCTCGGACGCCGACCTTGCCACTCCGATCGAGGAGCTCGGCGCATTGCGCGAAAGCAGGGCGATGCTGGCGGCCGGCTCGCGAGGGCTGCGGCGGGAGCTCATCGTGCGGCGCCAGCCGCTGCCGCGCGACACCCTGGGCCGCCTCTTCAATCTCGGCCTGCGCCTGCTCGGCCTCACGACCCTGCGCGATACGCAGTGCGGCTTCAAGCTTCTGGAGGGCGGGCTGGCACGCCGGCTCGCGGGCGAGCTGCGCCTCGACGGGTTCGCCTTCGACGTCGAGCTCCTGGCGAGGGCCCGCCGGTCCGGCGCGATCGTCGCCGAGGTGCCGGTGCGCTGGTACCACGTCGAGGCCTCACGCGTACAGCCGTTGCGTCACGGGCTGCAGATGCTGCGCGATGCCCTGCGCATCCGCTGGTGGCTGTGGACCGGAGGCTGAGGCCGGTCCGGAGAGCCCGACGGCTGAATTCAGGCAGGCGTCGGCTCCCGGGCACGCTCGCTCGGCACGCCATCGGACGTGTGGCGGTTCGCACCTACAGCGGCCCTGCTCGGGGAGGTCTCGGTGACAGACGGCTTGAGGCTCCGCGGCGCCTGCCATAATGCCGCTCGATGAGCGCTCGGCGGGCGTTCGCAGCGCTGGTGTGGTTCCTCGCCGTCGCGCCGGCAGTGGCGCTGGACGACAAGGCTCCACCTGTTTCGCTCGATGCGGAGCGTGTGGTCTGGAGGGACCTGCAGTACACGGCGCACAAGCTGGGGATCTCGGCGACGGTCGAGGTCCGGCTCGATGAGACGCAGACGGGCGCAAATGGCACTGCCAGGGCGGGTGCTGAGGGTAAGGTACCGGCCGCGATGCCGCGCCGAGAGATCCTGCTCGAGAGCAGCTCGCACCTGCCCGGCAGGACCTTTCTCGCACACGAACACGTCGACCCGGTCCGGGCAGCTGTACGCGAGATCGTCGACACCGAGACGGGCGCCAAGAACCACCGCAAGACCTACACTCTGAGGGACCGGGGTTTCCTGTATGAGCTGCTGGAGCCGGCCGACGGGTCGGAGACCCTTCTGCCGCCGGAACGGTGGACGCAGCGGACGCGCTCGTTTGCTTCGTATCCCAGGACATTGCCAGCGGACGCCGTGATCACCGGGCCGGTTGGCCTGCTCTACGCCGCATCGGCTGGCTCCCTGGCCGCTCCTGGCGATTCGATGACGATCTATGTCCTGGTCCAGGCGCAGGTCGAGCGGGTGGTCGTGGAGGTCGAAGGTTCCGAGGCCGTGGAGATCAACTTCCAGGAGGACTCAGGCGCCGGGCTCCGGAGCGTGCGCGAGCAGGTCCAGGCCCTGAGGCTCGTCGCCCGCAGTCAGCCGGTCGATCCCGCCTCGTCGAGTGCGTTCCGCATGTTCGGGCTTGAAGGAGATGTCGAGATCCTATGGGATCCCGCCCGCAGGCTCCCGGTGGAGATTTCCGGCCGCGTCAAGCTGCTCGGGCACGTCCAGGTGCGGCTCGCCTCCGTCACGCTGCGCTGAACTCGCGTGCGGCGTAAAGTGTTGATGGCTTCGAGGCCGGGGGCCGCCGTCTAGTCGGCCAGAACGGCAGCGATCTCCTGCAGCAGGTCCTCGCCGAGCGGCGGGTGGCTCAATGCGGCGACGTTGTTCTCCAGCTGAGCCACGCTGCTGACGCCGACCAGGGCGGATGTGACCTGGGGTTTTCGCAGTACCCAGGCGAGGGCCATCTGGGCGAGGGTTCGCCCGGCCCCGCGGGCGAGCGCGTCCAGCCGCCGGACCTGGTCGATGTGGGCGTTGACATCCTTCTCGGTCAGCCAGACGCGCTCCGTCTTGGACGCGCGCCCCCCCCGCGGGATCCCCTTGAGGTAGCGCTCCGTCAGCAGGCCCTGGGCCAGGGGCGAGAACGCAATGCAACCGATGCCCTCGCGCTCCAGAACTTCGAGCAGGCCGTCCTCGACCCAGCGGTCGAACATGTTGTACACCGGCTGGTGGACCAGGCACGGCGTGCCGAGATCGCGCAGGATCGATGCCGCCTGCCGGGTCTGCTCGGCGGAGTAGGAGGAGATGCCCACGTACAGCGCCTTGCCCTGCCGAACGGCGGCGTCGAGCGCCGCCATGGTCTCGACCATCGGGGTCTCGGGGTCGGGTCGGTGGCTGTAGAAGATGTCCACGTGCTCGAGCCCCATCCGGCGCAGAGACTGATCGAGACTCGAGAGCAGGTATTTGCGCGAGCCCCAGTCACCGTAGGGTCCCGGCCACATATCCCACCCGGCCTTGGTCGAGATCACGAGCTCGTCACGGTAGGGGGCGAAGTCGCCTCGGAGCAGCCTGCCGAGTGTCTCCTCGGCCGAGCCGGGCGGCGGTCCGTAGTTGTTGGCGAGGTCGAAGTGGGTCACGCCCAGGTCGAAGGCGCGGCGCGCCATCGCGCGCGCGTTCTCGAAGGTGTCGACGCCTCCGAAGTTGTACCACCACCCGAGCGAAATGGCCGGCAGCTTCAGGCCGCTCCGCCCGCAGCGGTTGTAGCGCATGCCCTCATAGCGGCTCTCGGTTGCTTGGTAGCTCATCGGATCCCCGATCTTGAAGCGGTTGCGACCGCGCCCTTCGTTCTTTCTCCGTTCCTACTGGCCGTACAGCGGGAACGCCTTGGCGAGTTCCACGACCTCGCTCTTGACCTTGGTCCATACCGCCTCGTCCTCTGTGCGCAGCACGCGGTCGATCAGGTTGGCGATCGTCTTCATCTCACCCGGACCCATGCCGCGGGTGGTGACCGCAGGTGTGCCGATGCGGATCCCGGAACCGATGTAGGGCTTCCGAGTGTCGAACGGAACCGTGTTCTTGTTCACCGTGATCCCGGCCTTGCCCAGGCGGTCCTCGGCTTTCTTCCCGGAGATCCCGTCCGCCCCCAGGTTGATGAGCATCAAATGCGTGTCGGTGCCGCCTGACACCATGCGCCAGCCGAGCTCCTGAAGCGAGGCGCACAGGACCTTGGCGTTCTCCAACAGCTTGGCGATGTAGTCCCGGTAGGCGGGGGTGAGCGCCTCAGCGAACGCGACGGCCTTCGCGGCGATGATGTGCATGAGCGGGCCGCCCTGAACGCCCGGGAACACCGCCTTGTCGAGCGCCTCGGCAAGCTCGGCCTTGCACATGACCATACCCCCACGCGGGCCGCGCAGCGTCTTGTGCGTGGTCGTAGTCACGTACTCGCAGTGCTTCACCGGAGAGGGGTGCAGTCCGACCGCGACCATTCCAGCGATGTGGGCGATGTCGGCCATCACCGCGGCACCCGACTCGTGCGCGATCTCCGCGATGAGCTTGAAGTCGATCGTGCGCGGGTAGGCCGACGCGCCGCACACGATGAGCTTGGGCTGGTGCTGCCTGGTGAGGTCGCGCAGCGCGTCGTAGTCGATCGTCTCGGTGTCCGGTCTCACGAGGTACGGGACCACCTTGAACGTCTTGCCCGAGTAGTTGAGCGGGTGGCCGTGGGTGAGGTGGCCGCCGTGCGAGAGGTCCATACCGAAGATCACGTCACCCGGCTGGCAGGTCGCGAGGTACACGGACATGTTGGCCTGCGCCCCGGAGTGCGGCTGCACGTTGGCGTGGTCGCACCCGAAGAGCTGCTTGGCCCGTGTCCTGGCGAGCTCCTCCGCTACGTCCACGAACTCGCACCCGCCGTAGTAGCGCTTGGCGGGGTACCCTTCCGCGTACTTGTTGGTCATGACCGAGCCCATCGCGGCCAGCACTGCCGGCGAGACGAAGTTCTCGGACGCGATCAGCTCCAGCCCCTCGTTCTCGCGATGGCGCTCGCCGGCGAGAGCGGCGGCGACGTCGGGGTCGGTCTGTCGGACGGCGGTCTCCAGAAACGAGAAAAAGGCTGTGCGTTCGTGCTGGTTCATCGTCATGGCTCCTTGGAAAGTTCGATTCTCTCAACCCGTCGGCCGTGCCGACCGCCGTCGAATGGGGTCCCGAGGAAGATGTCGAGCATCTGGATCGCGACACCGGGGCCCGTGGTTCGCCCGCCCATGCACAGGACGTTGGCGTTGTTGTGGCGCCGTGCCATCTCGGCGGTGAACGCGTCGTGGCAGAGTGCCGCTCGAACGCCCCGGTGCCGGTTCGCGACGATCGCCATGCCGACCCCCGTCCCACAGATGAGGACGCCTCGCTCGACCTTCCCCGCGGCGACTCGCGTCGCCAGTTCGTGGGCGAAGTCCGGGTAGTCGACCGGGTCCTCGCTTGCCGGCCCCAGGTCGAGGACCTCGTGGCCGCTTTCCCTCGCGCGCTGAGCGAGGAGTTCCTTGAGCTGGAAACCGGCATGGTCGGAAGCCAACGCGATGATCACGGTCACAGCCTCCCGGCCCCGGCAGGGGCCAACCCAGAGTTGGGATCGTACAACGCCTGGTACTCGTCGATCGCGTATCGATCGCTCATCCCCGCGAGGTGGTCCACGATGATACGGACAAAGCGCGGATCGGGCCGGTAGTACTTCTCCACCTCGCCGGGGATCCGCTTGATCGGGAGGTCACGGAGGTATGGGCGCCCGGTCTCCTCGTGGACTCGCAGCAGGACGTACGTCGGCAGGGTGAGCGGGTTGCCGTAGTACGCCCTGAAGAGGCCGCTCATCACCAGGTGTGCCCGATGGTCCTGTCGGTTGACCTCCTGGTGATTGATGATGAAACGGTAGATGAATGCCTTCAACTCCGCAAAGATCGTTGCAACGCGTCGCGAGAAGGCCACCGTCGCCGCGGGGATGTCGTCGGCGACCGCGAGCCATCCCATGTGATCAGCGATCTTGTGCTTGGCCGCCAGTTTGTTCACGTTGCGCGCGGTGGTCTGAACGGCGTCGGTGACGAACAGGTGGATGAGACCACGCTGCAGCATTGCGGCCTTACGCCAGTGGCGGCGCTCCCGCCGGTAGGCGTCACCCGCGCGCTCGATCACCGTGGCCGATGCCTCGAGCTTCTCGATCTCCTCCAGCGAGACCGCCTCGGCATAGAGGCCGTCCTCGAGGTCGTGGGTCTGCTGCGCGATCTCGTCCGCCAGGGCCACCACTTGCCCCTCGAGGTGGCAGGGCTTCGAGAGGCGGAGCCCTTCACTCGTCGGGAGCGGGAAGGGGAAGCGAACCTTCCAGGTCGTGTGCTTGATGATGCCCTCGCGCACCTGGTCGGTGAGGTTGAGCCCGGCGTGGTCGTAGCGGCGCTCGAGGAGGTCGACGACGCGCATCGACTGGTAGTTGTGCTTGAACGTGCCGACCTCGCGCACCACCCGTTCTGGCAGCCGGCTGCCCGGCATCTCCCCGGCGAGGATCTGAACGAGGCTGCGTTCCCCGGAGTGGCCGAACGGCGTGTGCCCGAGGTCGTGGGCAAGCCCGATGGCCTCCGTGAGGTCCTCGTTGAGCCCGAGCGCCCGCGAGAGCGTGCGCGCGATCTGTGAGACCTCCAGCGTGTGGGTCAGGCGTGTGCGCGGGTGGTCGCCGGTGTAAGGGACGTAGACCTGGGTCTTGTGCTTGAGTCGGCGAAAGGCTCGCGAGTGCAGGATGCGATCACGATCGCGCTGGAAGGCGGTTCGGTAATCGAAGTGCCGTCCCTCGGTTGCCAGCGGGTAGCGGCGGGTGGCATTCCCGGAGCGCAGCGCGCAGAAGGCGAGGGCGGCGTCCTCCGCCCCCTCGAGATGCGCACGCGGTCGAATCTCGAGCTCAGTCACTGATCTCTCCGATCTCCGCGAGGACCTCGCCCACGAGGCGCAGTGAGCCGGTTACCAGCGTTGTTCGTTCGGTGGACAGGCCCGCAATGGCGGCGGCGACGCTGTGCGCGCGTCGGCACCCCGGGAAGGCGGCGGCGAGGTCGTCCACCGTGCGCGCGCGTGGCGAGCGGATCGGCGCGACCGTCACCTCCGTGCTCCTGGGACGCAGCAGCGCTGCCATGGCCTCGAGTGGCTTGTCGTCGAGACACGAGAACAACAGCTGAACCTTGCCGGCAAGCCCGAGGTCGTCGAGGGCGGCGGCGAGAGCGACGATCGCCTCGCGGTTGTGGGCCCCATCAAGCAGGAGGCGCCGACCGCTGGCCGTGCACGACTGCAGCCGTCCGGGCCACGATACCCCCTCGATCCCGCGACGCATGGCGTCGGCTGAAAGCGCCGGCACGAGGCCGTGCCTCGCGAGGGCGCCGGCGCCAGCCAGCGCCACCTCCAGGTTGGCGAGTTGGTGCCGTCCACACAGTGGAAGCGTCGCTCCGCCGGCAACGTTTCCGAGCGCGAACCTTAACCGCTGCGTCTGTTCTCTGACCCCTGACCCCTGACCCCTGACCCCGCGCACCACCGCCCACTCCGAGGCGAGTGACAGCGGCGTGCGTGGGTCCGCGCTCGCACGGATGATGGGCTCCACCTCGGGGTCCCACGCGCCGACGATTGCGGCCAAGCCGCGCAGAGCGACGGCCTTCTCGGCGGCGATCGCGGTGCGGGCCTCGCCGAGCCACCTCTGGTGGTCGGTACCCACGTTGGTCAGGAGCGCCACCGCCGGATCCACTGCGTTGCTCGCGTCCCAGCGGCCCCCCAGGCCGGCTTCCATCACCGCGACGTCGACCTTGCGGTCCGCGAACTCCTGGACGGCCGCGCAGGTGAGGGTCTCGAAGTAGGAGAGGTCGGGGAAGGAGTTGAGCCCCGCCACCAGTTGCGCGAGGCGTTGGCCCGGAATCGCCGCGCCGTCGGTGCGTATGCGCTCCTCCACCGCGACCAGGTGGGGCGAGGTGTACAGCCCGACCCGGATGCCATGGGCCTGGAGGATGCCTGCCAGCAGAGCCGCGGTCGAGCCCTTGCCGTTGGTGCCGAGCACGAGCACGGATGCGAAAGTCCTCTCGGGGTGTCCGAGGGCGTCGAGCGCACGTTGCATGCGTTCGAGGCCTGGAACAATGCGCTGCTCCTGGCGTGGGGCGAGGAGGGCCTCGGCGCCGGCCGCTAGAGCGTGTGGGAAAGACACCGTGCCAACGTCTCCTTGAGCTCCTGGCGGGGGACGACCATGTCGAGCATCCCGTGCTCGAGCAGGAACTCCGCGCGTTGGAACCCTTCAGGGAGCTTCTGGCGAATGGTCTGCTCGATGACGCGGGGGCCGGCGAAACCGATGAGCGCTCCTGGCTCGCCGATGTTGAGGTCTCCCAGCATCGCGTACGAGGCGGTGACTCCGCCGGTGGTCGGGTCGGTGAGCACGGAGAAGTACGGCACATGAGCCGCGTGCATCCGAGCGAGGGCCGTGGAGATCTTCGCCATCTGCATCAGCGAGAGGATCCCCTCCTGCATGCGTGCACCACCGGAGCACGAGACCACGATCAGCGGCAGACGGCTCCTAATGCAGCGCTCGATGGCACGGGTCAGCTTCTCACCCACTGCAGAGCCCATCGAGCCGCCCATGAACGTGTACTCCATGGCACCGATCACGGTGCGGATGCCGGAGAGCCTGCCGACCGCGACCAGTAGTGCGTCGCAGCGCACGCCCTTTTCCCGCAGGTCGCGCAATCTCTGCGCGTACGGCTTGGAGTCCACGAACTCGAGGGGATCCGTTGAGAAGATGCTGCCAAACATCTCCTTCCAGGCACCCCCGTCGAAGAGCTGTCCCAGCCTCGTCCGGGCGGAGACGCGGTGGTGGTGGCCGCAGCGCGGGCACACGAAGAGGCTTCGCTCCAATTCCTTGCGGTAGAGCGTCTCGCGGCACCCCTCGCACTTCACCCAGAGGCCTTCGGGGACCTTGCTGGCTGGGCGCGAGCCTGGTTCGGAGCGGCGGAACCACACCATCGAGTCCCCAAATCTAGCATCGGGGCTCGAGGCGCGCAAGGAAAGGCACGGCAGGCCGCGAATTAATCGCTGGGAGTCAAGGGCTTTGAGATACCGACCGCGCGCGCTTGCGGCGCGCTTCTGGCTCTGCCCGTCAACTCTCTGCGAGCCTCCGGGGCAGGACCGTCGGAGCACCGCCTTCCCGCTGCAGAACCTCGACCTCGACCCCGAAGACCTCGCGGAAGAGGTCACCACGCAGAACCTCGGTAGGCCAGCCCGAAGCAGCCACGCGGCCGTGATGAAGGACAAACAGGCGGTGCGCGAGTCGAAGCGCGAAGTTCCAGTCGTGCGCCACGAGTACGGCGCCCACTCCCTCCGCGACGAGCTGCTGAACGATGCCGGCGAACTCGAGTTGGTGGCGCACATCGAGCGCGGCCGTGGGCTCGTCCAGGAGCAACAGACGCGGTTCGCTCGCCAGAGTCCTGGCAAGCAGCACCAGCTGTCGCTCACCTCCCGACAGGTGCTGAATGGCGGCGGTGCGGCGTCCCGAGAGGCCGACGCGGGCAATGGCGGCATCAACCGCGGCGTGGTCGCGCGGCGACGGCGGTTTCCACGGTCCGAGATGCGGCGCCCGTCCCTGCTGAACGACCTCGGCGACCGTGAGGGGGAAGGCGAAACTGACGCTCTGAGGGACGAGACCGACCTCGCGCGCCACCTCCCGCCGCCGCCAGAAGCGAAGACTCCTGCCGCGGAGCTCCACCTCGCCCGTGTTCGCAGGCAGGATCCCCGCCAGCAGGCGCAGGAGCGTACTCTTGCCCGCGCCGTTGGGCCCGAGAACTGCCACGCACTCGCCCTCGGCGACCTCGAGGTCGATGCCGCGAACGATGTCATCGCCGCCGTAACCACCGGAGAGCGCACGGGCGCGCAACAGCGGGGTCCTGCGAGCCGCGCTCACGGGGCCCTCCGCAAGAGCAGCACGAAGAACGGCACGCCCAGCAGGGCGGTCACAACACCCACCGGGAGTTCGGTCGGGGAGAGCACCCGGTGCGCGAGCAGGTCTCCGAGCGCGGTGAGCGCCGCACCGGCAAGCGCGGCGCGCGGCAGCAAACGGCGGGTGTTGGCGCCCCAAACCAGGCGGCAGAGGTGCGGCGTTACCAGGCCCACGAAGCCGATCACGCCCGCGAAAGCAACCGCACCGCCGCACAGGGCCGCGGCCGCGAGGAAGACCCTCTGGCGCACCGTGACGACCTCGACGCCGAGCGCCGCCGCCGACTCTTCCCCGGTCGCGAGCAGCCCGAGGTCGCGCCCATGCAGCAGAAGGACGAACGTGGGCACGACCACGTACGGCGCGAGCCAGGCGACCTGGCCCGCGGTGGCGGAGGCCAGTGAACCCATGGTGACCGCGATGACGCCGGGCAGGCGGGGCGAGGGAGCGAGCGCCAGCATGGTCAGGATGGCCGCCGAGGTGGCGGCGTTCACGGCCACGCCGGCGAGGATCATCCGCGTGGAGGATGGCCCGAGAGGGCCGCGAGCCATCCACCACACCAGGGCGGTAGACCCGGCCGCCCCTACCATGGCGGCCGCGGGGACCGCACCGAGGGCTGCCGCAGGCAGCAGCACGTAGGCCGCTGTGGCCGCGGCCGCGCCACCACCGGAGATGCCCAGGAGGAACGGGTCAGCGAGCGGGTTCGACAGCAGCGCCTGAAGGGCGGCCCCGGCGAGAGCGAGCGATGCGCCCACGAACAGTGCCAGGGCGAGGCGGGGTAGGCGCAGCCCGAGGACGATCGCACGCACCTCGGGTGTTCCGCCTCCTGAGAGTGCGGCGAGGGCTTCGCCGGGCGGTGCCGCGGGTCCGCCGAACACGAGGCCGGCGGCGGCCGCGGCGAGCAGGACCACCACGAGCGTGAGGTCCGCTCCGCGCCTCACCTGGACCGTCCCTGTGTTGCTGGGCTTTGTGTCTTGCTGCCGGCGGCTGACATGGCTTCCCGTCCCCTGGCCCTTGTGCCCTGACCGCTGTCCTCTGACCCCTGACTCTCCTCCGCCTCGCGTGCCGCGACCAGGGCCTCCAGCGCGCCGGGCAATCGCGGGCCCGGACGGTTGGCGAGGTCGGCCGGGATCCAAAACACGCGGACTTCTCCCGAGGCCAGTCGGGCACCCGCAGCGGAACCGATCGTGCGGGCATAGCTCTCGTGCAGATCACGCTCGTCGGGTGCAACCACGACCTGCAGGAGCGGGTCAAGCAGCAGCTCCAGGTCCACGCGCGGGTAGCGTCCGACGGAGCCCGGTGCAAGGTTGGCCAGTCCTGCGCGGCGCAGCATGTCGTCGTGGAAGGTGCCCGGAGCTGCGACGATCAGCGGCTCCCACCACACGACGTACAGCGCGTTTCGCTTGGGCAGCGCTAGCGCACGGGCGGTGGCCCTGTCCACGCGCTCGTCTACCTTGCGGCCCAGAATTTCACCCTCCGCCTCGAACCCGAGAACCCCGCCAGCGAGGCGGCACGCGTCGCCGAGGCGAGCGAACGACGTGACGTCCATGCTGCACACTCGGGTGCCCAACTGCCGGAGGCGCTGCACCACCCGCGGATCGTTTCCGGCGGTGGTGGCCAATACGATGTCGGGCCTGAGGGCGAGGATGGCCTCCGCGTCGTTGGGCGCGACGCGCGGCAGGCGTGCCACCTCGGGCGGGAAGTCGGCCGCTGGGGGGGCCGCGACGATGAGCCCTCCTGCGCCCACCGCGAAAGCGAGTTCGGTCACGTCGGGGGCAAGCGGGACAACGCGCCGCACCGGGCCCTCAGGCACTGCCTCTCCGATCTGGTCGATCACACCGCCTTGGGGCGGGGCGGCGCAGGCGAGCTGGAGCAGGAGAGCAATGAACCCACACGACGTGGTGTGGGTTCGCAGGCGGTCGACGACTCGTTGCCCCGGGCTACTCGGTGCCCTGCTCTTCCAGGTCGTTGGGTACCCCCAGGCGCTGGCAGGCCGCGTCGTACATCTGGCGGGCCGCTTTCTGAGCCGTTTGCAGCTCGGCGATCCGCTGCTTGACCCTCTGCAACTCCTCCTGAATCTGGTTCTCGAGGTCGGCGATCTCCTGTCGAGTCACCTTCCGTGTGTCTTCGTAGAACTTGCGTTGCTGATCGTTGAGAACCGACATGCCTTCCTCCTCACTCTCACAGTTGGAAGCGAATGCGCTGGGTGATGCGAACCTTGACCCGCACCC
Organism: Thermoanaerobaculaceae bacterium; assembly: GCA_035542075.1. Lineage (GTDB taxonomy): Bacteria > Acidobacteriota > Thermoanaerobaculia > Thermoanaerobaculales > Thermoanaerobaculaceae > RBG-13-68-16. The sequence continues at coordinate 35,929 of DATKMD010000104.1, forward strand.
CGTCCTTGGTCGCCGGCTTGAACTTCCAGGTGCGAACGGCGGCAACCGCGGCCGCATCCAGGCCGAAGTCCGGCTTGACGCCGCTGAGCACCTTGATGTCCTGCGTGTTGCCGTTCTCGTCGACCAGCACATCCAGAGACACCGTCCCGCTGACGCGCTGGCGGGCGGCAAGCGCCGGGTAGGCCGGGTTCGGGGAGTAAACGGGTTGAGGCGGGACGACGTCGCCCTGCAGCTCAACCAGGTCGCCCTCCCTCACGGCGGGCGGCTCCGGAACCGGTGGCTCAGCTGCGGGCATCGCTGCGATGATCGGTGCGGCGGGGACCGCTGTAGGTGGCACCTCGGTCGGTGCCGGGCTCGGCTCCTGCGCCACGGTCGGTTGCGGCGCCGCGGTGGGTGTGTTCGCCAGCGTCGGGACGACCGCTGCGGCGGGCGCGGGGGGGGGCGCCGCGGCGCGGCGGCCCACGGGCGCCGGGGTCGGACCGAGGATCTCGTTGCTCAGGCGTTCGCGCAGCGCCTTCGTCTGCCTGTCCACCTCCTGCTGCGCCACCTCGCGGGCCATCTCGATCGTCTCCGGCGCCGGCGTTGCTTCGGCGGAGGGGCCAGGGCCGGCATGTCGGATCTTGGTGAAGTAGAAGAGCCCGGCCACTACTGCAAGGACGCCCACCCCGATGCCGGCGATCAACCTCACGTTGGTCGGGCGTGGAGCCGTCAACACCGGTGGCGTCTCATGTTGGACGTGCTCGACAGGCACTGGGTGGGGGACCGGCTTGGGCTTTGCAGGCTGCACGGTCGGTGGCGGCGTGACAGGCCGGGACGGGGGGGGCACCGCCGGACGCGGGGCCGGGAGCGCCGTTGCGGTGGCCTGGCGGTCGTGGCCCACGAGCTCGGCAAGGAAGGCGCCCAGGTCTGTCGCTCCGGGTGTCGGGCGGATCACCTGAAGCATGTTTCCGAGGTCGGCGGCGAGTTCGGCAGCGGTTTGGTAGCGTTCTTCCCGGTTCTCCTTCAGCGCTTTCATCACCGCCCGCTCGACCTCGGGGGGTATCGCCGGGTCGAGCTCGCGCGGCGGTATCAGCCGTGGGGAGCGAACCTGCTCCAGGATCGAAAGCTCGGAGTCGCCGGCAAACCCCTTGCGGCCGGTCAGCATCTCGTAGAGCACCAGGCCGAGCGAGAAGATGTCGGAGCGGCCGTCAATGTCCCGCCCCCACGCCTGCTCGGGTGACATGTACTGGAGCTTTCCCTTGAGGGCCCCCGCTCGGGTGTGGGTGGCCTTTGAGGCGGCCTTGGCGATGCCAAAGTCGCACAACTTGATGTCGCCGTCGTAGGAGATCAGCACGTTCTGCGGCGAGACGTCGCGGTGCACGAGCGCCATCGCCGTTCCCTGCAGGTCACGCTTGTGGTGCGCGTAGTCGAGAGCTGCCGCGAGGCGCGAGGCGATGAACAGCGCGAAGCCGAGGGGCAAGCGCACCTGGTGTTCTTCCAGCGTTCGCAGGATTGAGCGCAGGTCCCTGCCATCGATGTACTCCATCGCGATGTAGTAGGAACGCTCGATCTTGCCGAGGTCGTAAATGTGCACGATGTTGGGGTGCTGGAGTTGGGCCGCCAGCTTGGCTTCGTCGACGAACATCGTGACGAACTCGTGGTTGTCCGTGAGGTGCGGCAGGATTCGCTTGATCGCGACGATCTTCTCGAAACCCTCCACCCCGCTCATGCGTGCGCGGTAGACCTCGGCCATGCCGCCGGTCGCTATCGGCTCGATCAGCTCGTACTGGCCGAACGGTGTGCCGCTGGGGAGCGGGCCCGGCATGTGCTCGATCTCCGGAGCCGCCACCCCGGGTGCCGAGGGCAGCCCGAGTGGCGCCCCGGCCTTGGCCGGCGGCTCTGAAGGCGCGGCGCCCGCAGCCGGACGGCTTGGCGGGACCGCCGGCTCGGGCGGCTTCGGCGCACTCTCCGCAGGCTGTGCGGACGCCTCGGGCGGAGGCGGCGCAGGCCGCCCCGCCTTGGGCTTGGGGACCTCGAGGCCGGAGAGGGTGTCCTCCAGAAGCTTGTCGACCGAAACCTCGCCGGAATCCTTGCGCACCTTGGGGGGCGCTTTGTGGACCTCGGCCAGAGTGCTGGCCAGGGCCTGCTCCACGACCGCCTCCGCTTCGGCGAGCGTGCCCTGGGAGTCGGGCGGCAATACCACGTGGATCTTGCGCGTCTGGGCCGCATTTGGCTCGTCGGCGAGCAGATCACCGAACAGGTCCTTTGAGGTGACGGTATCCCTTGCGCCGCCCGCGCGCTTGAGCGCCTCCAGCACCTCGGCACGGGTGTCCGCGCGCACGTGGGCCTCGGGACGGGTTGCCATCAGAGCCCTCACGTGCGTCAGCAACTCCTCGGCGGAAAACGGCTTGGCGACGATGTCCTGTGCGCCGATCCGGTGGGCGTCCGCTACCGGGTCCTGCCCCGTGTACCCGCTCATCAGCACGAGAAAGGGTGTGTTGCGCAGGCCACCGCGGGCCCGTAGCTGCATGATTGCATCCTCGATTTTGAGGCGAGGGAGCACGGACGTGGTCAGAACGACCACCGGTTCGGACTTTGCGCAGGCCGCAACGGCCGAATCAACGTCCCTGGCGGTGACGACCTGGCACCCGAGGGGGGCCAGTGCCTCGGTGACTCGCACCGCGGTGCGAGGTTCATAGTCGAGGAGAAGTATCGCTTGGCTCATGCCTTGGCCGCGGTGCTGGCAAGCCTCGGATTCATTGTCGGGGCGCATCTATTGCAAGTCAATAGTTTCGGCGGCGCGTGGCGTGAGGCTACGTCAGTCGTTGCGGTGTACAATCCCGGGTGCGGGCCGCCTGAGCCCAGCGGGGGTCGGTCATGTCGGGCCACAACAAGTGGAGCACGATTAAGCACAAGAAGGGCAAGCTCGACGCGAAGCGCGGCAAGCTCTTCACCAAGGTCATCCGTGAGCTCACCACCGCCGCGCGAGAAGGCGGCGGAGATCCCGATGGCAACCCGCGCCTGCGCGCGGCCATTCAATCCGCGAAGGCCGCGAATATGCCCAGCGACACGATGAACAAGGCGATTCAGCGCGGCACGGGCGAGCTCCCCGGCGTGTCGTACGAGGAGGTCACCTACGAGGGCTACGGCCCCGGTGGCGTCGCCGTCATGCTGCAGGTCCTGACGGACAACCGAAACCGCACGACCGCCGAGATCCGGCACATCTTCGGCAAGCACGGTGGCAACCTGGGTGAATCGGGGTGTGTCTCGTTCCTCTTCAAGAAGCAGGGCTACGTCATCGTGCCAAAGAGCGCCGGCGACGAGGACAAGGTCATGGAGGCCGCGCTCGAAGTGGGTGCCGAGGACTTCCTTGCGGACGACCCCGAGCTCTACGAGATCTACACCGCCCCGGAGGAGCTCCACAAGGTGAAGACGGGGCTCGAGACCCGCGGCCTCACCGTTGAGCAGGCCAAAGTGGAGATGGTGCCCTCCACGCAGGTCCGACTCGAGGACAAGCGCGCCGAGCAGATGGTGCGCCTCATGGAAGCGTTCGAGGACCACGACGACGTCCAGAACGTTTGGGCCAACTTCGACATCGACGCCAAGCTGCTCGAGGTCAGCTGAGCTGACGCGGATACTCGGTCTCGACCCGGGGACCCGAGTGACCGGGTGGGGTCTCCTCGAGGGTGATACCCGCCGCGTGGTCAGCGTCGAGTTCGGCCGTCTGATCCCGCGCCGCACGCTGGCGCGCCCAGCGGCCCTGGCCACTCTCACCGAGCAACTCGAGGAGCTGCTGGCGCGCCTGGCACCCGACGTTGTGGTCATCGAGACGCCATTCACCGGCCGCTTTCCGAAGGCCGCGCTCGCGCTCGCCGAGACGCGCGGCGCACTGCTGGTGGCGCTCGGCCGCTGGGGGGGGGAGGTCGTGGCGATCGAGCCAGCGAGGATGAAGGCGATGGTGGTCGGCCACGGACGCGCGGAGAAGCGACAGGTCTCGTACGTCGTGCGCCACGCCCTCTCGCTATCGGAGGAGCCGCCGGCCGATGCCGCCGACGCCATCGCGCTTGCCCTGTGCCACCTTCGCAGCGTTTTGCCTTGACGCTCCGAGCAGGCGTGTGTTAGGTTTTTCCCGCGTGGCGGCGGCGCAAGCACACCACCAAAGTTGACGCGGGGATGGGAGGGCGAAAAGGTGGCGAGCCTCGCTGCACCGTCACCACTCTGAGCACTCATGGCACTGCACGGTTCTCTGGCCGATATCTCATTGCCCGACGTGATCCAGCTTGTCAGCGTGTCGGGCAAGACGGGTGTGTTCATCCTTTCCAGTGAGGGCATGGAGGGCAAGATCTTCCTCAAGGATGGACAGATCGCCGACGCGACCGTGGGCAAGCTGTCGGGCGAACTCGCCGTCTATGAGATGGCCGCGTGGCGGAAGGGTCAGTTCATCTTCACAGCCAACATCGAGCCGGCACGCGTTACGGTGACCAAATCGAACACCAACCTCATGATGGAGGCGGCACGGCGACTCGATGAGTTTCGCGTCCTGCAGCGCAAAATCCCCTCGATGGACGCTGTCCCGTTCTTCCTGCCCCGCGACCCAGGTCAGGACCAGATCACCCTCGCGCCGCAGGAGTGGGCGGTAGTGACCAGGGTCGACGGGCAGCTCTCGATCAAGCAACTCGAGGACGCAACCGGCTTGCCGGCGTTTGAAATCTGCAAGGTCCTCTACGGCCTTGTCACGTCTGGCCTGATCTCCATCCGGGCGGCCGAGAGCGGGGCGGAAGGCCTCGCGCAGGGTCCGCCGCCGGAGCCCCCCGAGCAGGGTACGGAACCCAGGGCGGCCCAGGTCCCGACGCCTGGACTCTCGGTGCGGTCCCTGTTCGCGCTCGCCGACAACGTGCGGAAGGTGGCCGACGAATGTGTCGGTCTCTCGGGCTCCATCGCAGTGGAGAAGCAGTACCGTGTCGCCCGAGCGGACATCGAGGCGGGGAAGGGCCTCGTGTCCGTGCAGGCCCTCGTCGATCGTCTCGCCCGCGCGATCTCCCTGCTGGAGGGCGGTGACAAGGCGGGTGAGTTCCTGCGCAAAGTGCACCCCCTTCTGCAACCCTGAGGCCGCAGGCCTGAAGACGTGAAGGCATGGAGGCCTGAGGGTTTGAAACATTGAAGGCCCGCAGCTTCGCCGCAAGTAGAAAGCAATCATGATGGCGCGTCTCCGCCCAGGCCTTGGTTCTTTCCACGCTTCTCCCCTCCGAGCCTTCACCTCTGGGGCGGGGAGTGGGGTGGGCAAGTCTTCAAGGCTTGACGTGAGGTCAGGGTTCGCGAGGGAGCGACGCAAGGCCGAAAGCTGCGCCCGCCGCCGCGGTCAGGCCACCGGCCGGAGCCAGCGCAGCCAGGAGCCAGTGCTCGACCGCAAGCGCGGGCAGAGCCGTCCGCAACGCGAACTCAAGCCCGACAAGTAGCATTGCCCCGAGCAGCCCACCCGCGAATCCGAGAATCGAGGCACTGACCAGGTACGGTCTCCGGATGTCACCCTCATGGGCACCGATCAACCGCATGATGGCAATCTCGTCTGCATGGTTCAGCACCAGGAGGCGCACCACCAACAGCACAACGGCGCCGCATCCGACGAGCAGCGTGAGCGCAAGCACGAGGCCCGCCAAGAAGAAGCGGGAGACCGCTTGCTCGAGGCGGGCCTGCCAACTGCGTGAGCTCTCGACCAGCGTGACCTCGGGGCGGGAGCGCAGGAACGAGGCGATAGCCTCCTCTTGGCCTGGGGCCACATCGACCTGGAGGATCGGAGGGAAGCTCCGCTCGTCGAGGGTGAGGAGCACCGTGGACAACTCGGGGAACCATCCGGCGAGCTCCTCCTGGACCTTGCGGGGTGTAAGGGAAACCGCGGCGACAAAGGGGAACCTGCTCCGCAAGGCCTCGCGAAGGGTCGCGGCCTCGCCCTCGCTGCGGGTCACGGCCACCACGGTGGTCTGGCGGTCGCCCGCCAGGAGTTCCGTGTGCACCCACCCGTGCACCGTCCACAGGAGCCCACCCCACGCGCTCCCCACCATGACCAGCACCACGGCGACCAAGCCGGCCGGGCCGGACTCGCGCAGCTGCCGCTTCACCTCGCGCCAGGAATGGCGGTTCACGATGCCGAGCCCCAGCCATCCTTGACCAGGCTGCCGCGGTCCAGAAAGAGGGTGCGCGCAGGGTGGGCCTCGATCAGGCCGCGGTCGTGGGTGGCGACCACCACGGTGGTCCCCTGGTAGTTGATGGTCTTGAACAGCTCCAGCAGTTCGTGCGAGCGCTCCGGGTCGAGGTTGCCGGTGGGCTCATCGGCGAGGATGAGATCGGGTTGGAGAACGAGGGCACGCGCGGTCGCAACGCGCTGCTGCTCCCCGCCTGAGAGCTCGTCGGGAAAAGCGTTCATGCGGTGCTGCAGCCCCATCTGCTTCAGGACGAGGTACGCACGCCGCTGCTGGTCCTTGTCCGGGAGGTTCAGCAGCGAGAGCACGAACGTCACGTTTTCCGCCACCGTGCGGCGGCGCAGCAGCTTGAAGTCCTGAAAGATGACGCCGAGACGGCGCCGGAATTCGGCGACGTCGCGCCGGCGCATCCTCAGCAGGTCGGCACCGTTGACCACGATTCCCCCGGAGTCGGGCAAGTCCGCTCGGTAGAGCAGGCGCAGGAAGGTGCTCTTCCCGGCACCCGAGGGACCGGTGAGGTAGAGGAACTCGCCCCTGTCCGCGTTGGCACTGATCCCGCGCAGGGCGGGACGGCCGTTGTAACTCTTGGTGATGTTCTCCAGGTGGATCATGCGGGTGGGGATGGACGGACGGCGGTGCCGACGCCGTAGGGTTGCGGCACGGCGCACCCGCCGCCGGCGCGGCCCCCGGTTCCGGCGCGTGCATGGCCCTCGATTCGTCCTATCCGTCCGAGTTTCACCGGGGCCTCCGGGAAGCGAGTGTAGCATGAGCGCATGGCTCAAACCGCCGATGAGCACGGCGTGATCGCGGTCGCGCTCGGCGATGCGCTCGTGCTCTTCGGCGACGCGACGGGCACGCCTGCATCGCTCGATTCGCGTGCGCTCGCGGCGGCGGCGGGCGAGGCGGTCCAGCGCTCGACCGGTCGTGCCGTACCGATCCTGTACGCGCGCCAGGAGCACACGCATCTGACTTTCACCTTCAGCGCGGCCGAACCGCTGGCCGCCGGCCCGCACCTGGTGGGGACGTGTGACGCGCTTCTCACCACCGAACCGTGGACGGCACTCACGGTGCGCACCGCCGACTGTCTCCCGATCGCGCTTGCCGGCGGTGGTGCGATCGCCATGGTACACGCGGGCTGGCGCGGCCTCGCCGCCGACGTGCTGGGTGCGGTGCTGGGGCGGTTGCGCGCCGAGTTCGGCGTGCGGTCCTCGGACTTGCGCGCCGTGATCGGGGTAGGCGTGGGCCCGTGCCACTACCGGGTGGGCGCGGAGGTCATCGCTGCGCTCTCCCGACACCCGGTCGAGTCGGACGAATGGCGCGGCGACGGTACCGTGGATCTCGCACGCTGGGCGGCGGGGCGCCTGCTCGCACTGGGTGTTTCTCCGGGAGCAATCGAGGTGCTTCCCAGATGCACGGCCTGCTCGCCTTCGTATCACTCCTACCGTCGCGACGGAGAGCGTGCCGGCCGGCAGTGGTCGGCAGTTCTGCTCACCCTGGGGGGGCGCCCCTCCACCCCTGAACCCCGTGTATTGCCCAACGGGTAAGCGGCCTCTCGGTGCTTGCTCCCCCCGCCGAAGGCAGGACTTCCGGCGCGCATCGGGGGAAACCGCGGCAGCTCCGGCTGCGTACACTGCTTCGAAGACCACGATCGGAGAACGTCATGCGCACCATGCCCCTCGTCGCTTTCATGCTTGTCTCCCTCGTCGCTTCGGCACAGGAATCGAAACGCGTGCCAGCCGAGAGTGTGGCCGCATCCGTGGGCGCGCCATGGGCCTTCCTCGCGAGCAACTTCGTATCGCTGGCCGACGCGATGCCTGCCGACAGGTATGCCTTCGTCCCGACCCAGGGTGAGTTCACGCGCGTGCGCAGCTTCGGCGAGCAGGTGAAGCACGTGGCGTGCGCGAACTACGGTTTCTTCAGCGAGATCGAGGGGACCACTCCACCCGAGCACTGCTACGACGGCGGTCCCAGCCCGGCGAAGACCAGAGCCGAGCTCGTGGTGTACCTCCGCGACTCGTTTGACTACGGCAGCCGGGTGGCCGCGACCCTCGACCAGAAGAACATGCTCGACGTTGTGGAGGGGCCGTACGGCGGCCCGCGCACGAAGCTCGGCATCGCAGTCCTGGCGATCTGGCACGCATCCGATCACTACGGGCAGCTCGTCGAGTACCTGCGGATGAACGGGATCGTCCCACCCGCGAGCCGCCCCGCCCCGGCAAAGAACTAGATGGGAACCACCGCGCTCGCAGGTGGCGCGGCGGCCCCGCCTCACTCGCCGCTGAACGCCATGTGTGAGGCAACCACGAGGTGCTACCTTGCGGAACGGAGGTCGCGATGACTGGTGATCGGGCGCGGTTGCCGTTTGTCGTGCTGCATCTCACGCTCGGGTTCGTCGTGCTCGTCGGCAGCGTTCGGACCGTTGTCGACGGACTGCACACGGGCGCGGCGGGCGGAGCCCATTGGCATCTCGTGCTCCTGGGGACGCTGGAGGCCGTGGGCGCGGTGCTGTTCCTCCTCCCAAGGAGCACACGCCTCGGCGGCGGCCTCATGCTCGCGACGTTCGCCATCGCCATCGTGGCGCACGCGGTGCAGCGGGAATTCCCGGGGAACCTGCTGGTGTACGCGGCGGCCACCTGGCTTGTGATGTCCCGCGGCAGTCTCTTCCACCGCACACCAGCGTCGCCGTCCGGCGTCTCCTGACGACATCCCACGAGGTGCCGGTCGCAAGTTGTGGCCCGGCGGGCGAGGACGTACCGGCCGTTACTGGGAGCCGCTCCGACGGAAGACAAGCTGGTCCGGGGGGGCCTTCCATCCGCCGCTGCCGCGGGTGGCGGATCACTCCGGAGCCCGCGGGCACCGGACGCGCGAGCCGTGCTGGGGAGACGGCGGCGCGGCTTCCTGCGAACGCCGAGGGGCCTCGGCGCGGATCGCGCCCTCCGGTCGTGGGCGAGGAGCCTGCAGGCGCGGGGCGCGGGGGCGCCCAAGCCTGCAGACCGACACCGCGGCACCGGCAAAATGAGGGCCTTCACGCATTGAAAGAGATCAACACAACCGCGTGGGTCTAGGGAGCGGCAGGCTCCCCGATGACCTGTCCGCGAAGCTGCCCGCAGGCCGCAGCGACGTCGCGCCCCTTGCTCCAGCGCACGGTAACGTTCATGTGCGCGGCGGCCAGGACGCCTGCAAACGCGCTGATCGTCTCCTCGTCCGGAGCGGCGAGGGTAGCGAGGTAGCGCTCATCGGGGTTCAACGGGATCAGGTTGACCTTGCACGGGATTCCCCGCAACAGGCGGGGCAGGCGGCGGGCGTCCTCGAGAGAGTCGTTGATCCCCGCCAACATCACGTACTCGAAAGTGATCCGACGGCCGCGCTCGAGAGGAAAAGCGCGCAGGGCCCCGAGCAGGTCGTCGAGCGGCCAGCGCGCGGCGATCGGCATCAGCCTCTCGCGTTGCTCCTGTGTGGTGGCGTTGAGGGACACGGCGAGCTTGGGGCGACGCTCGAGGGCGGCGAGCTTGGCGATACCCGGCACGATGCCGCTGGTCGAGACGGTGATGCGCCGAGGGCTCACGGTCTCGGAGAGCAACTCGACCGCGCGCGTGACACCAGGGAGGTTGAGAAGCGGCTCGCCCATGCCCATGAACACGACGTTGACGGAGGTCCCGACCAGACCCTCGTGACGCATGATCGCGCGGTACTGACCGAAGATCTCCCCGCCCGAGAGGTTGCGCCCGGCGCCCAGGATCCCGGTCACGCAAAAAACGCACCCCACGGCGCACCCGGCCTGTGAAGACAGGCACAGCGTCGTGTGGCCCTCCATCGGCATCGCGACCGCCTCGATCACCGCGCCGTCGGGGTAGGCGAGGGCGAACTTGGCGGTGCCCTCCTCGCTGCGGCGCACCTCGACGATCTCGGGATCACGGACCACTGCGCGGGTACCAAGCGACTCGCGCAACGACTTCGGCAGGTTGGTCATCTCCTCGATGCTGCCGGCGAGACGTCGCGCCAGCCACTGGTACACCTGTGCGGCCCGGTAGGGGCGGGGATCGAGCTCGCCGAGCAGCGCTGCGATCTCAGCGCGGCTGGCGCCGACGAGGTTGGGACAGGTCTGGGTCCGCATCGGTGCCCGGCTCGCTCGCGATCCCGACGGAGCGGAGGAGCTCAACATCCTTCTCGCTCCATTCTGGCACGTCGGTGCGCGAGCGCGCGATCGTCACGCGCGACGCCTCGTTGCCGGGCACGAGCTCGACGCTTACCAGCACGGAGAGGCCGAGGCGCCTCAGGGTCGCACACGCCGACCGCAGGCCCGGGTCGGACTCGAGCCGATCCTGGAGTGCCTCCACGAGCGAGAGCAGCAGGGCGTTCCCTTCCGGGGTCGGTCCTCGGGTCTTCACGCCCTGGGAAACCCCGCTGGCTGCCGCTCAATTTCCGCTACTATTCGACAGCGTGGGACCGCTGGAATCGGGCCTGGTGGCCCTCGGAATGGTGCCTGTCACGCTGGTGGAGCTTGCGGGCGATGCCTCGCGCCGTCGCTTCTTCCGCGTCTCTCTGGCGGACGGGGCTACGATCGTGGCTGCCCTCTACCCCGATGCCCTTGCGGAGGCGGCGGAGCACGATCATCGGGTGCAGGTGTGGGCGTGGCGTCACGGCCTGCCGGTACCGCGGCCGCTCGGGAAGCACGGCGTGGTGGTGGCGAGCCAGGACGTCGGCGACCAGGATCTCGACCGGCTGATGGCCGCAGAGGGGGAGCGGGCCTTCGAACTCGCGCTCGAGGCGCTCGCCGCCTTCCAGGGGCACGGTTGGGATGACCTGCCCAATCCTCCCTTTGACGCGGCATTCTTCCGGAGGGAACTCGCGATCTTCGAGGAGGTGGCGCTGCCGCCCGCCGTGCGCGGTACGCCCGAGGTCGCCGGGTTTCTCGACCGGCTCGCCTCAGCCCTGGAGGGCCACCCCTACCGGCTGGTTCACCGCGATTTCCACGTCAACAACCTGTTTCCGAGTGGCGGGAAGATCTTGGCGGTGGACTACCAGGACATGCGCGGGGGACCCGACACCTACGACCTGGCCTCGCTCCTGCGGGAGAGGGGCGGCACGGCGCTCGCCGACCAGGCTGGCGCGTGCGCTCGTGCGGCGGTGCGCCTGGGGTGGGAGCCAGGCTGGGAGCGTCGGTACATGGAGTGCGCGGCCCAGCGTGGCCTCAAGGTGGTGGGCACCTTTCTCCGCCTGGCCGCCGGCGGGCGGCCAGGCTACCTCCGCTGGCTGCCGGCCGTGCGCGACCACTCGGCGGAAGCACTGGTGGCGCTCGACGCACCCGAAGCACTCCGCCGGGCCGTGGCCGGCCTGCCTTCCGGACAGGGGCTATAATCGCGCGCGGAGGTAAGTCACATGTTTGGCTCGCTGGGCGTTCCGGAGCTTCTGCTGATCCTTCTGATCGTGATCATCATCTTCGGTGCCGGCAAGCTCCCCCAGCTGGGCAAGGGACTCGGCGAGGGGATCAAGAATTTCAGGAACTCCCTGAAGGGGGAGAGCGCTTCCAAGGACAATGCCCCCAAGGACAGCGCGTCGAAGGGCGGCGAGGACTCAAGAACCTGACGACGGGTCGTAGGAGAAGCGCGTTGCGCCCGCAAGGTCCAGACCGGTCAGACGTTCGTACTCCGTAGCGACCCGCGCGACGAAAGTCTTGGTTTCTCGGTAGGGAGGCACCGTTCCCCAGCGACGGACCGCACCCGGTCCGGCGTTGTAGGCAGCCAGTGCCAGCTCGACGTCCCCGCCAAAGCTCTCCAACAGGGCAGCCAAATACCTGCAGCCGGCCTCCAGGTTGTTGGCTGGGTCCGCGGCATGCGGGTAACCGATCTCGGCGGCGGTCTCCGGGAGGAGCTGCATGAGACCGACGGCCCCCTTGGGGGAAACCGCGTCGGCCGCCTGGCCGGATTCCGCTTCCACGACGGCAAGCACGAGTGCAGGGTCGAGGCCTTCGCGGGTTGCGACCGCGATCACTCGCTGCTCGAACGGCGTGGGACCGGCGAACGGGCTGCTCTCGAGGGGAATCGACATCGCTGGCGAGCCCTCGACCCACGGCGCGGTGTAACGTTGGGCCTTCTCCGGCCGTTGCATCTGCACGGCCAGAAGGCAGCTGAGACCGAAGCTGCCCCACACCGCGACCGTCTGACGCCCGCCGAACATGGGAGCCGGCTAGGTGCCTTTCTTCTTGCGCTGGCCGTTGCGCTGCAGCTTGCTCCGGAGCGTGTTGCGGTGGATCCCGAGTGCCGCGGCCGCCTGTGAGATGTTGCCACGATGGCGGGCAACGGCGGAGCGCACGTACCGCACCTCGAAGACCTTCAGAGCCTCTTCCAACTGCAACCCGCGGTCGAGAAGCGCATCCGCCACGTTGCCGAGAGCATCACCCAGTTCGCGCAGTGCAGCGCGGCGTTCGTCGACGTTGGTGGGGCTCACTTCAGTTCGACCCGGTCCCCCGGCATCATCGGCATGTACGAGCGGATGACCCTCCCGGTGGCCCAGTGATCACCCGTGGTGAGCACTGCCAGTTCGCCGAGCAGCAAGCGCGGGGCGCCGGCGACCGGATTTTCCCGATAGATCAGGCACAGCGTCCCGGGCGAAACCTGATCGGCTTCGCCGAGATCGATCATCACCAGATTGTCCTTCCCGAAGTTCTCGAGGTCGTCATTGTTGTACACGATGTAGCCGGTCGTCTTCGTCCCCATCGGGTCGCAGCGCGTGGCCGGCGGTGTGATGACCGTCATCGGGATCGGAATCGGATCGAACGGCTTGAGCCAGTCCCCTACGTGGATGGCATCGCACGAGACCAGAATCTCTGCAGTTGCCGTGTGATCCTGGGTGCACAGCACACGCGCGTGGCCGATGTAGCGCACAACGGTGCCAAGCACTGCGCCGGTGGCCGGATGGCGGAGCTTCCGCACCGGCACGGTGATAAAGAACTCCTGACCGGCCTTCACGCCCTCGGCTTCTCCTCCCGAGATGTAGATGATGTCGCCTTCCGAGAAGTTCTCCTGGTACTGCACCTGCTCCGCCGACGCGATGGTCAGCTGGGGCTTGGAGCTCTTTTCGTCCAGGTAGGCGAAGCAGTAGATGTCGCTCTCACTCCCCACCGGTACCAGCTCTCCCGCCGCGCCTTCCTCGCCGGGAGCGCCAGCGGGAGCACCAGCCGCGCCAGCGGCGCCGGGCGCCGCGGGGGCCTGCGGTTGCGCCGGGGCCGGCGGCGCGACCTCTTGTGCCTTGACCCCGACCACCAGCGGATCGCCGGGATAGATCCAGTGCGCGTCACGGATGTACTTGTTCTGCTCCCAGATTTGCGGCCACAGGTATGGGTTGCCCAGGAACTTCTGCGCGAGGTCCCAGAGCGTGTCGCCCTTCACGATGATGTACACCTGGGCGTCCGGCGGGAATTCTCTTGGCGGATCGTAGGGGGTCCAATGGTCATCCACCTTGTGGAGCGGACGCGGGGGAGGATTGACCGCCTGCTCCGCTCCCGCCCAGGAGAAGCACAGCAAAGCCAGGATGGCGAACATTACGCGGCCCATGGCAGCCCTCCGCTTCTGCATGCTGGTGGCAGCTCCAGCACTAAAATAGCCTATCTGTCGCATGTTCGTCAATGTTTGGCGGGTGTTCACCCCGCTGGCGTCGGTGTCGGCGGGGGTACGGCGGGTCCCTCAAACTGCCGGTTGACCTTCTCCAGCAGCGGAGCAGCGGCTTTCGCCGTGGCGGTATCGGGGTAGTTGGCGAATAGATACTCGAGGCGCTGCCTTGCACCTTGCCAGGCCCCGATGTTGGAGTAGAACTGCGCGATCAAGAATTCATGCCGTGCGAGTTCCTCGAGGCACTTGGATAACAGCTCCTGTCCCTCCTTCGTGTACGGCGAGTTGGGGAAGAGCTGCACCAGCTGTTTGAGGTTCGTGCTTGCCTCGCGCAGCGGTGTGAGGTCGCGTAGCGCGCCCTTCTGCTGCGAATAGCTCACCTTGCCGAGCATCAGCAGCGCGTATGCCCGGTTTGGGTCATTGGGGAAACGGTTGGCGAAGTCCTTGTACCGCAACTGCGCCTCGGTCAGGCTTTCGAGATCCCCGGCGTGGTAGAAGGTGTCCGCCACCTTGAGAGCCGCGCGGCGGCCTAGCGGGTCGTTGGGGAAGGAGTCGGCCAGGAACGAGTAGTACTTGCGGGCGTCTTCCCACTTCTTCTTGGTGGCGAGGGCGTCGCCGCGCTCCATGACCTGCTCCTTGGTCATCGACCCGACGTCAGCGAGGAAGCCCTCATCCGCTTTTTTGTTTCCGGCGCAGGTCACCAGGAACAGCAGCGCAACCACGGCAAGGGCGCGCTTCATCAACGTTCTTCCCCACGGAGAAGGTCGATCGCATGACGGCGGTCGGCGGCTTGGAAAACTGCCGTGCCGGCCACCAACACGTTCACGCCCAGCGACCGCAGCATCTCCGCGTTATCCGGCTCGACGCCCCCATCCACCGCGAGCTCGACGGTGGGAGCGTGAGTGTCACGGGCCGATCGGATCCTCGCGAGCTTGTCGAGTGTTCCGGTGATGAACTGTTGGCCCCCGAAGCCCGGGTTCACCGACATGACGAGAACCATATCTGCGAAGGGCCAGGTCTCGTCGAGAGCCGAGGCGGGTGTGGCCGGATTGAGGGCGACACCGGACTGCGCACCGAGTCCGCGTATGCGGGTCAGCGTGCGGTGGAGGTGCGTGGCGGCCTCGACGTGGACCGATATCCGGCTCGCGCCAGCCTCGACAAACGGCTCGAGCAGGGCGTCGGGGTTCGTCACCATGAGGTGCACATCGAGCGGCAGTTTCGTGAGGCGGTGCACCGCCGCGCACAGTGGGGGTCCGAAGGTGAGGTTGGGGACGAAGTGACCATCCATAACGTCGAAGTGGAGAAGATCCGCGCCGGCCGCCTCGACGGAGCGAACCTCGTCAGCGACGTGAGCCAGATCACACGCCAGTAGCGATGGGGCGACCTTCGCACGGCTCATTGGGAGACCCAGAGCCCGACCACCGCCGCCTGCGCCACCGGCCCGCCGGCCTGCGGATCCTGTTTCAGCACCGTACCAGCGGAAACGCCGGGGTAAGACACGGGCTGAACGCTGGCGAGCTGGAAACCGAGGTTGCGAATGACACGTGTGGCAGCGCCCTCCGCAGACCCCACGAAATCGGGCATCACGTAGAACCTCTCCCTCGGCGTCTGGTTGACCAGCAGGCTCACCGATGAGCCCGGCGCGACGAGCGTGCCCGGCGCGGGCTCCTGTCCAAGGACCACCACGGCGTCGGCTTGGCCTCGAACCTCACAGGTGCGAGCTAGCGTCAGCCGCTCCGCCTCCAGCTCGGCCTGCGCCAGCGTGACGGGCATCCCACTCAAGTCGCCCATCTTTTGTACTGCCTTCCCGAGCGAAGGGTAGAGAAGCACCGTGCCACCGCGCTTGAGTTCGAAACCCGCACGCGGACGCTGCACCGCCACACGACCAGGCGCCACCTGAGGGTCGAACACCCCCGGCTGAACATGGGCCACCAGGCCGGCGTTGGCGATCAGGGCGGCGGCGTGAGCGCTCTCAATTCCCGTCACGTTGGGAACGTGCTTGGCGGTCGACCGCACGCTCACCCAAAGCACGACCCACACGGCCACGCCGCAACCCACAACCAGACCGATGGCGCCTGCCAGCCAGCGCAGCGCGTGGCTCACTCCCATTGCGCGGTGAGGGTAGCATATCCACGCCGTGCCACGTCTTGGAGCGCACCTCTCCGCCGCTGGTGGCGTCTCGCGCGCCGTTTCGGCCGCCGTTGCAGCGGGCTGTGAGGCGCTGCAGATCTTCCTTCGCGCCCCCGGACGTTGGGCAGCCACGCCGCTTCTTCAGCCAGAGGTTGCCCGCTTCCGCCTGGCGGCCCGCGAGGCGGGCCTCGCGGGGGCGTGCTTCGCTCACGCCCCCTACCTCCTCAATTTGGCGAGCGAGGACGAGGTGCTTCGCAAACGCTCAACCGCCGTCCTGGTCGAGGAGCTCCAGCGCGCGGGGCGGCTCGGCCTCGCCGGCGTCGTGCTGCACCCGGGCTCGGCCGGAGGGGGAAGTCGGATCGACGCGGAGGCCCGGTGCCGCGCGGCGATCGCCGAGGCCGTCGAACGAGCCGGCCAGACGGCGGCAAAGCTCTTGGTCGAGGGAACGGCCGGCGCCGGCGGCCAGCTCGGCCGCACACCTGCGGAGCTCGCCCGCCTCGTCGAGCCTCGCCTCCGCAAGGCGGGCCGTCACGAGAAGGTCGGAACGTGTCTGGACCTGGCGCACCTGTGGGGCGCCGGCTACAACCTCCTGTCGGACGGCTGGGAGCGAGTTCTGGAAGAGCTTTCCGAGCACTGGGGGAGGGAGATCCCGAACCTGCTCCACGGCAACGACACGCAGGTCGAACTGGGCTCGCACCGGGACCGGCACGCCCCACCGGGCGAAGGCCGGTTGGGCGAGAAGTTCTTCCGCGCGCTGCTGACCGACTCGCGTTGCGGGTCGCTGCCGATCGTCATGGAGATCCCGTCCGGCGAGGACAACGAGTTCGTGCGCGCAGGGCTCACGCGCCTCCGCAGTTGGGCTCGCGGCTGAGCGCCTGCTTTCTTCTCCTTCACCGCGTGGCCTTATTTTGACCGGCGGACCTGCAACTGTTTGCTTTTCACTGCGTGAAGGCTTCTTTCTTGCCCGGCGGGTGGGGCGCCTGCTCGGCGCTTGCTCGCCCCCGCTCGCGGCGAACTATCCGTTGCGGGGGTCCCGCGCCACTCCACCCACCCAACCGGCGCTCTCGACCCCCGAGCCCCCACGCTCGCCCGGAGCAAGTCCCGGCTCCCTCATCGACTCCTCCGGCCACGACCCAGCAGCACGGCCCGGGGTGGGGCCCCTCGGTGTCCGCAAACGACACCGTCCCCGACACCCCACCCCGGATCGGCACGCTGGGGACCCCGTGGCCTCCGGAGAGATGGCCGCCCCACCCGCCAGCCGGATCTACTCCACCCACCCGGAACGAAACGAGAGCTGTTTGGGAGGGGGGCATTCAATGCGCCGGTGCCGCGGGTGGCGGATCACTCCGGAGCCCGCGGGAACCGGACGCGCGAGCCGTGCTGGGGAGACGGCGGCCCTGTTTCATGGGAACGCCGAGGGGCCCCGGTGCGGATCGCGCCCTCCGGTCACGGGCGGAGGAGTCTGCAGGCGCCGGGCGCGGGGGCGCCCAAGCCTGCAGATGGACACCGCGGCACCGGCAAAACTAGACGCTTCGCGCAGAGAAAAAAATACTAGTTGGCGCGGCGGGGGATGATACGGTCGAGGATTGGGAAGTTCTTGACGATGTCGTTGAACAGCACGACCACCACCAGCATGATGATCAGCCAGAAGCCGATGTTCAGGATGCGCTCCTTGGTACGGTCGGAGAAGTCCCTGCGGAGCGCCGACTCGACGCCGATGACCGCGAGGTGGCCCCCGTCAAGCACCGGGATCGGGAGCAGGTTGAAGATCGCGAGCTGCAGCGAGATCATCCCGAGCAGCCAGATGAACGAGACGGTCCCGGTGCGGGCCGCGGCGCCGGAGAAGCGCGCGATGTCGATGGGGCCCGACATCTGCCGCAGCGAGGCTCGCCCGCTCAGCATGCGGCCGATGACGACGAACGTCAGACGGGTCATGCGCACGTTCTCGCGCACCGCCTGGACGAGCGCCCCGGGAAGGGCGAGACGCCTGAGCACGGTGGGGTTCGGTGGGGGTATCCCGAGCTTGCCCTGTCCGTCCACGTTGCGCGGGGTCGCGCGCACCTCGAGCGTGGAGGGGCCCCTCTGGATCGTGAGCGTCACCTCCCGGTTTGGGCTGGCGCCCACGAGCCGCATCACGTCGTAGAAGTGCCGCACGGGTTCCCCGTTCACGGCCACGATCCGGTCCCCGTTGCGCAGGCCGGCCTTCTCCGCCGGACTTCCGGGTAGCACGCCCGGGACCTCGGCCGGGAGCGGAGGGGCCAAGCCGGCGTAGCCGACGTCGTAGCGGCTCACCGTGCTGGGCGTGAGGTTCACCTCGCGCTCCTCCCCATCCCTGCGAAAGCGGATGTCGAGGCGTCGGCCCGGCGAGCCCATCGTCGCCATGTCGAGGTCTTCCCACGTGTGTATCTTCTTGCCGTCGACGGAGAGCACGAGGTCGCCGGCCTGGATGCCCGCCTTCGCGGCCGGGGAGGAGGGGTCCACCCAGGCCACCTGGGGGGGTTGGTCCTGCCAGGCTGGGACCTGCACGCCGACCAAGAACGCGAGCGCGATGAAGAGAACGGCGCCCACGATGTTTGCGCCCGGTCCCGCGAGAAGGATCAGCGCCCTTCGCCACCGCGGCAGCAAGGGTACCGGCTCCCCGTTGGTCTTAGACACCACGTCCGACTCGTCGGGTCCGAGGCCGTGGATGCGAACGTAGCCCCCCAAGGGGATCAGGCTGACACGGTAGTCGACTCCACCCCGCTCGACCCCGAAGAGACGCTTGCCGAAACCGAAAGAGAACACGCTGACCGGTGCCTTGAGTGCCCTTGCGACCAGGAAGTGCCCGCCCTCGTGGATGAACACGAGGACCCCGAGCACGACGACGAGCGAGAGGATGTCTACGATCATGGCGCCATCCACATCCTCACGGGGAACCTGCACGATCGGAGGTGTATTTCGCGACCGTCTCGGTCGCCCAAGCGCGTCCGCGTTCGTCTGCCGCGAGGGCGTCTTTCATGACGGCAAGAGTATGCCTCTTGGCGGCCTCGCGCGCGACTGCCGCCTCCACGACCTCCGGAATGCCCATGAAGGGCAGCCGGCCAGCAAGGAATGCTCCGACCGCAACCTCGTTGGCGGCGTTGAGGACGGCCGGCACCGTGCCGCCAGCGCGCAGCGCCTCGCGGGCGAGGCGCATGCACGGGAAACGGCGCTCGTCGGCGGCCGCAAAGTGGAGGGCACCCACCTCGATGAGGTCGAGGGAGCCGAACGGCGACGGCAGCCGTTCCGGGTAAGACAGTGCGTAGAGGATCGGGAAGCGCATGTCGTTGATCGACAACTGCGCGATCAGCGTGCCGTCCGCATACTCGACCAACGAGTGGATCCGGCTCTCGGGGTGCACAACCACCGCGATCTGCTCCTCGCCCATGCCGAAGAGGTGATGAGCCTCGATGATCTCAAGCCCCTTGTTCATCATGGTGGCCGAGTCGATCGTGATCTTCGCGCCCATCCGCCAGGTGGGGTGCGCCAGCGCCTGATCCACCGTCACGCTCTGCAGTTCCTCCTCGGACCAGGTTCGGAAGGGACCGCCTGATGCCGTGAGGATGAGGCGTCGCACGGAACCCGGTGGTCCCACGCGAAGCGCCTGGTGCAGGGCGTTGTGCTCCGAGTCGATCGGCAGCACCGTGCCGCCGTTCTTGGCTGCTGCGGCCATCACCAGCTCACCGGCGGCGACCAGCGTCTCCTTGTTGGCGAGGGCCACCTCCCTGCCGAGGGTGAGCGCGCGCCACGTCGGAACGAGCCCGACTGCGCCGACGAACGCGGCCACGACCGTGGTTGCGTCGGGGTGGGTCGCGACCGCCTCCCGCCCTTCGGGTCCAGCAACGACGTCCAGCTGTGGAAACCGACCGCGCAGCGTCGCCGCATCTGCCTCCTCGGCGACCGCGACCAGCCGAGGGTGCCATCGGCGAACCTGCTCGGCGAGAAGCTCGAGGTTGCGGCCGGCGGCGAGAGCGACGACGGTGAACCGATCCGGGAAGCGAGCCACAACGTCGAGGGTCGCGGTACCGATCGAACCGGTCGAGCCCAGGATGGCGAGATGCTTCAAGCGCGGAACCCGCACAACAGGAAGAGGGCCAGCACGAACGGGGCGGCGAAAAACAGCGAGTCGCTGCGATCGAGGAAGCCACCGTGCCCGGGGAGCAGGTCGGATGAGTCCTTCACGCCGGCGTCGCGTTTGAACAGCGACTCCACGAGGTCGCCGAGCGGTGCCAGCACCGCGAGCAGGACGGCGGTTCCAACCGCCAGCTCTGGCGGCAGCTCCGGGAAGAACACGGTGCGGCAGAACCACACGCCGAAAGCGGTGAGGAGGGTTCCACCCACGATGCCCTCCCAGGACTTCTTCGGGCTCACCGTTGGGGCCAGGCGGTGCCTGCCGAACCGCGACCCGAGGTAGTACGCGCCGGAATCTCCGGCCCAGATCGTGATGCAGTGGAGCAGCACGACCTTGAGGCCCATGGTTCCAGCGAAAGCGGTTCGGAGGAACCCCATCGCCCCGGCGGTCACCAGGAAGTAGAGCGCCGCGAACGTCGCCCCCGCGATCCCGGCCGCCGCACCCTGGATCGGGTACCGCCCGAGGAGGTACGCGACGGGCAGCACCAGCAGCGCGAGAGCGAGCACACCTCCCAGGCGCGGTACGCCGCCCAGCCACACGCCGGGGAGCAGCGCCCCCAGCGTCACCAACGTCGGTGCCTGCGGTACGGGTTGTCCGAGGCGGCGGAACAACGCCAGCAGCTCCCACGCAGAGAACAGCGCGATCACCCAGACCATCGCGAGGTAAACCCACGGCGGTAGGAAGACGATTGCGGCCAATACCACCGGCAAAAGGGCAAACGCCGTGAGTTCACGCGCCGCCCTCACTCCGCCTCCTCGTCAGTGTCCTCCCGCCCGCCCTCGACGACCCCGCCGTACCTGCGCTCGCGGCGCGCGAACTCCGCAACCGCCAGCAAAAGGTCACGGGTCGTAAAATCGGGCCAGAGCACGGGCGTGAAGTACAGCTCCGCGTACGCGATCTGCCAGAGCAGGAAGTTCGAGACGCGTAACTCGCCGGAGGTACGGATCAAGAGGTCGGGGTCGGGGATCCCGGCGGTGGCGAGGTGGGCACCGATCCAGTCCTCATCGACGCCTTCCAGCGCGAGCTTGCCCGCCCTGGCCTGGCTGACGGCCGTGCGGACCAGGTCAACGAGCTCGGTCCGTCCGGAGTAGTTGAGCGCAATCTGGAAGGTGAGGCCAGTGTTGGCACTCGTATCCTCGACGGCGCGTGCCAGGCCTTCCTGGATCTCGGGCTCGAGATCCGTGATGCGTCCGATCGGGCGGAAGCGGATGTTGTTGTCCGCCATGGTACGCAGTTCCTTGACCAGGTACTCCTTGAGGAGGCCCATCAGTGTGCGGACCTCCCAGCGAGGGCGTTTCCAGTTCTCGGTGGAGAACGCGTAGAGGGTGAGCGCCTCGAGCTCGAGTCTTGCCGCCGCCTCGACGCTTTCACGCACCGCGCGAATACCGGCGCGGTGTCCCTCGACGCGCGGGAGGCCGCGCTGGCGCGCCCAGCGCCCGTTCCCGTCCATGATGATCGCGACGTGACGGGGGAGCGAGGAGGGCGTGAGACTGTCCAGCAGCTCGCGCTCGGGCGTGCCTGGGGCGGCGAGTCGATCCAGGTCCTTCATTTGCGCGGGAAGTCTAACACGCGAGACGGTGGAAGAAGTCGATGGCTGAGGTGCGAAGGATTGTGCGCAACCGCGCTCGTTCCGGTTTCGCGGCCTCGGCGTTGCCTGTCGTTGTCGCCCGCTTCCCGCCTGGTGTCTATTGCCTTCGGTAGAAGACGCGCTCGAGCGTGAGGCCGCGGGCCGGCGCCGTCGGTGCTGGCGGGCGGACAAGCGGATCGCGAAGCAGGGCCTTGAACCACGTGGGGGGCTGTGCACCGCGCCCCACCTCGACGAGGGCGCCGGCAATCCGACGCACCATTCCGCGCAGGAAGCCGTCCCCTTCGAGGACGAGGTCAGCCCTGCGCCCGCGGTGGGAGAGGTGGGCGCGAGTCACTACCCGGCCGGTGCCGCGCGCGCCGTGGCCCGAGTGTCCCGCCAGCGCAAAGGCGGCGAAGTCGTGCCGGCCCGAGACAGCGCCGAGGGTGGCCGCCATCACCGCGGCGTCGAGGGGGTGGTTCACCTGCCAGCGGCGTTCGGCCTCCCACGGCGGCAGCGTGGCGCCCCAGGCCAACCGGTAGCGGTAGCGTTTGCCGAGCGCCGAGCGGCGCGCGTGGAACGCATCGGGCACGACCCAGGCCCGCAGGACTCGAACGTCACCGGGGAGGAGGGAGTTGAGAGCGCTGGCGACTCCCTGAGGCGGGATGGAACGAGGGGGGTCGAGGTGCGCGACCTGGCCGGTTGCGTGCACCCCGGCGTCGGTTCGCCCGGCTCCCACGACAGCGACCGGTTGTCCGTAGAGCACCTCGAGGGCGCTCTCGAGCACTCCCTGGACGGTGCGGTCGCGGGCTTGGCGTTGCCAGCCCGCGAAAGCGCTTCCGAGGTAGGCAACCCTCAGGGCGAGGCGCAGGGATTCCACCCGGCCATTATGGCTGCTTCCGGCTGTTGTGTGGCGCCGGCGACGGCCGTACAATCGCCGGCAGCACACCTCAGGAGCGTGAATGGAGACCCTGCGGGACCTCTTCGAGTTTGCTGTCAAGACCTACCCGGCGCGCAAGGAGCTTCTGCGCATCCGCGCCGGGAAGGGGTGGCGGACCTACACCGTCAAGGAGTTCGCACGCTCGACCCGGGAGACCGCCGCCCGCCTGGCCCGCGCAGGTGTGACCGCTGGAGACCGCGTCGCACTGTTCGTGGAGAATCGACCCGAATGGCACATCCTGGATTTCGCGTGCCACATCCTCGGTGCGGTTCCGGTGCCCCTGTACGCCACGCTGCCGGCGCCCCAGGTGCGTTACATCGTCGGTGATTCCCAATCCAAGATGCTGGTGGTCTCGGGGCGCGAACGTGCGCGGACTGCCCTCGACGCGGTCTCGGACCTGCCGGGTACCCGGGTGGTCGGGGTCGACCCCGGGCTCGCCGAGGGCCTGGAGAGCTTGAAGGACCTCACGCTGCCGCCGACGCGAAAATGGCCGGAGCCGCCGGCGCTCGGCGGAGACGACCTGGCGAGCCTGATCTACACGTCCGGCACGACCGGCGAGCCGAAGGGCGTGATGCTCTCGCACCGGAACTTCATCTCACAGGTCAACACGGTGCGGCCGCGCTATCCGATCACCGAGCGCGACATCTGCATGTCGTTCCTGCCCCTCTCGCACGTCTTCGAGCGCACGGTGGACTATGTGTTCTTCGACCGCGGCTCGCAGATCAACTACGTGGAGTCGATCGAGCGCGTGCCTTCTCAGCTCACCGAGATCCGCCCCACGATCATGGTCTCGGTACCGCGACTGTACGAGCGCTCGTACATCAAGATCATCTCGAAGGTTCAACAGGACGGCGGCGCCAAGCGGCGGCTCTTCGAGTGGGCGCTGCGCGTGGGACGCGAGGTACGCGGCGCCGAATGGCGGGGCGAGCGCGCCTCGGCCTTCGCTCGCGGGCAGTTCGCCGTGGCCCGCTCGCGCGTCTTTTCGAAGGTTCTGGAGCGGCTGGGTGGCCGGTTGCGCTTCAGCATCTCGGGAGGCGCACCGCTCGCCCGCGAAGTGGCCGAGTTCTTCGACATCGTCGGGCTCCCGATCCTGCAGGGGTACGGGCTCACGGAGTCCTCGCCCGTCATCGCGGCGAACCGCCTGGAGGCCAACCGCCTCGGGTCCGTGGGCGAGGTCTTTCCCGGCGTGGAGGTCCGCATCGCACCTGACGGCGAGATCCTTGCGCGCGGCCCGAACATCATGCTCGGCTACTGGAACAAGCCCGAGGCGACCGCGGAGGTGATCGACGGCGACGGTTGGCTTCACACTGGCGACGTCGGCTACCTGGACTCTGACGGCTTCCTCTTCATCACGGATCGCAAGAAGGACATCATCGTGACGTCGGGAGGCAAGAACGTCGCGCCCCAGCCCGTCGAGGGCCGGCTCGGCGCCACACCCTACATCGCGCAGGCGGTCCTGATCGGGGACAAGTTCCCGTACCTGACGGCGCTCATCGTTCCGAACTTCGAGAACCTGGAGGCACACTTTACGGGCAAGGGGGTCTCGGGGATGGGGCGTGTGGAGATGGCCCAGCACCCCGAGACCGAGGCGCTGGTGGCGGCAACGGTCAAACACGTGAACGGGGAGCTCGCTATCCACGAGCGCATCCGCCGCTTTACCGTGCTGACGAGAGAACTCTCCCTGGAGGAGGGCGAGCTCACGCCGACCATGAAGGTCCGGCGGCGCATCGTCGCCGAGCGCTACGGAAGCCTGATCGAGCAGATGTACCTGAAGACGCAGCGCGCCGGGGAGTACGAGCTGGGCGAGTAAGACGACGCGCTGCAAACCCCACAGTACAGGCGCCCAGCTAGCCGGGCGTCTCGAAGACTTGGACCTCCTCGATATCTCGAAACGTCTCGAGCGGATCCACCAGCAGGTCACCTGCGCGCGCCGAATCCAGGACGTACGTGTGGTCGTCGCTGGTGCGCAACGGCTCGCCGTGGGGGTCGAAGACGTGGTTGCCGGCTCCCGCGAAGCGTTCCTCTGTGTGCTCGGATCCGGCAACGCAGCAGCCGATAGCCCAGACGCCGTTCTCGATCGCGCGCGCCCGCAGCAGCGTGCGCCACACGTGGTCCCTACGCCAGGGCCACCAGGCCACCGCCAGCAGCGCGTCGCAACGGGCGGAAAGGCGCAGGGCGCGGGCCTGCTCGGGGAACCGTATGTCGTTGCACGTCAGCAGGCCGACGGTCCAGCCGTTGAACCGCACCGCGACGTATCTGTCGCCCGGCTCCCAGAGCCTCGGCTCGTCGTTCGGGGCGAAGAGGTGGACCTTGTCGTAGCGCGCGAGCTCGCTGCCCCCTCGCCAGATGGTCATCCGGTTGCGGCGCTCCTCGCTGAACGAGCCGAACGCGAAGACGGCCTCGGGATGCGCCTGGGAGGTGCGGGCGAAGACGGCCTTCGCCTGCGTCGGGTCCACGCTTCGCGCGTAGCCGGTGAGGAACAATTCGGGAAACACGACCAGCGACGCCCCTGCCTCCACCGCCGCGGCGGATTCCTCGACGACCCGCCGCAGGTTTGCCTGGACGTCCAGGCACACCCAGCGCGAGAGGTACACGTTCATGGCGCCAGGCTAGCACGCGCAGCGACGGGCACTGGCCGGGCCCGCAGCGGTCAAGTGATCACGCCGTGCTGTCGTGCGACACCCACGAATGCGTCGACCGCCCTGTTCAGGTCCTCCCGGGTGTGGGCCGCGGAGATCTGGGCCCGCAGTCGCGCCTGACCCTGGGGCACCACGGGGAAGCCGAAACCGGAAACGTAGACCCCGCGCGCGAGAAGGTCTTTCCCCATGGCGAGGGCAAGCGCCGTGTCCCCGACGATAACCGGGACGATCGGGTGGATCCCGTGGGGGATCTGGAAGCCTGCTTCCGCCATCCGCTCCCGGAAGTAGCGGGCGTTGGCCTGCACCGCGAGCGTGCGGGAGGGATCCTCCATCACCATGCGGAACGACTCGAGCGCGGCGGCGACCACCGCGGGCGCCAGAGAATTGGAAAAGAGGTACGGCCTTGAGCGCTGTCGCAGGGTGTCCACCACCGGTTTCGGTCCTGTGACGTAGCCGCCCATCGCCGAGCCCATCGCCTTGCCGAGGGTGCCCGTGTGCACGGGGACCTTGCCCCAGACCCCCAGCTCCTCAGCGGTGCCGCGTCCGCGCTGCCCGAGCAGACCGGTAGCGTGCGAGTCATCGACAACGAGGAAGGCGCCGTGACGCTCGCACGCCCCGATGATCTCCGGCAAAGGTGCGAGCTCGCCCTCCATCGAGAAGACGCCATCGGTGATTGCCAGGATGAAGCGCGCGCCTTCGGCACGTGCGTGGGAGAGCTTCGCCTCCAAATCTCCCATGTCGTTGTGTCGATAGATGTACCTCCTGGCCTTGGCGAGCCGGATGCCGTCGATGATCGAGGCGTGGTTGAGCTCGTCGGAGACGATCGCATCCTCCGGTCCGGTGAGGGTTGCAAAGCAGGCCTCATTGGCGTTCCAGCACGAGGTGTAGAGGACGGTGTCATCGGTCTCGTAGAAGCGGGAGATCGTCTCCTCGAGTTGCTTGTGCAGCACCTGCGTCCCGCAGATGAAGCGCACCGAGCCCATCCCTGCTCCCCACTGTTCGACCGCCTTGACGGCGGCTTTCCGGACCCGAGGGTGGTTGGCGAGCCCGAGGTAGTTGTTGGAGGTGAGCATGACCACCTCGCGGCCGTCCACCTTGACACGATGGTCCTGGGGGCTTTCGAGAGGCACCTCGACTTTGTAGGTGCGAGCCTCGTGCAGCTTTTCGATCTCTCCTTCCAGGAACCTCAGGAACTCACGCATCGCTCCTCCTGACATCGGCTAACGCAAACACCCCGCAGCCTTCCCCAGTCAGATCCTCCCGGTAGCGGGTCCGTCGGGGCCGAGGAGGGCGTGCAGGGCCAGCGGCGATGCGAGCGAGTCGAGGAGCGCGTCGGGCTTCATTGTCGCGAGCGTCGCCCTGGCGGTCTGGCCGCTCGCGACCGCCACCGCGCGCGCTCCGCCGGCCCGCGCGCAGCGGACATCCGCCTCGGCGTCCCCCACGACCACCGTGCGCGCGCCGGGGAACTCCTCTCCCCAGCGCTCCCGCGCGCGCGCCCTTGCAACCGCTACCAGCCTGTTGCGGTCCTCCTCGTCGCTGCCGTAAGCGCCCACCTCGAAGCTCCCGGCAAGCCCCGCGACGCGCAGCTTGATGTCTGCGCCGCGCCGGATGTTGCCGGTAAGCAGACCGACCGCGACGTCGCGGCGCCGGCAAAGGTGCTCCAGGACCTCGGGCACGCCGGCGAGCGGTTGTGTGTTGGCCGGGGAGAGCTTGCGGGTCAGGTGGCCGCAGTAACGTTCGAAGATCTCGGGCAGCTTGGGCGTGACTTCCGCGCGCGAAATGCCTGCGCCCGCGAGAAGCTCGTAGACGATCTGCGGGTCTGTCTTTCCGGCCCATGAGTAGTGCTCGATCGGGCCCTTCGTGCCGAACGTCTCATGCAGGGCCATGCCCAACGCCTCACCAGCGTGGCCGTTGGTCGAGAGCAGCGTCCCGTCGACGTCGAAGAGGATGAGGTGGCGCATCGTGTCCTGCCAGGCCGAGTCTAACATCCAGATCTCGTGAGGGTCTTGCAGCAATCGGTTGCGGTTGATTCGGCGCTGGGGCAACTGGGCAGGTTTTTCGTTGACAGGGCGAGGAGAGTTCCCGTAGCATCTTCGGTTGGGGAGGTTGTGGACGCGCCGTGCTGACCGGTTTCAACACCGACATTGATTTCGACGGCGTGACGTACCACGTGCAGACCGAGGACCGAGGCTCCACCAACCCCCTGATCGAATCGCTGGTCTACATGAAGGGTGAGATTCTCGCCACTCGGAGGACCGAGTACTCAAACCTGCTCGAGGCGGGCGCCGAGATGGTATCCATCCAGATGTTGATGGAGCGGCAGCACCGTAACATCGTCGACGCGATCCGGGCCGGTCGCATCGATTTGCTGACCGAGCCCCCGGTCGGCCAGGCGAGCGACACCACCGTCAGGCGTCGCTCCCCGGCCACCAGCAAGCTCGGGGCCGTGCCGATGGACGTCCTGGGCATTGCCGAGAAGTCCCTCGATGAGGTCATCGCCGATTGGCTCGCGGAGCAGCAGCACGAGGAGAGGGTGCGAGTGCGTGTGCTCGGTGGCGACGATCTCGTTTTCGGCAGAGAGTTCTCGCTGCAGGTGCTTGTGCAGACCACCCCGGGTGAGGCACCGATTGCCGGCGCCCAGGTCGGTGTGCGGTTCCTATCCACGGCCACGAAGCCCGCAAAGCTCGCCGAGGGCACAAGCGACCACGCCGGTGCGCTGGAACTGAGAGGAACCATCCCCACCTTGGACAAGGGCCAAGGGCTGCTGGTTGTCTCCGTGCAGCACGCCCGCGGGAACGACGAGGTCAAGTTCCTGATTCACCACTAGAGTAGACAGGGGTCAGGGCGCAGGGTGAAGGGGTCAGGGACGGCAACAAGGCGCGCGAGTCCTGATCACAGGGTGGCCACGTTCGACCCCACCGGCGAGGTGACCATAGCGGCAATGCGCGACGCGGTCTGCCTTTCTTCTTACTGTTCCCTGACCCCTGACCGCTGACCCCTCGGCCCTGGCTTCAGGACTCCATGCGGCCGCGCAGGAACGCCTCCAGGCCCACCCGGGCGATCGTCGGGTTCTCGCGCAGGCGTCGGACCGAGTACGGATACCAGTGCGATCCGAACGGGACGTACACGCGAAGCCGGTGACCCGCGTCGACGAGGATCCGCCGCAGCTCCGGGTCGACGCCAAGCAGCATCTGGAACTCGTAGCGGTCCTTACCTAGTTTGAGGCGTTGGATGATCGCGAGCGCCTTGCATACCAGCCACTCGTCGTGGGTGGCGATGCCGACGTGTGCGCCCCCCTCGAGGAGGATCTCGAGCGCGTGGACGAAGGCGTTGCGGATGATGTCGCGCTCCTCGTAGGCGATCGGCCGCGGCTCCAGGTAGATCCCCTTGCACAGACGGACGTTCGTTCCCGGGTTCGCGAGTGCAGAAGCGTCGGCGAAGGTGCGGCGAAGCCGTGCCTGAAGGACGACGCCCGTGCCGCTGGGGAAGTGACCGACGAGCTCCCGGTAGATGGCCAGCGTCGCGTCCGTGGTCGGCGAGTCCTCCATGTCGATGCGGACGAAGATCCCTTTGGAGTGGGCGCGCTCCAGCACTGCGGCGATGTTGTCGCGGCAGAACGAACGGTCGATGTTGAGCCCCATTTGGGTGGGTTTGAGGGAGACGTGCGCCGGAAGCGAGTTTGCAGTGATCGCCTCGAGCACCTCGTGATACGCGGCCACGGCCGTAACGGCGTGTTGCCTCTCGACAACGCTCTCCCCGAGCACGTCGATGGTGGCGCAACACCCCTGCTGGGCGAGCCACTGAACCGTTGCGATGGCCTGTTCCAGCCTGGAGCCGGCCACGTACCGGCGCGCGAAGAAGTGGATCATGGGCTTTGGGGTGACCGGCAACGTTGCGCGCACCAGAGAGTCGAACATGCTCATGGAATCCTCCCGGTTTGTGGGGTTCTCGCGACGGTCAGAACGTAAACCTCAGAGGCGCCCGCGCGCGTCAGGGCACGGGTACAAGCGGCGGCCGTTGCGCCTGTGGTCAGCACGTCGTCTACAAGCACGATCCGGCCGGTCGCCGGCCGGCGCACGGGAAACGCCGCCGCCCGGAGACGAAGGCGGTCGCCCCGGCTCTGGCCGACCTGAGTGCTGCGGCCGCGCCGACGCAGGGGCCGAGTGAAGGGAACGCCGAGCTCGCGTGAGAGCGAGCGCGCGAGCAACTCGGCCTGGTTGTACCCGCGGCGCAGGCGCCTCGTCCACTTCATGGGTACGGCAACCACCGCGTCGGGCCGCGGCCACCCGGCTCGCCGAAAGGCTGCGAGGAGAAGGCCCGCGAGGGGCACCCCGAGCTCGTCCCTGCCGCGGCTCTTGAACAGGAGCACCAGCTCTCTGAGCGTGCCCTGGTAGGCTCCGAAGCTCGCGGCGCCGCACCAGGGCGGCGGCGCGGTCCGACAGGCCAGACATGGGCCCTCGGTTTCCACCTCCGGGGTTCCGCAGGAGGGGCACGTTGGGGCAGCGTGGGGGATCAGGCCCGACCAGCACGTCGGGCAAACGCCGGCGCGGCTTCCCCGCCACGGCAGCACAACCCCGCAGATCGCGCAGGTGGAGGGGAGGAAGGTCTGGGCCAGGGCCTCGACGAGCGTCGGCACGGCAGCCGGATTGTACCAGGGCGTCACGAGCGGCCCCGGCAGCCTCGCGGGTCGAGGTCTGGCCAACGGTGTCCTTGCGGACCCCGTATACTCTCGCCAGGAGGCGACCATGAGGTGGATGTGTGCGACGCTCGTGGCGCTCGCGAGCGCCACTGCGGTCAACGGGCAGATCCTCTGGGCAGGTCTTGCGGCGGGGACGAGCTGGACCTGGCAGGCGCCAACCGCGCCCGATCAGAACCTCCTGCACAGCCATGATGGGGCGCCGGCGGGGTTCGTGGCAATCCCGGTGTACCGCGATACCCTGGTGCGGTTCCAGGTCGCCGACCTCCCCTTTGAGCCGACCTACGACGGCGTGGGCTGGCCCGGCAAGCTGCGGGGCTACACGGTGGGTGTGGATTACCTGTTCGATGGTGTCCTGGGGGAGTTCCTCTTCTCGGGAGGCATCGGTGACTACCACCTGGACCTCCAGGCGCAACAGCCGCCGCCGGGCATCGAGGAGTGGCAATTCGGGTGGTACCTCGGTATCGGCGAGTGGTTCCAGCTCTCCCGGCGCTGGCGCCTGACGGCCGAGATCACGATGCACCGCACGCAGAACTACCAGAACCCGGTCGTCGTCGCGGCGACGGCCGGCTTGGCGTTCCTCTTCTAGCCGATGCCCCACGTGATCCGCGCCGGGCATGCGGACCTCGCCGCGGCGTGGCGCGGCCTCCCGCGCGGCCCCTGGCGCTGGGGTAACGTCGTGGCGCGGGCCGAGGGGTGCTTCATGAGTGTCGACGGCTCGACGCTGCTGGTGGCGGGTGTCGTCGTCGAGTACGGGCGCCCACTTCATCCGGTTGTTGTCGTGTCGGTCGGCCGGCAGGGCACCTCGTGTCACCTGTGGGCGGGGGCTCAGGTGGAGCGCACCGAGGGCGTCAAGCGTTTCCTGGCGCGGGTGGCCAGCGAGATCGCGGCGTTCGGCGCCGGCCCCGTGGCGACCACGAACATCCCTGATCTTCTTTGACGCGGGGCTCCGCCCCACCCGCCTGGCAATAACCAGCCTCACGCAGTGAAACAGGAAAAGGCAGGGCCGCGGGGCAAGAAAGAAAGGCTCCACGCAGTGGAACAGGATCTAGTGTGCTTCGCGGTCGGTTTCCTGCACCTGCTCCTGGCGATGTTGCTGCAGGTTCTGGAGCTGGTCTCGGACCCCGCCGATGGCTCCGGGCGGTCCGCCCCCGGGGCTCCCCGGGGCTGTCACGGCCGCGTCCACGTATTGGCGTGCGCGTGCCCGATGCGGGTCGGAGAGGGAGGTCGAGGCCATGATGAGCTCGTCCGCCGCCGCGCGCAGGTTGACCGCCATGTGGTAGTCGAAGCTCCCGGGCGAGAGAGCCGCGGTCCAGCTTGCGGCTCGGGCTGCGGCCTCGCGCAGCTCGGGGAGGGGGAGCTCCGGCTGGTCCGCGAGCAGGCGCAGACGCTCCGCGAGGGCATCCGCAGCCCTGGCGTCGAAGGCGCTCGGGGTCACATCCGACGGTGTCGTGAACGTCACGCTCCTCACCGCGTCCATGTCGCGGCGGGTCTCGCGCGCAGCGAGCAGAAGGGCAATGGCCATCGCAATAAGAAGGGCTACGAGACCGAGAACCGAGCGCACCGGAGTCTCCCGTCGAGTCCAAGATACACCCGGGGAGGAACGGTGACCGAAAAAAGGGACAGCTTCTTGCGAAGTGCCTGCGGCCACGCGCCGGTTTTCTGGCACGGACCGTGCAAAACCCTCTGACGGAGGTGCACCATGATCCGCAAGCTTGCGGTTGCCGCAGCGGCTCTCATGCTGGCGAGCGCGGCACTGGCCCGAGAGATGACGAGTGCGTACGTCGTGACCGCCGTCGCCAATAAGCCGGGGTGGTTGCAGACCGACTGGCACACCGACCTGACCCTCTACAACCCGCACAACCACACCCTGACGGTCAAGCTGGCATTCCTGCCGACCGGTCAGGACAACAGCGGCGGCGTACCGACGGCGCCGCCGATCGACCTCCAGCCGTGGGAAACGCTCAACCTCTGGGACGTGCTGGGACCCCATGGCTTCAACGCACGTGGCCAGACCGGAGCGCTGCTGGTCTACGCCGATTTCGACGCCAACGCGTGCCCGAGTACGAAGGGCGACACGAGCTGCGACTTCGGGGTATTTGCCCGCAACTTCACCCTCAACCCGCTTGGCGGCGGAGGCGAGTTCGGCCAGGACTTCGCGGGCTTCCCCGCCAACCTCGGGCTCGAGTACGGCTTCATCGCCTACCTGCCCCAGCTCACGGACGATCAGGAATTCATCACCAGCATCGGGGTCGCTTCCTGGACCGGGGCCCGGGTCACCGCGCAGGTGGACCTCCAGGACACCGCCGGCAACGTCGTAAACAACTATCAACTGGTGATCCCGCCCTACGGCCACGTGCAGGGACGCATCCCGGTCGGGCTCCAGGGCGGCACCGCGGCTGTATACATCGTGGACGGGCCGAACGACGCCGCGGTCTACCCCTACGCGACGGTCCGCAGCGCGATCACGGGCGACCCGACGACGATCGAGGCGCAGATCAGCACGGTCGGCCTCTCGGCGCAGGCCGCATCGCTGCGCCCGATTAGCCGGCGCGGCGCACCCGCGGCGATCTCACTGCCCAACTTCTCGCTGGAGCGCCTCAAGCAGCGACCCGAATAGCCTCCGCAAGACCGTCGAGGTGTCCCAAGGGCCGAGGGAGAAGTTCCCCGGCCCTTGTTACAATCGTTTCATGGCGCACGATCCCCCCAGCCAACGACCAACGCTGCTGGTCGTCGAGGATGATCTGGAGCTTCGCAGCGCAATCGTGACAGCACTCTCGGAGCAGTTCCCGGACGCACGTTTCCTCACCGCCGCGGACGGCACCGAAGCCTGGAACACGATCAGGCACGGCGGCATCGACCTGTTGCTCACCGATGTCGTGATGCCAGGGGTGGACGGCTTGCAGCTGCTGCGTCGGATACGGGACGACCGCGTACTTGCCGATATCTACGTGATCCTGATGACCGGCATGGCATCGCCCGAAGAGCTCTTCGCCGCGATGGACCACGGCGCCGACGACTGCCTCCTCAAGCCGTGCCGGTGGGGCGAGCTGATTGCGCGGGTGCGCGCGGGCCTGAGGCGGGTGGGCGCGACGCGTCGGCACATCGTCCGCGCCGCCGAACTGGAGGAGCTGTACGAGCGGCACACGGAGTTCCTCTCTACCGTCTCGCACGAGATCCGCACGCCGTTATCCGGAATCCTCTCTGCCGCCAACGTTCTCATGCGGTACGGCAACAAACGCCCCGAGTCGGTCGAGAGGTTCGCCGAGGTGATCCACAGGGAAGGACGCCGCCTCACCCGGCTGATCAACAACCTCCTAGACCTTGCGAAGATCGAGGCGGGCCAGGTGGAGTGGAACTTCGCACCGACCCCGCTGGCGGAGCTCGTGCGGGAGGTGCAGGAGTCGTTCGTGGCGCTGGTGGGGGAGCGCAACCTGGCCCTCGAGGTGCAGCCCTGCAGCGAGCAGGTGGTCGTGACGCTCGACCGCGACAAGATGACGCAGGTGCTGGTGAACCTGGTGTCGAACTCGATCAAGCACTCCCCCGATGGCGGCACCGTACGCCTCCGCTACGAGCCGTGGGGCAGCGGGGGCGTGCGGTTGGAGGTCGAGGACGAAGGGGCGGGCATCCCGCCGGGGATGGAGGAGCAGATCTTCGAGCGCTTCCAGCAACTGGAGACCGGTGAGGAACGGGGGGGGACGGGGCTGGGCCTGACTATCGCTCGGCAGATCGTCGAGCACCACGGGGGCCGCATCTGGGCCAAGAAGGACCGGGAGTGCGGCGCTCTGTTCGTGGTCGAACTGCCGGGCGAAAGACGGCAACAGGAGCGCGATGGTTCAGTTTGACAACCAGTACCGACAGGTGAAGCTGAAGGTCGTCTACTACGGCCCCGGCCTGTGCGGCAAGACGACGTGCCTTCAGTTCATCCATCGCGCCACCGACCCGCAGCGCCGCACCAAGCTCTACACCCTCAACACCGCGACGGACCGAACGCTGTTCTTCGACCTGCTCGGGCTGGATCTCGGCCGCGTGCGGGGCTACCGCCTGACGCTGCAGCTCTACACGGTCCCGGGCCAGGTCCAGTACAACGCGACACGGCGCGCCGTGCTCGCGGGGTGCGACGGCGTGATGTTCGTGGCCGACTCGCAAAGGTCGATGGCGCGCGCGAATGAGGAGAGCTTCGCCAACCTGGCGGAGAACCTCAAGGCCAACGGCCTCGACCCCGAGACCGTCCCGATGGTCCTCAGCTACAACAAGCGCGACCTCCCCGACCTGGTCTCGCGGGGCGAGCTCGACAAGAGCCTGAACGCTCGCGGGTACCCCGCCTTCGAGACAATCGCCACGTCGGGCGCCGGTGTGCTGGAGGCGTTCGGCGCGGTCGCCGAGGCCACCGTGCTGTCGGTCGCCGACAGGCTCGGTCTGGCCACCCAACCCGAGGCCCTCAACCGACTGGTCGCCAACGTCAGCAGCGCTCTGCTGCCACTCACGCGCCGGGCCGGGGCCCCGCCGGTCGAGGCGGCCGTGACCGTGCACCCGCAGGCAAAAAGCGAGGACCTGAAACCGGAAGACCTCATCACCGAGGCGGTGCGCGCCAACCTGGCGATGACCGACCTCAACGTGCGGCTGGACCGCCTCACCGCCGAACTCGAGCGCCGGATCTCCAATCTGCGCTCGATCAACGAGTTCGGCCGCCTGATGACGCTCGCACGGGAGCCGGAGGAGATCACGACCGGTTTCCTCGATCGGCTTCTCGCGGAGGCCAAGGTCGCCTGCGGCTCGCTCCTCCTGGTTGACCAGAACGGCCAGCTAGTCGAGATCCTGAGGCGCGGCATGGCCAACGACCCGCTGGCGCGCCGGGAGAACGGGGGGAAGTCGCCGGCCGACGTCATCCTCGCGGAGCGGCAACCATTCCTGGCCAGGCTCGATGAGGTCGAGCCGGCGCAGCTGATCGAGTCGCCCTGGATGGAGGAGGTGCGGAACCTCAACCTGATCGGCGTTCTGGCCATTCCGCTGATCGCGCAGGACCGCCCGCTCGGGCTGGTGACCGCGTTCGCGGATGCGTCTCGAGGCCCGTTCGAGGACGAGGAGCTCGAGCTCGCCTCGGCCATGGGGGCCAACGCCGCCACCGCCCTCGCGAACGCCCGTGCATGGCGCTCGCTCGAGCTCCTCAACCGTTCGTTGGAGGAGGCCGTCGCCGAGCGCACCAAGGAGCTCCAGGAGGCCCTTCAGCACGCGAGAAAGCTCGCCGAGGAGCTGGAGGACCGCAACCTCGCACTCGAGGCCGCCAACGCCCAGCTCCGCGACCTCGAGCGGCTCAAGGGCGATCTTCTGAACCGGATCGCCCACGAGCTCAACACGCCGGTGACCGCCATCCAGACGGCCGGCCGAATCCTGACCCGGTACGACGAGGTGCCTGCGGAGAAGGCTGGGAAGTTCGTGGAGATCATCACCCAGGAGTCGACGCGTCTTGCGGAGCTGATCGCCTCGGCTCTCCAGGCCGCGGTCCTCGGGGTCCCGGAGGGCCGGCCGGCGCCCACCTCCCTGAGCATCACCGAGCTGCTGAAACGGGTGCTGGCGCCGCTGAAGGGCGACATCGCGCAGCGGAAGCTCGCAGTCCAGGTGAAGGTCGCCTCCGGCCTCGAGCAGATCACCGGGGATGCCGACCAGCTGGAAGCGGCACTGCGGGCGATCGTGAAGAACGGTGTGGAGTTCAACCGCGAGGGCGGCGCGCTGGCGGTGATGGTCAAGCCGGTGCGGCGCGGCGCGAACTCGATGGTCGAGGTTCGCGTCGAGGACGGCGGCATTGGGATCCCCGCCGGGGACCTGGCCCACGTGTGCGAAGTCTTCTGGCAGGGAGGCAACGTCCTCACGGACAAGCCGCGTGGGCTCGGTCTGGGGCTGGCGGTGGCACGCCGCGTGGCGGAGAATCACGGGGGCACTCTCGAGATCACATCCGAGGAGGGCAAGGGAACGGTGGTCACCATGCTGCTTCCGACCGGCGGGAGGCGCTCGTGACGCGCTTCCTGCTCCCCCGCGATGTCCAGCCTTTCCTCGAGGTTCTGGCGCAGGCCCTGGGCGGGGCAGTTCTCCTGGACCCCGCGGGCGAGCTGATCTGGCAGGCGGGGCGTCACGAGCGGGCGACCCTGGAGCTGCCCGTGGTGTGCGGCGCCTACACCGGAATCCTGGTGATCCCGCCCGAGCGGGCCGAACTCGGCGCGCTTGCCGTCTCCGCGCTGGAGCGAATGGCCACCGCCAGGGCGACCATCGACGACCTGGCCTCCAAGACGCGCCGCCTGTGGTGGGAGCAGAACCTCCTCTTCTACGCCGGCGAGCTGCTGCGCCACGGTTTCGCGGACTCCGACATCGCCCGCTGGCTCGTGGAGCGGCTCGCGGTGATGGAGCCGCAGACCGTCGTGGTCCTCAACTGGGACGGGAAGAGCCTCGAGGTGGCGGACGGCAAGCTCCCCGAGGGGCTTCGGGTGGGTGACAAGCTGGCGGTGTCCGCCGTTGCCGCGCAGGTGCTGGACCGGGGCGAGGCGCTGGCGTTCGCGACCACCGCGGAGGAACCCGTCGAGAACGAGCTTCTGGTGCCGGTCGAGCCCAACCAGCCCTGCCTGCTCGTGCCGCTCCGCAGCGCCGACCGCGTGCTGGGGGTGGTGATGGTGCTGCGCAGGGTCGGGGAGCCCATGTTCACCGCGGAGCAGCTCAAGCTGGTCCAGCTGCTCTCCGACCTGGCGAGCGTCGCCCTCACCAATAGGATCCTGGTCCAGGAGGCGGAGCACACCGCGAGAGTGGTGCGCGAACTCGAGCTCGCGGCGGAAATCCAGCGGCGCCTCTTCCCCCCGCCCCTCGCGCGTTACGGGTCGCTCGAGGTCGCGGCCCGCTGCGAGCCGGTGACCCAAGTCGGGGGCGACGGCTTCCTCCAGAGGCGGCTGCACCACGGCGGCGTGGCGCTTGGCGTCGTCGACCTCACTGGCCACGGGATCGGCGTCTCGCTGGCGCTCTCGGCTCTTTTCGCACGGTTGGACGCGCTCGCGGATGCCGTCGAGACGCCGGGCCAACTCCTCTCGATCGTGAACGATCAGCTCACGAGCGGTGAGTTCAACACCTTCACCATGGCCACCGCGGTGGTGGTGTTCGTGGATCCCGAGACCGGACGCTTCTCGCTCTCGACGGCCGCCCACCCCCGGGCCCTGATCCGGCGCGCCAACGGTTCGTTCGAGGTGATGGAGAAGGGCGGGCTCCCGCTCGGTGTCCAGCCGGGGGAGGAGTATCCGGTGGAGGACGGCTCGCTCGGTCCGGGCGACGCCCTTGTCCTCTACTCGGACGGGATCAGCGAGACCCTCGGGGAGGGCGATCGGACGTTCGGGGTCGAGGGACTGTGCCGTGCGCTCGCCGGGGGCGCAGGCTCGGCCGCCGAGGTCGTCGCCGCGGTGAGCAGAGAGGTGGCCGTCTTTTCCAGCAAGGCTTCCCCCATCGACGACCGCACGATCATGGTCGTGCGGCGAGCGGAGGAGCATCGTGGCTGAGCCCCTGATCCTGCTCGTGGACGACGAACCCAGCATCAGGGAGACGGTCTCCTTCATCCTCGAGATGGAGGGGTATCGCGTGGTCACCGCGGGGAACGGCGACGAGGCGCTCGAGCAGATCCGCCGCCTGCAACCCCCCGTCGTGCTGCTGGACGCCATGATGCCCCGCCGGGACGGGTTCGACGTCTGCCGCACCGTGAAGTCGGACCCCGCGCTCGCGGCCACCAAGATCGTGATGCTGACCGCCCTCGGGCAGAAGACCGACCAGGAGAAGGCGATGGTGGCCGGCGCCGATTTCTACGTGACCAAACCGTTTGACGAGGAGGAGCTGCTGGCCCTCCTCGGCCGTCTCACCGGCGCGAGCTGAGAGCGCCAGCCGCGGATCCCGACTAGACTAGCGCCGTGTCGAGGCTGGCGGTGCTGACCGCGAGGCCGGACCTTCCGGTCTACCGTGACCTGGAAGCCGCCGGCAGGAAGCTCGGGCACCAGGTGGTGACCCTCGACGCCCTTCGGCTGGTGGCCCGAGCGGGGCCACCCGGCCTGTGGTCCGGGGGGGCAGACCCGGCGCTCGCGGAGATCCGCGCCGTGCTGCCACGCGTCGGGAACTGGCGCCCCGACTCCACGCTCGCCGTGCTCTCCGCCCTCCAGCGCTCCGGTGTGCCCTCGCTCAACGACGCGGCGGCGATCCGGACCGGCCGGGATCACTGGCTCACCGCCTGCGCCCT
Source organism: Thermoanaerobaculaceae bacterium (assembly GCA_035542075.1). Taxonomy (GTDB): domain Bacteria; phylum Acidobacteriota; class Thermoanaerobaculia; order Thermoanaerobaculales; family Thermoanaerobaculaceae; genus RBG-13-68-16. The sequence continues at coordinate 74,085 of DATKMD010000104.1, forward strand.
GGCGTCCGCGGGGCTGCCCCACCCCGAGACGCTGGCTGGCTCCGAGCCCGAGGCGCTCGCCGCGGCGGCGGGCGCGCTTGCCGGTTTCCCGTGCGTGGTGAAGCTGCGGCGCTCCCGCCGCGGCGTCGGGGTGATCCGCTGCGTCGGCGCAGCCGAACTGGAGGCGGTCCTCGACTCGCTCTGGCGTCTGGGCGAGGAGCCGGTGGTGCAGCGCTTCTGTCTCCCCGGCGGCGTCAGCCGGAGGGTGCTGGTGCTGGGGAGCGAGGCGCTGGGCGCCGCGGAGCACCGGGCGGGGGAGGGCGATTTCCGGGCCAACGCCGCCCGCGGTGCCAAGGTGCGATCCATCGAGCTCGACCGGGGGCTCGCCGATCTCGCGGTGAGCGCCGCCAGGGTCGTTGGGCTCGGTTTCGCCGGCGTGGATCTGATCCCCGACGGCGAGCGCTGGCTCGTCGGAGAGGTGAACCCCTCGCCGGGGTGGAAGCACTTCGCGGCGGCCACCGGCGTGCCGGTTGCCGAGCGACTGGTGGCGGCGCTCGCCAGCCTCGCCGGAGTGGACCGACGCGATAGGTGAGCCGTTCCGGTACGCCGGCGAGCTGCGCCCGGAGGCGGGAGCGGAGACCTTGCTGCGGCGGCGCCACCTGCGGGCGTAAGACGGTGCGGCGCTGGGACCGACCGGGTGCGGGTCTGTGGGGTAAACTGAATACGTGTTCCGGCCACGGAACTGGCTCGGGGAATCGTCCCGCGCCGGGATCGGGAACCCCGGCGGATCGTTGGGTTTGCGTGTCCGATCCGCGGTCCTGGGGTCAGGTGTTCCCGAGCGTCTCATTTTTTGCGAATTCTGAAGGGAGGCTGACATGACGCGAGTGCGGTTCCGTCATAAAACCATTGCAACGGCGAGAGATCGCGCTGGTGGCACAGGAGTTGCGTTTACACGGCACGTGTTGAGTGTCCCTATGCCCGCCCGCCCTTTGCGCGAGTCCGGCTTCACGCTGATCGAGG